>JAZUPU010000001.1:0-16846 GCA_045605325.1 Elusimicrobiaceae bacterium
TAATGGAATACTTAATTTGGTATAATACAAAAAGAGCACATCAAGGATTAAATTGGCAAACACCGCTGGAGTACACAATGAAGCAAATTGATGGCTCTAAATTTTTATCCCAGTAGTCCAATATGTAGTGATATCGTACAAGGGCTTGACATTTTGCTTTTAAAGTTTTAAAGTATATGGGTAGTAAGTTAATTAATTCCTAAAGGAGGGAAAATGAAAAAACTACTTATCGTAGCAATGGTGTGTGCTTTATTTGCACCTGCTTTTGCTGTTGAAAATGTTCAAATCACCGGTGATATTCAAACCATCGGTTTAAACGTCAATGACAAAGACGTTGCTGTTGTTCATGGCGATAAAAGAGGCACAACAAACCGTGTTTTACTTGGTTTAAATGCTGATCTTGTTGAAGATGTTACCGCAAAAGTAACGTTTGCACATAGAAATGTTTTCGGTGAATATGGTCTTGCAGGTGAATCTGTTACGATGCACACCGATGATGATCCCACAACTGTTGATAACGATTCATTATTAGATAGAACTTTCTTAGCAGAAGCTTATGTCAATATTTCCAATGTTTTTGATGCTTTGGAAGTCAAAGTCGGCCGTCAATTTTACGGTGATGAAAAAAGCGCTGTAATGTATTTCGGTCCTGATTACGGCTATGCAATAAGCAATAATTATACCTCTCTCGATGGTGTAACAGCCAGATATAATGGGGAAAATTTTGCTTTAACAGCAGCTTATTTTTCTATAGCTAATACTGGGTTTAGACCTACTACTGATACAAATCTCGGTGGTTTAGATTTAGACGTTAAAATTAATGACAACATTAAAGCAAACGCTTATGTCTACGATGCTAGAAGAAAAGGTGCAGTAGATAATTTCGGTTTCTGGGGTGTTAAACCTACTTTTGAAAATGATAATCTCAAATTAGGTGCAGAATTCGCAAGAAACTACGGTGCCCATGAAAAAGGATGGTTAGTTAAAGCTGACTTAGCTTTACCTATCAGCTTAGATGAAACAACAATTACCCCTCGCGTAACCTATTTGAAATCTGAAAAACATTTTGAAGCTTTTGGTAACTATCGCCCCGGTTTAATGTTTGGTACAGTTTTAGGTATTGTTGACAGAGTAGCTCCTAATAATGATAATTGGGATATTCTCAATGTCGGCGCTTGCTTGAAATTCGCAAACCTTGAAAAATGGGGTTTCGGTTTAGATTTCTATACCGCTGAACTTAATAAAGACTGGAACGGTAACAGCTGGGAAGCAAAAGTCGTTTACAATCATAACGAATATGTTTCTTTCAACTTAACCGGTGCAGTATTAACCAATGTTAAACACTTTACCGCTTCACCGACTGCAGTTCAACTTGGTATGAACATTAAGTTCTAAACTGTTTTTGCAGTTACAAATACCCCTGCAAACGCAGGGGTATTTTTTATATTAAATTTTTATTCAATTTTTAATTTTGCACTTAGCGACAAAATTTGCTATAATATATATGTTGCAAGAAATTGCGACGAAGAATTTGAAAATTTTTTAAGTTTTAAGCCCAGTTGGCGCAGTGGTAGCGCGTTCCCTTGACATGGGAAAGGTCACAGGTTCAAATCCTGTACTGGGCAATTTTTATTTGTAAAAATTGCCTTGTAGGAACAACAACTGCTTGTTGTTCCGTCAGGATTTGAAGGCGGAGCGATGTACGAGTTTTGCCGAAGGCAAAGGCGAGTACCGCGAGCCAGGGCTGAAGCAAATTCCGTCAGGAATTTGACGGAAGCCAAATCCCTCTATACTGGGCAATTTTTATTTGTAAAAATTTACCAATAATATGCCGCCGACAAAAAATTGAAGATGCAAACCAACCTTATAAAAATGCTAAAATTTATATATGAACAAACCAAAACATATCGCTATAATTATGGACGGTAACGGTCGTTGGGCAAAACTCAAAAACCTTCCGCGCAAAGAAGGGCATAAAGAGGGGGCAAATTCCGTTGAAGACGTCGTACAAACCGCTTTACAAGAAGGTATAAAAATTTTAAGTTTATACGCATTTTCTACGGAAAATTGGGCGCGCCCCAAAACAGAAGTTACCTATTTAATGCAACTGCTTGCCGATACTTTAAGCAAATTTACGGAAGATAAATATAGAGATGTCAAACTCGTTTTCAGCGGTAGGCGCAAAGGGTTACCGAACAAAATTTTAACCAAACTTGATGAAGTTATAAATGCAACAAACGGGAAAAAGAAACTTATTTTAAACCTTTGCCTAAATTACGGCGCAAGGCAAGAAATTACCGACGCAGTAAACAAAATACTTGCACAAGGTAAAACAAAAATTAGCGAAAGCGATATTGAAAAGAATTTATATCAAGATCTTCCGGCACCGGACCTTATTATAAGAACTTCAGGTGAAGAACGCCTTTCAAATTTCTTACTTTGGCAAGCGGCATACAGCGAATTTTATTTCACCAAGACATTGTGGCCCGATTTTAAGGGGGGGGATTTGCTTGAAGCAATTTCTGCTTTTTCCCAACGGGACCGCCGTTTCGGTACAAGGAAATAGTACCCAAAAGACCTATTTGCATATAGGTCCAAATTCCCTTGTAAACTAAGTCAATAACTCATAAAATGTTTATAGATAAGGCAAGCAACATAGTTAATTAACTCAGATATGCCTATACTAAGGAGAAAAAATGAAAAAAATAAACTTAGCAGTAACATTTGCAGTACTCGCTCTATCAGCCGTTCCGTTAATGGCGCAGCAAGTTAGTTCCGGCATAAGTGTACACTTGTTAACAACACCGGCAAGCATTAACCAAGAACAAATTAGACAAGCTGCACAACAAGCTGTACAAAACGGTGTTCAAAACTTTAGACTTGGTATGCAAAATCGAAATATTATTGATGCAATTAATGAAGATATTAACAGCACAGCAAAATATCAAAAACTTCTTAGAGATTTTAATAATTTTTTAGAATTGATGGAAGATAATTCTTTAGTTAACCAAAAAGAAGAAATAGTCGGTCATACTATCTTTATTAGAATTGATGATTTAGCAAAATCAATTCTGGATTTACCGCAACATGCACAGCCATATTATATTGATCTAATTACAAAATCTAAATATAATTTCAAATATAATGAAGAAGTTGTAACTTTGGAAAACTTATTTAACTTAGCAACAAGTTTGAAATCAATATATCTAAGAGGTAACACAGCAATTGAACAGATTTTAGCTAAACAAGAGAATAATAACAATACCAAAACTTGGCAAGATTCTTACTCCAAAGAGGTTTTACAAGATTTTGAACAGAATGCTAACTCAAATAAATTCTAATTAATAACAAATAAATTTACCCCGGGTTAAAATAACATCCGGGGTTTTTATTTGCAAAAATCTTATACTAATTTTAATTACCCAAAGGACCTATATGAATATAGGTCTAAATTCCCTTGTAAAAAATCTAAATAACTCATAAAATATTTATATAGAGAAAGACAACAATGCTACGTAATTTTATTAAAGGAGAATAAAATATGAAAAAGGTAATTATATTATTAGCAGTATTTTTAATACCATTATTAGCATTTGCACAAAATTATGATTTAGAAACAGCAAAAAAATTTTATGAAGCAAAAAATATCTTGAAAAATGCTAAGAAGGATTTTGTGCATACCGGTTGGTGGTATTCCGGAACAGCAGCGAACGGTGATGCCAAATTTTTTAATAAAGAAAAATACTTTAATACGGAACAAATTGCAAAGCAATTTGAATCTCAAGAATTATACGCATTTTTACAAGATAAAAATAACAGAATAGCATTATCTTCCCTTGCAGATTATATTACAGATACCGGAAAAGACAATATTCATAATCTCTATGAGACATTATTAACTATTGGAATAGATCCCATTGAAGCTGCTCTTAGAATAAACCGTCCGATTATAGAAGGTGTTATTCATTACGCTCATTGTTATGTTAAGGTTACTTTGACCCCATCCGGTGGGTTTACTACACCTATTTCTACGGTAGAAACTATTGAAGCAAATATAACCGAACAAGAAATTGAAGCAATAAAAACACAACTTGAAAATGAAAAGCCATTAGTAGATAATTTCAATATAGAAATGAAAAAACTTAAAAGACAAATCCGTAAAGAAAAATTTGAAAAAACTATAGAAAATTTTGGAGACAAATTAGGATCAGTAATAGATCCAATATCATCATCTTTCAATAGTATGGGCAAAGGTTACGCTCACTGGTAATTTATAAAATTTCCCGAGGTAGATATAAAAATACAAACCTCGGGGAATTTTATGTGGAGAACGATATGAAAAAAATATTAACATTATTAAGTTTATTGTTGCTACCGCTTTTAGCATTTTCGTATGAATTAGATTCTGAATATACAAATTTTGCTAAAGAGCTTAAAAACGATCTAAAAACAGATATAAAATATCAACAAACGAATTATGACTTTCCTGATGATTACTACGTAGATAAAATTCAAGCTATAATTGATAGTTCAATAGGATTATTTGAAGATAAAATTATTTTTCAAAGATATTATAAAACCGGACAACTTAAAACATACCTTGACAAACAAAACTTAACAGATGTACTTAAAAACAATAAACAGGTATTACATCAGGCAGCACGTTATATCGTTAGAAATTATCCACATAATAATGACTATGAAGCATTACTCGCTATTGGTGTTGACCCTGTTGAAGCTGCTATAAGATTAAATAATGAGGAAAATATAAAAAGTGCTTTAGAAAAGGGAACTATTACTTATCCTCATTGTTATACAGTGACTAGTATTAATATGGATAACTCAAGTGCTGTTTTAAACGGATACATAGAACCAAGCACAATAGAAGTAAATACTACTCAAGAACAAATAGAAGATATAAAATTAAAAATACAGTTACAAGAAACAATTCGTAAAAAATCTCGTCTTTTAAGAAAATTTTGGGATAAAATAAACTACTTCCACTGGTAATTTATAATACATAAATTTACCCCCGGGTTTAAAAACACTCGGGGGTTTTTTATGTGCGAAATTGAGTGATAACCAAAAGTAAATATTTAATTAATAAAGCCAAAACACTCGCGTAAATCTGCCAAGTATTTTTGAGGAAATTTTGATTTTTACTGCGACATCACACGAGCGTTAAACCGCAGCGGATGAAAATGTTTTCGCGCTGCGATGCAGATTTAAGATGATTTTTTATTTTTATCTGACGACGTGTACCAAGAAGAACGTGGAGCAAAGCGACATCTCGGTACTCTAAGAGCTAAAAAATCAAAATTTACCAAAAAGAATTTAGCAGCAAAAGAATAACGGTGCAAAAATTCCTATTCTATTTAAACAAGTTTTCTAAAGAACGAGTATTGGCTTCTTCACTCATTGTTTTAATAAGCTCGTCGTTGGAAACAGTAATATTCTTACCGCTTCTTAAACGAATTGTTACGGTATTTGTTTCCGCTTCTTTAGCACCTATAATCAAAGTGTAAGGCACTTTTTCTATATGTGCAGCGCGTATTTTGGCACCCAATTTTTCCGGGCTTGCATCAAGTTCCACGCGAAGACCGGCTGCTTTCATTTTTGCCTGCAAAGCTTTTGCCGCATCAAGTTGAGCATCGGTCAAAGTCAAAATCTTTGCTTGTAAAGGCGCAAGCCAGAGGGGGAATAAACCACCGTAATGTTCAATTAAAATACCCAAAAATCTTTCAATAGAACCAAGCATAGCGCGGTGTACCATCAAAGGTCTTTCTCTGCCTTCTTTTGCTACATAAGTCAAATCAAAGCGTTCGGGCAAGTTAAAGTCAAACTGAATTGTGGAAAGCTGCCAAGGGCGACCTATTGCATCAATCAGTTTAATATCAATTTTAGGTCCGTAAAATGCTGCTTCACCTGCGTGTGATGTATAAGGAATATTATTTTTCTTTAACACGCTTTCAAGGGCTTCTTGTGCTTGGTGCCAATCTTTAGCAGAACCTGTATAATGTTCCGGATGTGCTTCATCCCAAGTAGAAAGTTCAACTTTATATTGTTTAAAACCGAAGGTCTTAAAAATATGCAAAGCGAAATTAAAACAATCTTCCACTTCTTTAGCAACTTGGTCCGGAGTACAAAAAATATGTCCATCATCTTGTGTAAACCCTCTTACACGCAAAAGCCCGTGCATTACGCCGGAACGTTCATAACGGTAAACCGTACCTAGTTCGCTAAGACGCAAGGGCAAATCGCGGTAACTTCTGAGTTGTGCATTATAAATCGCAATATGGAAGGGGCAGTTCATCGGTTTTAACTGGTATTTTTGCCCGTCCACTTCAATGGGGCTGAACATATTTTCTTTATAAAAATTTGCGTGGCCTGATTTTTCCCACAAATGTAAGTGGGCAATATGTGGGGTAAAAACTATATTATAATCGCGGGCTAAATTTTCATTTCTAATCCAGTCCTCTAAAATTTTGCGGAGCATACCGCCGCGCGGTTGCCATAAAACCAAACCCGGACCGACATCTTCTGTAATAATAAAAAGTTTTTGTTCGGTACCGAGTTTGCGGTGGTCGCGTTTTGCGGCTTCTTCCTGCTGATGGATATAATTTTTAAGTTCCTCTTTATCGTTAAAGCAAAGGCCGTAAATGCGTTGCATTTGGGGGCGTTTTTCGTCGCCGCGCCAATAGGCACCGGCAATATGCGTAAGTTTAAAACTGTTAACTTGACCGCTGTGTTCCACGTGCGGACCACGGCATAAATCGGTAAAATTACCCACGGTGTAAGTGGTAATTTGCCCGTCTTCAAGTTCTTCAATAAGTTCTGTTTTAAAAACTTCACCGCGGTCTTTAAAATATTTTAAAGCGTCTTGTTTGGAAATTGATTTGCAGACAAAAGGATGTTTTGCTTTGCAAATTTCCTTCATTTTATCTTCTAAAGTTTTTAAATCTTCCGGTGTAAATTTATGTGTAGTGTATAAATCGTAATAAAAACCGTTTTCAATTGCAGGGCCGATGCCGAATTTAGTATCAGGGAAAAGTTCCTGTACTGCTGCCGCTAAAATATGCGATGCACTATGTCTTTTCTTTTGTATATCTATATTTTCCATATAATTTCCTACCTTATTTTTACGTGTCATTATGACGAATTATGCTCTCAAATGCGCAAAACGTGCTTGCATATTTAAGCGCTTTTTAATTTTTCTTTTCCTAGAGTACCGAGATGTCGCTTCGCTCCACATTCTTCTTGGTACTCGTCGTCAAAGAAAAAATTAAAAATCATCTTAAATCTGCTGCGCAGCGCGAAATTATCCTCGCACGCAACATTTCTAAAATAACACGCATTTCAATTCTTTAAAAGCAAATCTGCTCTTAAAAAGGTATAATTATTTTAGCATTTTTTGAGAGGTTATACTATATATGAAGGACTTTTTAAAGAAATATTTACTGCCTTTAAAACAAGATATTTTGCTTTTTACCGTCTTGGCTTTACCCGGGTTGGTAATGTTTTTAATCGGTTTAAATCAATTTGATGCGATAGGGGGGCTTTCCTTAACCTTGGGGCTTATAATTAAATTTATTTGCGAATTTTTAACTTTAGCTGTTATTTTCTATTTTTTCCACTTTTTTGGCATTAAACGCATTTGGGCATTGGCACTTGTTATATTTTTCTACTATATAACTTTGTGTGCTGACTTTGCTATTTTGATTTATTTTAAAGAGCGTTTCGTTTCAAAATATTTAATGACTTTAGGCGGCGCAAATTATAAATTTATGAGAGACATTCGTCTCTTAACTATTTTCTTAATACTATACTCTATTGCTTACTTTGCCATTAAAAAATTATGGATTAAAACAAGTTTTAAACAAAGTACAAAAAAACTTGCGGTGTGCGCGGTACTTTTGCTTTTAATTTCCTGCTTAAACCCTATAAAGCATATCGCAACCAAGCAAGCTTTTTACACAAATCTTTTAATGGATACACCTTTAATTAACCTTACAAAAGATATTATTTCAAATAAACCAAAATACCAAATTGTTCAAAATTTACCACCAGAACTTGAAGAAATTGCCAAAGAATATAATTTATTTAGACCGACAAATTTTAAAAATAAAAATACTTACAAAAAAATTATTTTGCTTACAACAGAGGCACTTTCAAATAAATTCATTTCTTCTTTTAACCCAAATATTCCACCTGAGGCAAGCTCAATTTATGATGGGCTTTTATATTATTACCCTTATGCCTCTTTAAAGCCGGTAACACTTTCCACCCTGTACGGTTTAAGCGTAATATTTTCAGGTCACCCAAATGCGGAACTTTCTTTTAAAAACGGGTATCCGCTTTCATTTGTCAAACTGCTGAAAAAAGATGGTTTTAAAACGGTTTTTATCCGCGGTGCTAATGAAAAATATATGAACGAACATATAACCTTTAAAAAGGCAGGTTTTGATGAAATTTACGGTGCCGCCACTTTTGAAAGGAATCCTAAATATGCTGCATCAGTTGCCTGGTGGGGTTTAACGGACAGGAAACTTTTTGACTTTGTTGTGGAATATCTTAAACAGCATAAAAACGACGAAAAAATATTTATTGACATATTAAATGTTGATACGCATGTCCCAACCGGCCGCACCGATTATTTGGGGCAAGAGTATCCGGAAATTACCGATATAAACCCAAAAATTGAAGCCCTTTATAAAAAACCAAATATGCCGCGCGCTTTTGCAAGGCATAATGAAGACCTTGGACACTTCCTAAAAAATATGCAAGATGAAAATTTGCTTGACGAAGACACACTTTTAATAATTACCGCGGACCATCCGTTTTTTGCCAATCTTGAAGGGGCAGGAATATACAAAGGTGCACGCCCGGCATTTAATGAAGTGCCGATAATATTTATCTCAAAAAAACCGATTGAGGAAGAAATTTCCGGCGATTTATTTAAGTCCCAACAAGATATTGCACCGACGATTCTAGGTCTTGCCGGTCTTCAAACCCCGCGAGGTATGTTTGGGCGCAGCATTTTTGATAATCAGGAACACACCGTTTTTAACATAAAAGACGGCTATGTTAAAGTTAGCAATACAAACGGCTCAAAAATAGTGCCTTTTGGTTCTAAAGAAAAGAACAACAAAGCACTGCTTGAACTTTTAAATACCGCGCTAACGGAGGGAAAATGAATTTCTTTTTAATCAGTTTGGGTTGCCCAAAAAATTTAACGGACTCGGAGGACTTTTGCGCACGCCTACTCGCCCACGGTCATAATTTGGTTTTTGATGTTAAAGATGCCGATGCCGTCTTAATAAACACTTGCGGTTTTTTGGCAAGTTCCGTCAAAGAAGCTGAAGAAAATATTAAATATGCCATAAAACTCAAAAATGCCGGCAAAATTAAAAAGGTCTTTGTTACAGGTTGTATGGTTGAGCGCCTTGGCAAAAGTGTTCTAAAAAAATTCCCGAAAATTGACCTTGCCTTTTCCATTAAAGCACAAGATAATATTGAAAATATTTTGGCTAAAAAAGGTTCGCTTTTACCCACTATTTCAAAGACATTACATGCACCGGAATTTAAAATGGGCCTTACTTTGCCACATACCGCATATTTAAAAATTGCCGACGGTTGCAATAACCGCTGTTCTTATTGCACTATTCCGTTTATACGTGGTATTTACCGCAGCAAACCGCTTGAAGAAGTTTTGGAAGAAGCAAAAATTATGGCAAGATCGGGTGTAAAAGAAATCAGTTTAATTGCACAGGATACCACCTCTTACGGGCAAGATTTATACGGTAAACCGCAACTTGAAAAACTGCTAAAAAAACTTGTTAAAATCAAAGGGCTTGAGCGTTTTAGAATAATGTATGCCTATCCGCACCGCGTAACAAAGGAACTTGCAAAAATTATGGAAAGCGAAGAAAAAATTTACCCGTACCTTGACCTGCCGCTCCAGCATATTTCCGCACCGATTTTAAAGGCAATGAACCGCCACTGCGGACCGGAACAGATAAAAGAAGTTTTGGCTATGCTCCGCGAAACTGTAAAAGATATTGCTATACGCACAAACTTTATTGTCGGCTTTCCTGGGGAAACCGAAGAACAATTTGAAGAACTTAAAACTTTTGTGCGCGATTTTAAATTTGAAAACGTGGCCGTCTTTGAATATTTTAGGGAAAAGGGTGCAAGTTCTTATAATTTTAAAAAGCAAATTACTGCCGCGGTTAAACGCCGCCGTGCACTTGAACTTGAAGCGGTGCAAAGCAGAGTTGTTGACGATATAAACAAAAAATTAATCGGCAAAAATATTGAAGTTATTGCAGATACACCCATTTTAGGGAGAACTTACAAAGATGCCCCAGATATCGACGGAACTGTTACTTTCGATAAACCGGTACAACCCGGCAAAATATTTAAAGCAAAAATAATTTCCGCTGTCGGTTATCAACGCAAAGCAAAAGTGAAATAAAATTTATTTTATAACTTCAGCGATTAGTGGGCAAAGTTTCGGTTTTTTTGCACCGATACTATATGCCCGCTTAAACAATGTAACGCCGTCGGCTAAACGCTTTTTATCATCAGCATAGATGTGGGCAATAATATCGCCTTTTACAACTTTATCGCCGAGTTTTTTATCAAGCCAAATACCGGCACCGAAGGCAATTTTATCTTCCATTTTGCCGCGCCCGGCACCAAGCAAGACCGCGGCTTCACCTACGGTCTTTGCAGTCAAACGCGTAATATAACCAATCTTATCCGCTTTAATTAAAGTGCAAAGTTTTGAGTCCTTTAAATACTTTTCAGGGTGGTCCGCAATATCCGGGTTTGCGCCTTGCCATTTAAGCATTTCTTTAAATTTCTTTAAAGCCGCACCGCTTTCCAAAATCTTTTCTACGGTGGAACGCGCTTTGTTTAGATTCTTTTCTTTACCGCTGATTAAAAGCATATAAGCGGCACTTTCAAGCAAAAGTTCATAAAAATCAGGTGCAATATTTTTATTACCTTTTAAAATTTCTATGCTTTGGCGCATTTCGTTCGCATTACCTACGGCGCGCCCAAGCGGTGTATCCATATCAGTTAAAAGCGCACAACATTTTAAACCCAGCATTTTGGCTGTTTCCACTAAAGTTTTGGCAAGTTCCTTTGCATCTTCATATTTTTGCATAAATGCGCCGGAACCGTATTTTACGTCAATAAATAATGATTTAACACCCTCCGCATATTTTTTTGATAAAATACTTGCCGTAATCAAAGGTCTGCTTTCAACGGTGCCTGTTGCGTCGCGCAAGGCATAAAGTTTTTTATCTGCAGGTGCAAGGTCCGCAGTTTGCCCAAACATACAAACACCGATTGCTTTTATTTGCTTATAAATATTTTTTGTTTTTACACTCACTTTAAAACCTTTCATTGATTCAAGTTTATCAAGTGTACCACCGGTATGTCCAAGACCGCGGCCTGCCATCATTGGAACAGCAATACCTGCACAAGCAACAAGCGGTGCAAGTGCTAAAGAAATACCATCCCCGACACCACCGGTGGAGTGTTTATCTACCGTCGGTATTTTTATATTTTTAAATTCTAGACGGTCCCCTGAATAGGCCATAGCTTTTGTTAACATAGCCATTTCTTTTTTTGACAAAGGGTTTAAAAAACAAGCCATTAAGAAGGATGATAATTGATAGTCCGGTACAGTTTCTTTAGCTGCACCTTGGGCAATAAAATTAAATTCTTCTTGGGTTAATGGTAAATTATTTCTTTTCTTAATAATTAAATCTAACATTCTCATAAACAAACTCCTCCTCTGAAAAACTTAGTTTAGCATTTTTTTAAACAAATATCTAGCAATAGGACTTTTGGGTACTTTTTTATAGGACCTTTTGTCCTTAGATCTAGGTCTTTTTACCCTTGTTTTAAAAGAATATTATTGCTAAACTATAAGTAAGAATTAATAAAGGAGATTTTTATGAAAACAAAAAACTTTTTACTTCCGGCACTTGCAGTTGCAATGTTTGCCGCGCCAGTAATAGCACAAGATTACCATGAGTACGAAAATGAAATCAGAGATTCCATAACAGAAAATGTCGTAGAAAATACACGTCAACATAAATATCTTGATTTAGGTTTTTTGCGTGCAGCTATTACAGAAGATCTTACCATAAATATTGATGAAATTAAAACAGCTGCAGCAAATAGTATTAAGGATAATAAAATAGAACCTATATATCAATATGACATAATGGTTGTAAGTATTGAAAATAACCGCAATGATATTTTACGCGCTTTATTAGAAGCAGGTTTTGATAAAGAACTCGGTGAACAATTAGGGCTTAATTCTTTACCTGCCAAAGCGGTGGAATATGATAATGTTGAAGCTTTTGCTTTAACTTTCACTTTTGGAAATAAAGAAAAAACTGCACAAGTCCTTGAGGAATTAGAAAAATTAGATCCGGCTTTAACCAACAGATTCTTTGATTTTGTAAAAAAATGTGAATCTACCGGTTTAAAGAAAACAATTAACAAATTTGATAGACCCACACTTAAAAAACTTGAAAAACCGCATGGCGAAATATTGATGAAAGTCGGGCATAATTTCTCTGGCGGTGCACATATTAGTAAACCTCTTGTAAAGGACCCTATTAAAGTAGAAAATGAATATGGTGAAGAGATTGGTACTATTTATTCTGATCCGCGTACTAATATAACGGTAATTGATTATAGCAATAGTGCTGCAATAAGCGTGCCATCGGGATCTTCAATGAGAACAGCCCCGCAAGAAAAAGGTTATGTAATAGATACAGTACCTGCCGCCACGGCAACTATTAAGGTGGAAAGTAATACTGAGACAAACTCATCAAAATCTATGAAGGAATTATTTAATCGAGCTAAGAAGTCAACAACTAGACAATATACCAAATAAATAAAATATTTAACTTACCGTAGAAGGGTTGCCAAAAGCAACCCTTTTTTATTTATACGAAAATATTAAATGGCTTTGAATCGTAGCGTACAAAAATAATCACGCGCTGCGCAGAAAATTTGAGATGATTTTTTATTTTTCTTTGACGACGTGTACCAAGAAGTAAAACGAACGTAGAGAGTTTGCGGTACTCTAGGAAAAGAAAAATAAAAAAGGGCTCAAATTTGCAAGCACGTTTCGCGCGTTTGTGAACATAACGCGGACAAACAACACGTAAAATAAATTTCCTAATCTAAAAACAAAATGCGGCCCTTATATTTTTGGGCAACTCTTAAATTATTTTCATCTCCGCCTATGTCATTACTGCTTTTATAAAAAGGGAGGGGGAAATTTGGTTGCTTTTCTTCCGCAATTTCCGCAGCGCGATATAAAATATTATTCATTATCGCACCGCTCACTAAAGAAGAAACAGGCCCTGCACTTTTGCCGTTTAAAGTCAAAACAGTTTCCTGTTTGTTACAGCAATTATCAATCAAAACATCTGCAAAATCACGCAACATTTTACCGCTTGAGTGACGGCTTTTTGTTTCCTTATGCGCGGTGGCAGCGGTTATAACAATAACTTTAAGACCTTTATTTTTTGCATAAATTGCCGCGTCAATACCGGCTGCATTTCTGCCTGAATTTGAAATTATTATTATTGTGTCTGTCGGTGTCATTTTATGTTTTGCAAGTATCGGCAAAATATAACCTTCTTTGCGCTCTAAATCTGTTGCTTTATGGGCGCTTGGGCGGAAATTAAAACTATCATCCAAAATAGCACTAATGCAAGCCAAACTTCCGCTACGGTGGAAACCTTCCAAAGCGGCACTATGGCTATGCCCGTTACCCAAAGTAAATATAAGCCCGTCCTGCAAAACAGTTTGCGCTAAAATTTGCGCGGCACTTTCCATCGCATTATTTTGGGTACTGTCAATTTTTTGTAAGGTATCAACCAAACCTGTGAAATATTTATTCATAAGTACCTACCATTTTTTATTACTATATTTTAAAATATCATCTATAATGCTAAATTTCGGATTCATACCAAGATATTTTTTACTGTAAAAACCCATTATGTCATTTAGCATTATATTTGTCTTATCCCTTGCAATAAAACTGTCACTAAAAGCAGACAAACAAAACACACGAACTTTTTCATATAAAAAAATTTACTCTAAATTCTTAGGTGTAAAAGCATTTGGTAAATATTCTTTAAGTTTACGCATTACAGGCGGTTTTTTATCCTGTAAATTAAGTGTATAAATAGGGGTATCCGGGCGCGCAAATTCCGCAATAACTTGGCGGCAAGCACCGCAAGGGGTAGCTTCGGGCAATTTAGGGTCTTGCGATACTATGATATAGAGGGCAATTATTTCCTTTTCGCCTTCGCTGATTGCTTTAAATATGGCACACCGTTCGGCGCACATAGAAAGACCGTAAGAAGCATTTTCAATATTTGTTCCGCCGTAAATTTTGCCGCTTTTGGCAAGTGCTGCGGCCGCCACACGATACTGTGAATAAGGCGAATAAGAATTTTTTAAACTCTCTTTTGCTTTTTTGAGCAATTTTGCCAATAATGTTTTTGAAATTTTCATAATGCCTCCTACTACTGTCTAATCATTATATCAATTTTTTATTAAATATGTTACTGTTACGAATTTAAATAATATAAATTTGGACCTATTATATATAGGTCCTACAAGATATCCATACAATACAAAAAATAATAAAAACCGAGCAATATAAAGGAATTAAAAAATAATTACTTGACATTATACTAAAATAATGTAAATATATTATATAAGCTAACTATTTTAGCTTATATTGATTACAACTAAAGGAGGTTGTATGAAAAAACTAATAACTGCGGTGTTTGCGTTTGCGTTTTGTTTGGGGGTTTCCGCTAACGCCGTAGCTCAAACACAAAATGCCCAAACACATCATACTATGCATCACAACAAGGCACATAACAGCAACTCCGGTTATGCATTAGGCAATCAAATGACAAATAACCTAAATATGCAAAGTGAAATGCAGGCCCAATATGCTCTTACAGAGGATATGCCTATTATTCACCAATATGCGTATGAGGAATTAATTGAAATAAAAGTCCCTGCACGCCACGAAAGGCGCCTTGCTAATATGTTTACCTCTTATTTTAATGAGGTAGATGACTCTTATTCCAATTTGAAAAAGGACTTAAAAGAGCGCATGGGTCTTACCTATGGTTTTGATTGGTCCTTAACCGCGCAACGCGGCGCACCTAACGGTAATAAAACAGCTTTACAAAATATTTATTACCCTTATGCGCAGCTTGATTTATTTAATACGCACTCTTTGCTCGGTTCGGCGCAAGTTAATTTTAACTATACGCTTGTAAGGTATTGGGGAATTTCCGGTAATACCCTTGATAATAATCTTGGTGTTGCCACACCTGTTAATGATTATGCGGGTAGACAAAATATATTTTCCCAATTAACATTTAACCACACTTGGGGTGGTGCATTAAGTTGGTTATCTTGGGCGATCGGTCAATATCCGTTATATAATTTTGACGGTACTACCTATAACTCAAACCAACAAACGGGGTTAATAAACTATTCAATGTCCCAAAATGCAAGTGCTACTTACCCTAATGCAAGTGTCGGTATTTATGCCGAAATTACGCCTATGCAAGAACTCACCATAGCAGGCGGTTACCAAGATGCAACAAACATTAGCGGTTCTGTAATGCGTATGAATACTGCCTTTGACGGGAAATATACCGGCTTCGGTTCGGTAACATATACACCTAATAATGTTTTCGGTTTAGGTAAAGGGCAATATTCCGGTTTGGTTTATTATCAACCTTCTGTTGAAAAACAGCCCGAAAACTCTATGGGGTGGAGTTTTAATATGGAACAAAACATAAGCCGCAATATGGTAATGTTCGGGCGTGCGAACGGTTCTACGAACGATGTCGCACCGATAAAGAATTCTTATATGCTCGGTTTATCTTATTTAAACCCGTTACATAGAAATCCTTTAGATGTAATTACCGTAGGTGTTTCTTATAACAGAATTTCAAGGGATGTCTTTGCCCCTGCTTATGTCCGTACAGGTGAAACTGTATTTGAAGCACAATGGGTTTGGGGTTTAGGTCAATACTTAACCATTACGCCTGACTTACAGATGTATAACCGCGCCGCATTTAAAGCTGACAGCGGTTGGGTGAGCGTCTTTACTTTAAGAGCTACCTTAATGATCTAATTAAAAGAGGAAAACAGAAATGAATAATAACGAATACGGAACAAGATATCCTACACTTGCCTTTATTTCAGGCGGTGCAGGGCAAGCAAACGACGGCATACCGCCGCAACCGTTTGAAACATTTTGCTATGACAGCGCTCTCTTGCAAGCAAAAATTGAAAACTTCAATGTAGTGCCATATACTTCAGTTTTACCGAAGGAATTATTTGGCAATATTGTACCTGTTGAGCAAGTTTGCAAGGACTTTAAACACGGTGCCGTACTTGAAACTATTATTGCCGGCAACGGTGCAAAAATTGAAGACCATAAAGCAATTGCAACCGGTATCGGTATTTGCTGGGGTAAAGATTCAGCAGGCAATTTAATCGGCGGATGGGCAGCGGAATATGTTGAATATTTTGATACCCATATTGACGACGATATCGCCAAAGGCCATGCGGAAATGTGGCTTAATAAATCTTTAAACCATGAGCTTGAAATCCGCGGTGTGCAAAAACACAGCGAATTCCAATTTTGGCATAACTTTATAAACATTACACAACCTTTTGCGTATTGTTTGACGGTTATGGGCTTTTTAAACTTCCAAAATGCTGCACCTGTGGTGCTTCATAAGTAGGGTTTAATTGGGGGGTA
>JAZUPU010000002.1:0-1525 GCA_045605325.1 Elusimicrobiaceae bacterium
ATAGCACTTCATACCCTCCAACGTAGCCGCATCGGTTACATGTCACATACTCTGCCAAGCCATCCTCAAAAAGTGTCGGGGGGATCTCAGCATGAATGACCTCATCATGTCCCAAAGCAGGAATTACATCTTGAGCAACAAGCACCTCATTACAAACTAAACAGTGCTTGCCTTCCGTTAAACCGGTTGCCGTACAAGTGGGCGCAACCGCTGCGTCAACAACTTCCTTATGACCTAATACAGCAACTACAGTTTGAGCAACTAATACTTCATTACATACTGAGCAGTGTTTACCTTCCGTTAAACCAGTTGCAGTGCAAGTGGGTGCTACTGCGTTATCTATAACTTCGGTATGACCTAATGCATCAACTACAGTTTGTGCAACTAATACTTCGTTACATACTGAACAGTGCTTGCCTTCGGTTAAGCCTGTATTTACACAATCGGGGGCTACTGCTTGGTCTATTACCTCGGTATGTCCTAACGCATCAACTATTATAGTTTCTCTGCTTAACTCCTCATCACAAACTGAACAATAAACAACGCTATCATAACTGCCGTCGTTCACGCAATCGGCTTCTACATTATTTTCCGTAACCGCAGATGCAGGGGTATGCCCTAAAGCACCAACTACTTCTTGTTCTACTAATATTTCATTGCAAAGGGAACAGTGCTTGCCTTCAGATAAACCGGGGGCTATACAAGTGGGAGCAACCTCTTTATCAATTACCTCACGGTGACCAAATGCGGGAATTTCCTTTTCTACCGTTTCACCGCAAGCGCAAACTCCATAATTTATACCGGCATCCGCACAAGTGGCTTCCTTAAGGGCTGTGAACGTGTAACTATGATCGTGAGAGGGTTGCACGGAACAGCCGAATAAGACCGTTGATGCCAACGCCATAACAGTTAGTAGCACTATCGCTACGGGTTTAAAATTTTTCATGCTAATCTCCTTTAGCAGTTATTTTTTCGGCAATAAAAAAGTGCCGTGTGCAAAAGCAAACGACACCTAATAAAAGTGACTTTCGCTTTTGCTGCGACACAAAATTTTTTATCAACCCGTTAAAAAGGTTTTATGTAACGCGAAAAGGTACACTTCTACCCAGAAGTATACTTTTTAACGGATTAAATTTTATGTCGCAAATTTATTTTATCATTTTTTTATATTTATTGCAACTTATTTATTAAAATAAATAACTTTTTCATTTCTTTTATTTTGCCAAATAATTGCACTTTGTTTTATAATTCAGGTAAAACAAATGTTAAAAATTCAACCGGTTAAGGCATATACAAGAGTCTTTTTTATTTCATTTCAACTTAAAACCAAACAAAAAAGTGCCGATATAGGTCGATTAACGGCACTTTTGTATTGTTTTATAAAACCCATTTTACACATTTTTCTCCATGCTATGCTATTGCTTTACAAAATTTTTAAGATATGCTATACTTGTAGAAAGTAAGACTATAATCAAAGTATTATTATATTTTGACTAAATTTTTATATCTAGCCGAAAACAAGTGG
>JAZUPU010000003.1:0-4087 GCA_045605325.1 Elusimicrobiaceae bacterium
CGACGAGTACCGCGAAGTAGAGGAGCATAGGCGACGTATCGGTACTTTAGGAGCGAAAAAATCAAAATTTCCCAAAAAGACGCCGCTAGCAAATAACTTCAGTTGCAAAACATTCCTTATTATTGAAACGTAACGCTATAAATAGTAAAATGTATATATGCAAATGACAGATTTATATACTGCCTTAACCGCCAGCGCTTACCGTAAACCGGAAGCCCCGGCTGTGGTATTTAACGGGAAGACATGGTCTTTCCACGAACTTTTAATGACTATTGACCGTACTTCCGATATGCTCTGGGAGCACGGTATAAGGAAAGGCGACCATGTTGCCATAGCGCACCGCAATTCCGTTGAAACTATTATCACAAATTATGCCTTATATAAAATAGGTGCGGTAAGTTTACCTATTAATTTTATGGTTTCAAAACCTGAAGAACTTAAATATATGTTAACAAACAGCGGTGCAAAAGCAGTTGTTACACAGGCGGAATTTTTGCGCCATTATGCTGCAATTAAAAAAGATTTACCGAATGTAAAATATCTTTTTACTACTGATGAAATTTCTTCAAGTGCCGCTTCAATGGTAACGGACGGCAGTATCAAACTTTTTTGGGATGAAGTAAAAAACAGTAAATTTAATTCAGAAACATTAAACTGCCATCCCACTATTGACGATACCGCTATGCTTTTGTATACTTCCGGTACAACAGGATTACCGAAAGGGGTAATGCTTTCCCATAAAAATATAATGTCAGATGTAATCTCTACGGTAATCAGTTTTAAAATTTCCGATGACGATTCAATGATTTGCATTTTACCTATGTTCCACACTTTGGCGTGGACGGTTAATGTCGTTATTCCTTTAAGCATTGGTATGAAAACGGTTGTCGTTGCAAATATTACACCAGCCGCAGCTTGGCTGAATTTGATGGGGCGCGAGCGTATCACAATTATGACCGCAATTCCGCAAATTTACAGTGTCTTATCTAAAGAAGCAAAAGGCCTAAAACGCATATACTTGCAATATTGGGCTTTTAGAAAGGTTCGCTTTTGCGTTTCGGGTGCAGCACCTTTAAGTAAAGAAACAAAAGATCATTTTGAAAAACAACTCGGTATACCAATATTGGAAGGTTACGGTTTAACCGAAACAAGCCCGGTAGTAAGTGTTAATACAGAACAAAACAGAAAGCACGGAACAGTGGGTATCAATTTACCTTATATTAAGGTGCGTATTATTGACGAAGAAGGCAATGAGTTGCCTAAAAATACAGAGGGTGAAATCGTAATTAAAGGCGATAATGTATTTAAAGGTTATCATAATAACCCTGAGGCAACAACCGCCGCTTTTGATAAAGACGGATGGTTTAGATCCGGTGATATCGGGTTAATTGACGATGAAGGTTTTATAGTCATAAAAGACCGTTTAAAAGATATGATTATTATAAAAGGTCTAAAAGTATTTTCCGCACAAGTGGAACATACTATTATGGAATATCCCGCTATTGAAGAATGTGCCGTTATCGGTGTGCCGGATGGGCACGGCGGGGAATTTATCAAATTATATGCCGTCAAAAAACGCGGTGTGGAATTTGATGAACTTGATTTCAGAAAATACCTTAAAAATAATTTAGATAATTATAAACGTCCGCGTGATATTGAATTTAGAAAAGAACTTCCTAAAAATTCTATGCGCAAAATTTTAAAGCGTGAACTTCGCAAAGAAGCAATTTTAAAATTTAAGGAAGAAGAGGCCGCCAAGGCCGCTGCAAAAGCCGCTAAAGAATCTGCCTTGAGCGCAGTAAAACAATAATGCTGACAGGGAAAGAACTTTCCGAATTATTAGCTAAGGAAGCAAAAAATGCCTATTATGTCGGCGGATGTTTGCTTGATAGTTTCTTGGGTAAATATTCCGGTGATATTGACCTCGCTTTACCGCGTGCGGAAGTTAAAGCGGTTGCTAAAACTTTGGCGCTTGCTTTGAAAGCATCTGCTTTTGAAATGGATCCGGAATTTTGCGTTTGGCGCTTAACTGCAAAAGACGGTTTGCAAATTGATTTGTCCGCTTTAGACGGTGACGATATCTTTAAAGATTTGCCGCGCCGCGATTTTACAATAAATGCGCTCGCCTTACCTGTTACTAGTAAACCGACATTAAAAATAAAAGAAGAAAACGGTAAAATAAAAATTTTACTTTCCAAAATAAAAGAAGATAATTTAATTGACTTAAATAACGGTAAACAAGCAATAGAAAATAAAAAAATAATTGCAAACGGCGCGGAAGTTTTTAAAGAGGATCCTTTAAGATTATTCCGCGCTTTTAGAATTGCAGCCGAACGCGGTTTTGAAATTGATAAAGATACTTTAGAATTAATAAAAGCAAATGCAAATAAAGCAAATAAACCATCAGGCGAACGTATACAGGAAGAATTAAAGCGTCTTATGCGTGCACCAAATACCGCTTATTATTTGCGTGTTATGGAAGATTTGGGTTTATTTAAAAAACTTCTCCCTAAACTTGCGGACCAAAAAACTTGCGCTGAATGTTATTACGGAGAAGGCGGTGTATGGAAACATACATTGCTTGTTGTAGAGCGTATAGAATTTTTACTCAATAATTTAAAAATTTGCGTGCCGGAATTTTATAAAGAACTTGAACCTTTTTGCCAGGACCATGCCCTTTATAAGATGACAGCATTTTTACACGATATAGCAAAACCGGAAACCGCAAAAATGAAAGACGGGCGTTTGCGCTTTTTTTATCACGAACAGCAAGGGGCAAGGCGTGCTGAATATTTTTTAAAGGATTTGCGTTATTCTTCTTTGGAAAAGAAATTAATTTGCAAGATGATATCTTCGCATTTGCGCCCCAGCAATTTGGCAAGTAATGAAATTGTTACCGATAGGGGGGTTTATAAGTTCTTTAAAGAACTAGGACCTGCCGGAATACCTTTGTTGTTTTTGTGTTGGGCGGATTATACGAGTTATGTTTCAATGGAAAGTTTAAAAGAAATGTTGCCAAAAGCACAAGACCCTGTTATGACTTTGGAAGAAGGCAAAGCACTTGGTGCGGAAGGTAAAACTTTGAGGCATCTTCAAATGCTTAATTTGCTTTTTACAAAGTTTTTTAAAGAGAACCAAAAAATTATTTTGCCGGAAAAATTACTTGACGGTAAAGATATTATGCGCGAATTAAAATTGCCAAGCGGCAGAATAATAGGTAAAATTTTAGAGTATCTTGCCGAGGCACAGGTGGAAGGGAAATTTACTAATAAGGATGAAGCGCTTGCTTATTTAATTGAACATAAGCAGGAACTCCGTTCCTTAGGGGATAAAGATGAAAAACTTATTAAAAAACCATAGTATTTTTGTTTTATTTTGTTTGATTTTTATCACGGCGTGCGCTAATATAAAATCAAAATCTGATGATTATGCCGCACGCGGTGAAATGTATTTAAAAACCGCTAAATATGAGAAAGCGGAAAAATATTTAAATAAAGCAATTTCGTCTAATCCGTATAATTTGGAAGCATATAAAAACCGCGGTTCTTTGTATTATAATTTAGGTAACTACGATAAAGCTTTATCTGATTTTGATTATGTTTTAAGTTATGAAAAAAATAATTCAAGCGTACTTTCCGCCAAAGGTGCGGCGCTTGCAAGTTTAGGGCGGTATCAGGAAGCTTATAATGTTTTATTTGAGGCATTAAAATTAAACCCATCAAATGTCGCTGCTTTAAATTCTATGGGCGGAATTTTATTTTTGACCGGCGATTTTGAAAAAGCAAAACAAGTTTACAGCGTTTCTTTAGAATATAACACAACCCCTGAAGCATATTTAATGCGCGCAAAATGTTATGAGCAACTTGGCAAAAAAGAAGAAGCACAAAATGATTATGCTTTGGCAAAACTCTTAAAACTTGGTGTTGGTAACACCGCCCCGCAAGAAAATTAAAGTTTTCTCAAAAATACTTGCCGGTTTTTATTTCTATTAATTTATAAAGTACCGTTGTTATTTAGTTGATTACATAATTTTTTTTGTTCTGCAGTAGCAGAGGAGAGAGTTTGGCAAATTACTTTGTTTGGTACT
>JAZUPU010000004.1:0-33901 GCA_045605325.1 Elusimicrobiaceae bacterium
CAATAATTTAGCCCCTCGGTAAAACCGAGCGGCGTTTTATAAATGAACTTTATGACTATCGTATATTTATCAGATCATATTATCAATTTCATCATTTATTACTTGACTTAATCTATTCTCAACCTCTTCGCTTCTAATTTCAGTCATCTTCATTACTTCTTTTGCATCCTTTATATCCTTCCTATTAAAACGATTTCCACCTGCCTTACTAGCCATTTCCCTATTGTATTTATCCATTGCATAGTCATAAGGTAACTTATTTCTTGTATTTTTAATATCTTTTCTAGCACCTGCTTTTATAAGGATTTCAACAACATCTTTTTCCCCTTTTGATGCAGCAATATGTAAAGCAGTATTCCCATTTGTATCTTGAACATCAATAACATCTTTTCCTTTTTTAGCCAAAATTTTTATAATATCTATATATTTGCTATGGGGTATTAAATTATTAATAGGGCATTTACTATATACCACAGCACGATAATCTCTTCGCCAATCTATTGTTTTAATTAATGCAGTTCTATGGGCTGAACCTATGTCATTAACTTTTGCCCCATTATCTATTAGAGTTTTTACAACTTGATAATAACCAAATTGTGCTGCATACATTAAAGGAGTATCATCAATTCTATCCCTAGCATCAATATCCGCACCTAAATCTATCAAACGCTGAACTAAACCGCTTTTTATCTTATCCTCATGAAATTTGAGAATATTTGTAATGTCACTAGCATGTTTCCAATATGAATCATCTAGTAATCTCATTAAGACATTCCTGTTAAAATTATCTCTTGCATTTTTTACATCAGCACCTTCTTTGATTGCAATATCTATATTAAGCCAATCAAAATTAGAAGCTGCCTCTAGTAATTTCTCATTAGCATTCTGGGATGATGTTTGTGCAAAGCCAGCTACTGTTAAACATAATGCTATAAGTAAAATGATTTTCTTTTTCATAATATTTCTCCTTGTTTTATTTCTCCCATAATTAAGTATAACAGAAAAAGAACAAAAAAACAAGGGAAGAACTTAAAATTGTTAATTTCTTCCTTACTTGCTAAGGAACGCCGCTAAATGCTAAACTATATTTATGAAGAAAATACTAACTTTAACCACTCTAATTATTGCTTTCGCGGCTTGCACCGCAAAGCAGGAAATCCCCCTCCAAGAAGAGCAAGTTTATACAAACTCGCCCGTCTTGGCTTATGTTGATAATCAACCTATAACGCAAGAAGATTTTGATAAAGCCGCAAATAATTTGGACAGTACTTTTAGGGCCTTTGTAAAAACAAAAAGCGGAAGGGCAAATTTCCTCTCATTTTTAATTAGTGAAAAATTACTTTTAACGGATGCTAAAAAACGCGGGCTTGATTTAACACCTAAATATCAAGAAGAAATCGCCGCACTTGAAGCCGCCCAAAAGGCAGCGCTTGAAACTGCAAAGAACTTTGCTTTACGCCGTAATTTGCTTGAAAATTTAGCTAAAGACGGAACACTCGGCGTTAGTGAAGATGAAATAAAGGCCTATTACAAAAAATATCCTTATGAAATAACTATAAGACAATTTATTATTTCAGACCCGCAAAAAGCCGCAGATGTAATGAAGCAAATGCGCAAAATCAGCACAATATCACGTTTTGCGGAGTTCGCAAGACAATTTTCAGATGAACCTTTATCCAAAAAAAACGGTGGGGAAATGCACCCATTTATCCCCGGTGAATATCTACCGCAAATTGAAGTTCCGGCTGCAAATTCCAGATTAATGGAAGTACAGGGCTTTATAACGACAGCACAAGGCAACCATATCATTATGAAAGTGGCAGAAAAACGCTTATCTTATAATGATGCTAAAGAAAGAATCAAAATGATTTTGGAAAATCAAAAATTAGATTCTTACCTAAACTCTTTAAATAAAAAGTATAATATAAGTATCGTAAAGGAGGAAGCAAAATGAAAATAAATAAATTATTCTTTATCCCGGCAATCTTGCTTATGGGGGCAGGGTTGTTAAATGCAAAAGTGGTGGACTCTAATGTCGCGACCGTAAACGGTCAAGGTATTTCGAGTTCACAATATAATAAAATGGTAAATGCAGTCCTTGAAAGTTACAAAGTAAGAAACCCTCAAATATTACAGGACCCTCAAAATATTAATGTAATAAAACAAGAAGTTTTAAACGAACTTATTACAGATACTCTTTTAACACAAAATGCCAAAAAAGAAGGTATTAAAGTTAAAGATAGCGAAGTCGCCGACGCAATTAATGAAGTCAAAGCCCGCTTTAGTGTGGACCCTGTAACCGGTCAAAGAATTACAGATCAAAAACAAATTGAAACGACTTTCAATAATGAATTAAAAAAAGAAGGTCTTACTTATAAACAATTTGAAGATAGAATTAAAGAGCAAATTTCAGTAAGAAAACTTGTTGATAATGTAGTAAACAGCAAAGTTACCCCCCCCACACAAGAACAAGTTAAAGCGCTTTATGATGATGTAATTTTAGTAATGTCCGGCAATGAAGAAAAAATTAAGGCATTACCTAAAAACCGCCTTGAACAATCTGTTCCTTTAGCGGCAAAATTAAACCAACTTACCGCTGAACAAATTAGAATTTCACCGATATTCGTTAAGTTTGAAAATAATACCCCGCCAGAAATTAAAGCCAAAGAACAAGTAGCCAAAAAAATTCAAAAAGAAGCCAAAAAAGGTAAAAAAACAATGGTTGAACTTATACAAGAATATTCAGACGATAAATCTGCCCTTGCAACAGGCGGTGAAATGGTTTTAATTAAAGGTGTAATGCCTAAAGATTTTGATGAACAAATATTTGCAGTAAAAGTCGGTGATGTAAGTAACCCCATTAAAACCGACAACGGTTATTATGTCATTAAAGTTCAAGAAAAGAAAGCCAAACGCGATTTTACTTTTGAACAAGTTGCACCTGATATGGGGCAATACTTAACCGCAGTTAAGATGCAAGAACAAATGGTTTCTTACTTAAATAACTTAAAAGAAAAATCAAAAATCAAAGTTATGGTTAAGTTCGATGAACCGAAAAAAGCAGAAACTGCAAAAACCGAAGCAAAATAATTTAAAAGCGCGCCCAAGCGGTGCGCTTTTTTTATGTAAAAATATGAAACATTTAATTATTACTTTGGGCGATCCTTTAGGTATCGGTCCGGAAGTTACAAAAAAAGCATTAAAAAAATTTAAGAAAACAAAAGGCACAAAAATTACTTTAATAGGTGAAAGTTCCGACGGCTTTTTACATTATGACAATTTCATTAAAATAACAAGCAAATACAAAACACCTCTCAACCCCAGCCCTTCTAAGTACGGTGCAGATATTTCTTTTAAAGCATTAAAACAAGCAATAAATATTTGTTTACAAGATAAAAATGCCCGCTTGATAACTGCACCTATTTCAAAAGAAGCGTGGGTTAAAATCGGCATAAAATTTACAGGGCATACAGAGGTCTTAAAACATTATGCAGCAATAAATAAAGAGGTTTTAATGCTCTTTAAAGCAGGTAAAATTTGTACTGCTTTAGCGACGGAACATTTGGCCTTAAAAGATGTGTCAAAACATTTAACCAAAGCAAAACTAGAATCAAAGATAAAATTATTTTCTAAATTTTTAAACAATAAAAAAATTGTTATTGCTGCCTTAAACCCTCATACAGGTGACGGCGGTAAAATCGGTAAAGAAGAAATAAAAACAATTATTCCGTTAGTAAAAAGATTACAAAAACAAGGGTTAAATATTTTTGGTCCGATCTCCGTAGACAGTGCCTGGCAAAAGCATCTGGAAGGCAAATTCTCCGGAATATTTTGTATGTATCATGACAGCGCTTTGCTTCCTTTAAAATTAGCGGCGAAAGTTCCTGCCGTACATATAACTTACGGGCTTGAATTCTTGCGTATTTCCCCGGTACATGGAACTGCTTTTGATATATCCGGCAAAAATATTGCCGATGCAAGCAGTATGTTAGCCGCGATAAATTTTGCATTAAATTATCAAGATTAATTCATAAAAAACAGTACCGTATTATTTTATTACGATACTGTTTAATTTTTATATTTTTACTTTATGCAAAAAGCAAGGAAGCAAGTAAAATAAAAATTATTGCGGTTAAGGTTATGGTTTCCTTTTTCATAAATGCCTCCTATGTTTCTAAGTTTCTATACTTATATTCTATTGGTTAAATATAACACTTACAAGAGAAAAAAGACCTAGATCAAAAGTAAAAAAGACCTATATAAAACTACAAAAGGACCTAGCAAAAAACTAGGTCCTTTTTTGTCATTTTATGAAGTAAAAATTACTCTAAAATAATTTTATAATCTTCCCATGCAATTTGCGGATCCGGTGTAACTTTGATAGTACGGTTAATATTCTTTTCAATAGAACTTAACTTTTGACGCAAATGTTCAGATAAAGCAGGATGCACCACAAGTTTTAAAGTGCCGCCCGGTTTACCTCTGGTTAAATCATAAATTTCACGTTGCAAATTAATACGCATTGTTTCAGCGGAAAGCACACGCCCGCTGCCATGACATTGTGGACATTCTTCAGTAATCAAATTACCTGTACTTCTGGTGCGGCGTTCGCGTGTCATTTCAACTAAACCTAGGCGTGTAATAGGTAATATGCGTATTTTTGCCCTATCGCGCCTTGTTGCATCATTTAAAGCATCAACAACCTTATGGCGGTTTGACGCCTTCCTCATATCAATAAAGTCAATAACAATAATACCGCCGATATTTCTTAAACGCAACTGCCTTGCTATTGCATAGGCAGCTTCAATATTAGTGGCTGTAACTGTTTCTTCTTGTGATTTTTCTCCGGTAAATTTACCGGTATTTACGTCAATAGCACATAAGGACTCGGCTTCTTGAATAATAATACTTCCGCCATTACCTAAAGGTATTTTTATGCGGCGCATTTTTTCAATTTCCTGATCGATATTATATGCCTCAAAAATCGGGGTTTTGCCGGTATATAATTTAATTCTGTCCGTAAGTTCAGGTGAAATTTTACTGACGAAATCTACAACTTTTTCATAATCCTTTTTATTATCAAGCATATAAAGGCGGACATTTTCCGTCAAAATATCCCTTGAGACCTGCAAAACACTGCCCATATCTTCGTGCAACATTGAAGGGGCGGGCTGGTTTTCAAAACGCGTGATAATGGTTTTCCACTGACGGTATAAATACTTTATTTCCTTTTCAAGTTCTTCATCACTTGCTTCTTCTGCTTCTGTACGGACTATACATCCCATACCTTCAAGATATTTTTCAGCTAAATGTTCAACATAATCATTTAATTGGTCGCGCCTTTCAAGGTCCTCAATATTCTTTGAAACGCCGACATATTTTTGATTCGGTGTCAACACTAAATAACGCCCAGGTAAAGTAACATCCATAGTTACTTTCATACCTTTAGTACTGATACTGTCTTTAACGACTTGGACCATTATTTCCTGCCCTTTATACAAGATTTCATCAATAGGTTTTTTGCCGCCTTCAATGGTATCTGTAATATAAAGATAAGCATTTTTTTCATAACCGATATTTAAAAATGCACTATTTATGCCGGGTAAAACATTTTCAACCGTGGCTTTATAAATATTACCTACCAAGTTTAAAGATGTATTCCTTCTATCCCACAAAAGTTCAACCAAAACGCCGTTTTCCAAGATAGCGATTCTGGTTTCTTCAAATGCGGTATTAACCAATACTTCAATTTCAGTTTTACCGTCGTCATTAAGATAAGCAGGTTTAATCGGTTTTTGTTCTTTTACCGCTTTTACTGCTTTAAGATGTCTTTTCATAATCTCTCCCGCTTAAACGGATCTAAAGGCACCCTTTTTATCTACCCAATAAAGGGCCATACGGGTGGCTTTATAATCCTCCTCCTTAACACCTAACCTGAGCAACTTCAATAACTCCCGCACAGGGCTAAAACTTCCAGAAGGATTAAGCTTCATTATTATTTTAACTTCATTAGCGTCTAAACGCTCTATACTATAAAGGTGCTTTCTTTCCACTTTAGGGCATAAAGAAAGCCCCCTGCTAATACTGCCCCTAACACCTGTAACTTGATAGCAAACATAGCTTATTAAGTTTTGTACATTACACAAATGATAGGGTAACAACTCAACGTCTTTTAACACAAAACCGCTACCTTCAAAATGAGGAGCAAGTTTCATTTTTACTTCTTCCGGGTCAACATAAGTTTTTAGGAAAATTTCCGCAAGTTCTGCATAGCTTTCCTCATCTTCTGCTGCACCTAAATATACATAAACTCTCGGATGGTTTTTTTTCTCAACATAATTAAAACCACTGAGAGAAACCGCCTCAGCCAATACCGGTATGAATTGATGACCGGTAAAACCCACCTTTTTATACAACTTTAATCTATACTTAAAAGCGGTGTCTATATTTATCATACCATTTTTAGATTAAAGAAAGGCGCCTATAATACACACTTTCTACCAAACCGAGTGCCCACATACTTGACACTAAGTTTGACCCTCCGTATGAGATAAACGGTAAAGGGATACCCGCAACAGGTAAAATACCTATAAGCATCCCAAAATTAAATACCATATATACAAAAAATATAGCAAATATACCCGCACAAAGTAAATAGCCGAAAAAGTCACTTGAAGTACGGGCTATTACAACAATACGCCATAAAATAATTAAGTATAAACCTAAAACAAACAGAGTACCTAAAAGTCCCCTTTCTTCACCTAAAATTGCCAAAATGAAATCAGTATGTCTTTCAGGAACAAACCCAAGACGCGATTGCGTACCGGAAAAAAAGCCCTTCCCCAAAACACCGCCTGCACCCATAGCGATTTGTGCTTGTAATACATTATAACTTGCACCCTTTGGATCAGCGGAAGGAGCTAAAAATGCTTCAATTCTTTTACGTTGATATGACTTTATATGTTTATTTACAAAATATCCGCTAAAAAAGCCACCAATCATACTTAAAGCTAAAATCATTGTCAAACTAAAAGGAACAATAATTCTAAAATATTTTGATACAAACCAAACTGAAATAAATAATAAAAGTATGGAAGCACTAAAAATTAAACAAGCTACAATATCAAAAGATAATGAATTTATCCAAGTTAAAATAATTGAATTTTCCAAAATATCCGGATATAAACTAAAAGAAGTCCAAAGTATCGGGAAAATGCTTGCCATTAAACCAAAAGCAATAATTAAAACGAAGTAATACATATTTACACCGGCAACAAATAACAAAATAAGTAATGCCGGTGCAGTAACTACTATTGATGAAAAATCCGGTTGCATCATAATAAGCCCAAACACAGGTAAAATAAATGCCGCAAATAAAGCAAGCGTTTTAAAACTTTTTATCTGGCGTGGGCGGCTTGCCAAAAAAGCAGATGTTATTACAATCAAAGCGATACGGCAAAGTTCCGCCGGCTGAAAAGAAAACCCTCCCATTCTAAACCAAGAATGAGATCCCCTTGCCACAATCCCGAAAGCCAAAACCGCTACAAGCAATAATATCACAAAAGCATATAATTTTTTATAATGTTCGGCGTAAATTTGATAATTAAAAACCCAACCGAAAATAAAAGCCGCTATACCGACAGGCAAAGCAACCAAGTGGGTGCGTATTATTGAAGACATTTCCTTCATTCCGCTTACAGCAGATAAAATAGTAAAAAATCCCATTACACATAAACAGATTAAAGCGTAAATAAGGATGCTATCTAATTTTTTACTTTTAATTGTTGAACTGTTATTAAACATTTATTTTCCTTTTTTTAAATCATTTTTATTATGTTTTGAATCAAAATAAGCTTTAATAATTTTGCGTGCAGCCGGTGCAGCTTGCGCACCGCCGCCTTTACCGAATTGAATTAAAACAGATAAGGCAATTTCCGGTTCACCGTTTTCTTCCCCGGCAAAAGCTAAGAACCAACCGTGGTCATCCCCATGCGGATTTTGCGCCGTACCTGTTTTACCGTATACAGCCACATCTTTAACTTTTGCACCGCGCCCGGTAGCATTATCAACAACATTTTTTAAGGCCTTATGTATTAATTCAAAAGCACCGTCTTTTAATTTTACTTCATCCACAATTTCACTTTTACCTTCTTCCAAAACTTTACCTGAAGGTGAAACAATTTTTTCAATATAATAAGGTCTCCATATCTTACCTTTTGAAGCTAATGCCGCGGCATATACTGCCATTTGTATCGGGGTAAGTAAGAGTTCCCCTTGACCTATGGAAAGATTTAAAGTATCCCCACCGAACCAATAAGTTTTTAAATTTGCGCGTTTTGTCGGCCCATAAATATTGCCTGATTTTTCCCCCGGTAAATCAATGCCTGTTTTCCGCCCGAAATGGAATTTACGCTGCATCTTTTCAATATTGTAAGAACCTGTTTTTAAACCGAGATTATAAAAATAAGTATCACAACTTTGAGCCATACCTGTCATAAAATCTATATGCGGTCCGTGATTTTTCCAACACTTAAATTCACGCCCGTTTAAATATATATGACCTGTACAATTTTCCTCGTGTTTAATATCAAGGATATCATTTTCATAAGCAGCCAAAGCAGTTATGGTCTTAAAAGTGGAAGCAGGGGGAAACATACCCTGTATAGCTAAATTATATTCTGGAATTTTTATTTTACTCTCATCGGTTTTATTGGTACTGTAAGGGGTAAAAATATTAGGGTCAAAATCCGGTAGGGAAACCATAGCTAAAACAGCACCGCTTTTTACATCTAAAACGACTGCGGCACCGCGCCCTGTAAGAGAGTTTGCAATAGCTTCTTCTGCCGCTTCTTGTACAGGGGCAAGCAAAGTTGTGTACACATCAGCACCTTTACGCCAACGATTATCTTTAATAATTTGCGTTACGCGACCGCGGTAATTTACCTCTAAGAACAAACCGCCGTCCCTGCCTTTTAACTCTTTTTCATAACGCTTTTCAATACCGCTTTTACCGATTTTTGAATTTAAACGATAATCAAGCTCCCCGGAAAGTTCTTTCCAAGTGCGCTTTTCCATAGTACCGATATATCCAAGTAAATGTGCGGCAAAAGCACCGTAAGGATAATAACGTTTTGTTTCCTCAAGTAAATATAAACCGGGGTAAAAATTTTGTAATTCCGCTAAAGCGAAAATATTTTGCGGGGCTAAATTATCTGCGAGCAAAGCTGCTTTACCGTTTTTTAGAGATTTTTTTAAAATATTTAAAATTTCTTTTTTAGGTTTTAAAGTGTTTTTAGAAACGGCACTAACCATTTCATTTAAATTATCTTCTTCAGGCATTTCAAGAGGAGGCAAATAATATAAAGAAAAAGCAGCTTGATTAGATGCTAATACTTCCCCGTCTGCAGCTAAAATTCTGCCGCGAGGCGCAGTTTGATATAAAATTTGAGTTCTGTTTTGTTCCGCTTGCGAGGTATATTTTTGATGAGAAATAAACTGTATAAAAATCAATTTATATGCTATTAAAACCCCGCAGAACAAAGCAACAAACAGCATAATTATAAGACGGTGAGTATTAAAATTATTTTTAGCTTTCATTGGCTCTATTTAAAACATTAAAAAATAAAAACTTAAATATTAAGTTGTAAAGCAGCGGCATAATAAGGCCTAAAACTATGGATCCTAAGAATAAATCTTTCCAACCCTGCCAAATAAAAATACCTGTAAATATTTTGGAGAGTATACCAAAAATAATTATAAGTAAAAAATTAAGCATCGCAGTTATAACCATTTGAGGTATCATTTCTTTAAAATCTATATTTTCCTTGATATGATAAAAAAGTATCATAAGCAAAGTAAAAGCAAGGGCATGAGAGCCGAAAAGTGATGTACCCAAAAAATCTAAAAACAACCCACTGAAAAAAGCAAAAGTATATCCATATCTTTGCGGAAGCAATACAGCAATAATAATACTAAATGCAAACATAATATTTATAGATAAACCAAGCGGTGAAAAAACGAGCAAACCAAGCCAATAAAAAATTGTGGCAACTATAAAAATCAGAAAAATATTTAAAAACCTAAGCATTATTTTTCCCCTCAAAAGATAAAATAAAAATTTCTTTTACGGTATCGAAATTAAGAGCGGGTTTTAAAGCCGGTTCTTTATAAGCGGATGCTTCAGTTAAACCTTCTTGTCCATCCGTTAAAACATATCCCACAAGCAATCCTTCCGGGAATAATGCACTTGAAGAAGATGTAAAAACAGGGGTATTGATTTGCAAATTTTCTTCCAAAGGCAAATATTTTAAAGTAATATCTCTAAACCCTTGACCTCTTAAAAGCGCCTCTGTTTTGGTATTTCCCAAATAAACATACGCACTGAAATCTTCATCTGGCAATAATAAAATTTTTGAAGTATTTTTAGAAACTTCCACAACCATACCTGCTAATGCAGGTACGCCGTCTTCTGTTAAAGCTAATGCGGGGGAACGCAAAGTTACACCGTCTTCCTGCCCTTTATCAATAATTAAACTTGACATTTTATTCGGTTCTTTATAAGCAACTTTCGCCCATAATCCTTTCATTTTTACAGATTGTTTAAGGTTTAGCGCTTGCTTTAAACGTTCATTTTCTTCTCTCAAAGTAGGAATTTCTAAAGCTTCAATTTGTAATTTTTTTAGTTTTTCTTTAAGTTCAAAATTTTCTAATGCAACATTTAATAAAGTTTGTGTACCCTCATTAATATCTTTAAAATATTCTTTTGTTTGATGTGCTAAACGAAGTTGAGGAATAAACAAATAAGCTAAAATTGCCCTAACTGAATTAACTGTTTGTTGTAAGGGTAATAACATTAAAGCCAAGGAAATTATAATATAAACCGTCGGCAATAATTTGGAATATTGTGTACTGCTTGCTCTTGCCTGTTTCATATATATATTTTATATTTTTTACAGTAAATAGGCAAAAAACAGAAATATTTTACAATTTAAGTTTTGTACTAGCGGCGTCTTTTTTATTAATTTAAATTTTATAAAAGCACTTGCTAAATTCGCCAAAGATAATGGGTTTTTTAATATACATATGTGCAATATCCTTCTGAGCGGCAGATAGCTTGCTTTGCTGTTTTTCCCGTTTCCTTCTGGCATAAGCGATTTACTTTATCAGCAGTATTTGTACTGAATACTAAACATTGCTTAGGTTTACCTGTACTTCTAAATAGGTAATATCTTATTGGTACATTAAAAATATTTTTTCTGCAATAAAGCATATCCTCATTTGTTTGTGACCAAATATAACAATCCATACCAGCAGGTATTGTAATATCCAAATTATTCTTTGATATATTGGCATAAGAACCATATGTCATATAGTATCTTTGGGCTGCCTCTTGTACATTTTTAGTGATTGTTTTTATAGTTGCTAATTCTGATCTTCCTACTGACATTTGATATTGCGGCAAAGCTATTGCTGCCAAAATACCGATAATTAAAACAACCACTAATAATTCAAGTAATGTAAAACCTTTGTTAAATAACTTTTTCATACTTTTTCCTTTCGCCAAATAAAAAGGCGACATCCTTTTTGGAGCTCTCAGAATGCCCAAAATGAAAATCGCCTTCATATCTAAAAAGATATGAAAAACGACTTCATTTTTAACTCTGAGAGCAACTAAATTTTAGTCCACGCCGTTCTTAACGACCTTAAAAACAAAGTCAAAACCCAAATTGTCGTGTTTTTACAAACACATTACTACCAAGTTATTATAACAAAAAATGCTTTACCTTGCCAAATTTGATAAAATGTTTGTATATGGATTTTATCAAAATAAAAGATTTCGTCAAATCAAACAATTTGCCGGCTTACCGTTTAAACCAAATCAGGCAAGGTATCTTTATTGATGGCTTTGCTAATTGGCAAGATATTAAAACTTTACCTAAAAATTTACAGGATACTTTAAATAAGAATTTTAAAATTTTATCTTTTGACCTAGTAAAACTTCAAAGTTCAAAACTTGATAAAGTTTATAAAGCTTTACTTAAATTACACGACGGGCCCAAAATTGAAACTGTTTTAATGAAACCGGGTAAATTTTGGAGTGTTTGTGTATCTTCCCAAGCAGGTTGCCCGCTCGGTTGTGCTTTTTGTGCGACGGGGAAACTCGGTTTTAAACGAAATTTAACCGCGGAAGAAATCTCTGACCAAGTTTTATTTTGGCATCAATTCTTGCAAAAAGAATTTAAAGGTGAGCGCGTTTCAAATATCGTTTTTATGGGTATGGGCGAACCGCTTTTAAATTATGCGGAAGTAAAAAAAGCCGTAGAAATCTTATCAAACAAAGATTACCTAAATATAGGTAAACGCCATATATCAATTTCTACATCAGGAATTGCAGATAAATTTGAAAATCTGGCTAAAGAATTGCCGCAGGTAAATTTAGCACTTTCTTTGCATAATGCCGATAATAAACAACGATCCGCTTTGATGCCGATTAACCGCAAATATAATTTAGATATTCTAAAACAAGAACTTGAAAATTATTTAAAATTAAATGCGCGCGAAGTATTTTTGGAATATACAGTTATAGACGGTGAAAATAATTTGCCTGCGCATATAAGAAAACTCGGCAAATGGATAAATTCTTTTAAAGATAACTATCTTTTGCATGTCAATTTAATTGCTTGTAACCCGGCTACTTCAAAAGCAAAAACACCGCCTGTTGCTGCTGTTTATGCTTTTGCGGAAGCATTGGAAAAAATGAATATTAAAGTAACTGTCCGCAAGAGTTTAGGATCAGATATTTCCGCCGCATGCGGGCAGCTTGCTGCAAAAAATTAGGAGAAATTATGAAAAAATATTTATTATTAACCTTACTTATATCTTCTTTAACAGCTTGCGTGAATTTGCAAGGTAAGGAAGATTATATACCAATAGGCCCTCAAAACTTATCAGTAAAAATAAAGGATGGGAAAGATATTCCCGTATTTACAGATGTTACCCAAATAACACGCCCTTGGGGTAATATCGGTATACAACGCATAAAATTTTTACCAAACGACCAAAAAATAATTGAAAGCAAAATTGCACATATGCAAAATTTCGCTGCTTCACACGGTGCAGATGCTTTGCTTATAAAACAATATTTTGACGAAGAATCAAATAACAAACATCCTATTACTTTGGCTACAAATCTTGTAAAATATTTGGATGATTTAAATGAAGAAGACACCAAAAAAATTACCCAATTTGCCAAGATAGCAGCTTTAAGGAGTAATGATAATGACAGCAAAGAAAATTAAAAAAGCAATAATTTTACATTCAGGCGGGCTTGATTCAACCACCTGCCTTTATTGGGCCTTAAGTAAAGGTTATGAATGTGTTTCATTAAACATAAGTTATGGGCAGAAACATAAAAAAGAACGAGATTGCTGCCGTAAAATATGTAAAGATTTAAAGGTCAAATTGATTGAAATAAGTTTAAACTTACCTTGGCTTAAAGATGTTACCTCCCTCGTAGGCGGTAGCAAAACGCCGATTCCTAATGAATCTTTAGATACTATTAAAAGTATGGGGCGCTTGCCTTCTACTTATGTACCGGCAAGAAATTTGATTTTTGCATCTATTGCAGCATCTTTGGCAGACAGTATCGGTGCAAGTGCAATAGTTTTGGGCGCAAATTCAGTTGACTATTCAGGATATCCGGACTGCCGCCCTAGGTTTTATATTCCGTTAGAACGCGCTATTTTTGAAGGCACCCGCTCTGCCGTAGGCGGGCCGCGTATTGAAGTTTTAACACCTTTACTTAAACTAAGTAAAGCACAAATTGCCGAACTTGGCAAGGAACTCGGTGTACCTTTCGCCAAAACTTGGAGCTGTTACAGAGGCGGTGCAAAACCTTGCGGAAAATGTGATGCCTGCCGTCTGAGAAAAGCCGGTTTTGAAAAAGCAAAAATCAAAGACATTTAATATCGTGGGGCAAAAATGAAAATATTTTCAAAATTATTCAGGATGTTTCTTTTTGTCATTATTGCCCCTTTATTTATAACTGCAATATTTTTATTTCAATACCAAAAACACGCAAAAAAAGAACTGCTGCAAAATTACTTAAATATTGTTGAAACATCTGCTTTCGCTCTTGAAAATAATGCCTTAAATTTAACAGAAAGTTTAAGTAATATGCTTCTAAATAAAACTATTGAGGAACAACAAGAATTTCTTGAAAAGCAAACAAAAGAAAAAAATAATATTTTATTCTTAGCTTTATTTTCACCGCAAGGTAAAGAAATTGCCCGAAGTAAAAATTATAAATTTGAAACTTTGCCTTTGCTTGATTTATCCCAAAATAATCTTATAAAAGAAATAAAAAAAGGGGAAGTAAAAATAAATTATTTGGAAGATTTATTCCCCCCTTATACAACAGTTATTTCTAAACAAAATGACGGCAATATACTGCTACTTGTGGCTGATTTTACCGATGTAATGGCACAGACCGAACAACATAAAATAGGGCAAAACGGCAGTTTATATTTTTTAGATAAAGACGGTTATTATTTGCTCGGCAGGGGTGCATTTCCTCTAATTAATTTAACGGAAAACGAATTAAAAGATAAAGACACTTTATCAAACTTAAAAACAAATGCTAATTTAATTTTAGCCGGGGCTTATATAAAAAACCCGATAGGTGAAGGTTATTTGTTCTTATTACAAGACCAAAAAACGGCATTTTATACGATAAACTTAATTTCTTGGCTAATAGCATTTTTTGTTTTGGCTACAACCACCTTATCTTATTTCGCCTCTTTATATTTTGCCGAAGACCTCGCCGAACCGATGGATAAACTTATTGAAGCCGCACACGAAATAACAAACAATAATTTTGATGTAAGTATTGATGAAAGTAAATATTTAACGGAATTTACACCGCTTATAAAAACTTTTAATTCTATGGCAGTAAAATTAAAGGAATATCAGGAAATACAACTTGATAAATTGCTTGAAGAAAGGAATAAAGTTAACCTTCTTGCCCGTTTGATGAGGGACGGTGTTGTAATGTGCAGTTTAGAAGGGCAAGAACTTTTTGCAAACAAAGTAGCAAAGTATATTTTGGATAGCGAAGCTTTTACAAAAAACCTAGAAGCGACTTTAAACCCGCTAAACGTGGAAGGACCTTTGCTTAAAAAACTTTTAAAAGTTCCGAACGGAACTGTTTTCCATTATACTAAAGAAAACAAAGAAGTTTATTTTGAAGTGATAAGTGAAATCTTTTGCCAACAAGATGAAGAATCCGTTGCAATTATTTTGTTTAGGGATATAACTTCCGAACACGAAATAAGCGAAATGAAAAACGATGTTTTTAATGCCGTCGCCCACGATTTGCGCGCCCCGATACTTGGCATACAGGGCTATGTTATGCTTCTAGAAGAAGGGAATTTAAATGAACAAGAACAACGATCTATGCTTAAAGCAATTTCAAATTCTTCAAAACGGCTTGTAAGTTTAGTGGAAAATATTTTAGATATTTCAAAACTTGAACGCGGGCTTTTAATCCTTAAAAAAACCACTTTTGATTTGGCAATAACCGTAAAAGATTTAACCCACTCTTTAATCCCTCTTGCAGAACAAAAAGGGTTAGAACTTAAAACAGATTTTGAAAATTCTTTACCGATCTACGCAGATAAAAATTTAATTGAAAGGATGTTCTCAAATCTAATTTCAAATGCAATCAAATTTACATCGCAGGGCGGTGTATATATACAAATTAAACAAAATGGCAAAAATTATCAAATTACAGTACACGATACAGGGGTTGGTATTTCACAAGAAGAATTACCGAAAATATTTAAAAAATATCATCAGGCAGATAGAAATGTCCGCGGATACGGGCTCGGTTTAACGATAGTCAAACAAGTTGCGGAAGTCCACCAAGGAACAATAGAAGTAAATTCCGAATTAAACAAAGGCACTACCTTTATAATAAATTTACCTCTTAACCTGGAACAAGAGAGGAATATATAATGGTTGTTTTTTGGCATTTACTTTTAGCCCATTTTCTTGCTGATTTCCCGTTACATGCGGATTATATTTACCGAAAAAAGATTTCAAATCCTTTTAAAGGTCTTTCAGTACACGGTCTTGTTTATATGATTTGCTTGTTGATTTGTTGCTTACCGTACCTAGAAATTAAATGGTTTACTTTTGCAGGTGTTACTTTTAACGGCGTGGAAACTATATTTTTACTTACCTTAATACATATGTTCAGCGATTATATTGATGTTTCCGATAATCACGATTTAATCGGCATAAATGCTTTGATGTTCGTTTGTTGGCAAGTTTTAGAAATTGCGGTTTTATTTATTGTTTCGCCTTTAATAATTAAAGTTGAACCGGGTATAAATTTATGGATTTTAAAATTAATAATTATTTTAAACGGTTTAATAATTTCCACTTATGTTTTTATGGTACTAATACATTTATTTATTAAGGACTTTATACATAAAAATTACCCGACTTTTGATGAAAGATATATTTATATGATTTACCGCGCCGGGCTTTATACCTCTTTAATCTTGCCGTCTAATATCGCTTTTATAACCGCTTTTGTTTGGATAACTTGTTTATTTGCGGTTTTCAGTATAAAACAAGTTAGTTTTATATCTGCAAAAAATATAGCAGGTACAATTTTAACAATTTGTTTAGCTGTGTTTATAAGGATGTTAATTTATGGATATTAAAGATGCAAAATTTGTCTGCCTTGATACGGAAACAACCGGTTTAAGTTTCCCCAAAGGCGGGCGTATTTGCGAAGTTGCTTTACTTACAAGCCAAGCAGGCAGGCGCGTAAATAATTACAGCACTCTAATTAATCCGGAAATGTTTATTGCACCGGATATTACCGCCATACACGGTATAACAAATGAAATGGTAGCTGATGCACCTTTCTTTAGAGATATCGCTTTAACTTTGCAGGAACACTTAGAGGGCAGTGTTTTAATTTGCCATAATGTTGATTTTGATGTACCTTTTCTTAAATATGAATTTGAAAATGCCGGGCTTAAAATGCCTAAAGTTACAACTTTAGATACTTTAAAATTTGCACGTACACACGGTTGTTTTTCAAGGAACCGCCTTGGAATTATTGCACAAGAACTTGGCTTTTCTTGCGAGGGCTGGCACAGGGCTATGGCTGATACCGTTATGGCTGAAAAGATTTTTTACCACTTCTTAAAATATTTTATACAATCAGGTGCAAAAACAGTAGAAGATTTGGTAGATTTACAAACAAAAAAAATTGGTTTAAAAATTACAGGAGAAAGATAATATGAAAAAGGTTGTTTTATTAATTCGTGACGGTTGGGGCGTAAGGCAAAATAAAAACAATAACGCCGTATTAAACGCTAGTACCCCAAACATTAACAGTTATTTGGCAAAATATCCGCATATTTTGATTGAAGCATCAGGGGAAGAAGTCGGCTTACCTGCCGGATATATGGGGTCTTCCGAAGTCGGGCATTTAAATATGGGCGCGGGTCGCATTGTTGTACAAGAATTAAAACGTTTAAAAGATGCTTTTGAAGACGGTTCAATTTATAATACACCTGCTTTTAAAGCGGTTTTGGATAATTGTGTAAAAAATAACAGCGCGTTACATTTAATGGGACTTGTGCAAGATGAAGGCGTGCATGCGCACCAAGACCACCTTTATAATATTATTAAAAAAGCCGCGGAACTTGGTATCAAAACCGTTTGGGTACACTTTTTTGCCGACGGGCGCGATACACCGCCAAACAGTTCCCTCGGTTACCTTAAAATGCTTGAAGAAAAGTTTAAAGAGTACGGTGTCGGCCGCGTTGCTACATTAATGGGCCGCTATTATGCGATGGACAGAAATGAAACTTGGGACTTAACCACACAGGCGTATGACCTTATTGTTGATGCAAAAGGTCGCGTTGCAAAAAGTGCCGAAGATGCTATTAAAAATTCTTATGAAAACGACAAAACACCGTCAGGCAGTAAAATGGTTGATGAATATATCCCCCCAACAGTTATTGAGGGTTATACCGGCGTTAAAGACGGGGACGGTATTGTTTTCTTCAATTTCCGTCAAGATAGAGCCATACAATTAACGCGATCTTTTGTGGAAGATGATTTCCCCCTCAAACGTAACCGCAGACCGAATATTGTTTTTTGCGGACTAACAAAATATTATGACAGTTTCAAATATAATGCACTTGCCCCGATGAGCGAAGGCGGCAGTATGAATAACTTACTCGGCGAAGTTATTTCAAAAGCAGGCAAAACGCAACTTAGAATTGCCGAAACACAAAAATTTAAACATGTAACATCTTTCTTTAACGGCAAACTTATTAAGCCGTTTGTCGGTGAAGACAGAATTGAAATAAAAGGCACTTTTGACCCTGCAACTTACGCCGAACACCCGGAAATGGATGCACGAACAGTCGCGGATCGCGCAGTCGCAGAAATTTCAAAAAACAAATATGATTTTGTTGTTTTAAATTTTGCAAACTGCGATATGGTGGGCCATACAGGTTCCTTTGATGCTGCAAAAAAGGCCGTTGAAGTTGTTGACGAATGCAGCGGCAAAGTTGTTGATGCGGCTTTAAAAGCAGGTTATGCAATTTTAATTACTGCCGACCACGGTAATGCGGAAGATATGTGGGATGACAAAATCAATATGCCAAAAACCGCCCACACCACAAACCCGGTTGAGTTTATTTATGTAGCAGATGATGCAAAAGATATTAAATTGGCAAACGGCGGAAAACTTGCCGATATTGCTCCGACGGTTTTGAAGCTTTTGGAAATTCAAAAACCTGCGGACATGACCGCTGAAAGTTTGATTGTATAAATAAAATCAAACATAATTTTAGCCCCCCTTTTTACAAAGGGGGGGCTTGACAAATTGTCTTTTTTAAGATACACTATAAGTATGAAAAAGCAAATTTTAATTTATCAAACTGCCAATGGTAAAGAACCCTTTACCGTTTGGCTTAATAAGATAAAAGATAAAGTAACAAAAGCAAAAATTTATCAACGAATTAATGAAGCATCACTTGGTTACTACGGACAATACAAAAAATTAGGCAAAGGTTTGATAGAATTAAAATTGCATTTTGGTAAAGGATACAGAATTTATTTTGCCGAACTTGAGAATATTATCTTGCTTATTTTAACAGGCGGAACAAAAAATACTGATAAAGAACAAAGTAAAGATATTCAAAAAGCAAGAAAATATTTAGAAGATTTCCTTACCAAATGAAAGAGGTTATGGAATATGATTAAATTAAATAAAAAACAAAAAAGTAAACTCAAAAATTACAGAAATTTTGAAGATATACAGGTTAATGACTTTAAAAAAGACCCTGAACTTATGCTTTCTTACTTAAATAATGCACTTGAAGATTATAAAGTGCACAAAAATATTGCGATTTTAAATAATGCTTTACAAATAATTGCTCGTGCGATAGGAATGACAAAAATCAGCAAAGAAGCAAAACTCGGCCGAACAGGGCTTTATAATTCTTTCAAACAAAACGGCAATCCAAGTTTGTATGCTTTTTTGGCAGTTTTAAATTCCGCTAAAATCAATTTAAAAGCAACACTTTAATTAAAATTTTGGAAATTTCAAAACCAGCAGATATGACGGCAGAAAGTTTAATTGTTTAATTTTGCATATTTAGCATTTATTTGCTATTATAATTTTTATAGAGGTTAAAATTTAATGTAGGGTTAAAAGCCCTAAAAAAATTACAAATGTTTTTTGGAACTATATGCGGAATATAGTGAGCCGCTAAAACGGCACAAATCTAGTCCACAAAACAGCGCTACAGGCATAAAATTGACGGAATTGCAAGCCGTTGGTTTTATGCCGAGCGTTTATCGATTTGTATAATTTTTGATAAACCACGGCTGTTATGTTTAGGTTACTAGATTTGGCTTGAATATATCAGCCGTTTTTTATTGGTTGATTTGAAAAATTTTCCTTATTGCCCTCACCCGCATGGCGGGCGGAGGGTGGCTTGCGGGGATATTTCCGCAAGACGGATGGGGGTATTAAGTTTTACTTATTTATCCCCCCTCTGCCTCGCAAAAACAATACTTGCTCGGCACCTCCCGCCCGTATGACAAAGCATACGGGTGGAGGCAATAAAGAACTTAAATTAAAGGAGAAATAAAATGAAAAAATTAGTAAAAAAAATCAAAGATACTTCAAAAGGTATCTTTTCCTCACGCAAAGGTTTTACTTTACTTGAATTATTAATCGTGGTTTTAATTATCGGCATTTTGGCAGGTATCGCTTTACCGCAATATCAACGTGCTAAAGAAAAAACTATTATGACCGAAGGAATAAAACTCGCTAAACAAATTGCCGAAGCAAACCAAAGATATTATTTACTTTATGGTGAATATGCCAATGACATTAGAGATTTAGATATTGAGTTTGCTGGTGAAATAGAGTTATTGGGCGATACTTACAGGATAACAACAAATAATTTTATATTATCTTCTTCTAATCTCCAAAGGACATTTAAGGCATTAGCCCAAAGAAAACCATTTAATGAAATTTACTATTTATACATGACTTTTGAATCCAATGTCATACAATGTAGAAGTATTAGGACTTCACGAGTTCAAAAGGAATTATGTGACGAGTTAAATATCGAAGGACATTTCTAAATTATATCATCGCTATTTTACCCGATAAGAAAGAGCAAGTATAGATTTCCTATTCCTCTATATAATTTGTATAATGTATAGAGAGGTAAAAATGCCCGGTATTGATAAAATTAAATTAAAAAATATTCACGCCGCCCTTGCAAAAAATAAATTGGACGGTATTATCTTATCAGATTTTTATGATATTAAGTATCTGCTCGGTGAGATATTTGTAGAAGGCGAGGCAACCCTATTATTATATAAAAAAGGATTAACTGTGGTTGCACGCCCATTGTACAAAGAAGTTATTACAACAAATTTTCCTAAAGCCAAATTTATACCTCTTGAACAAGATAAATATAAAGCCATAATTTCAGAAACAAAAAAACTTAAATTAAAATCTATTGCCTTTGATGAAGAAAAGGAATATTATTCTTCAGCAAAGTATTATAAAAAATCCGGTTTTAAAACAGTCAATAATTTTATAAATACCATTCGCGCTACAAAAACCGAACAGGAACTTAAAATAATGCGCGAGTCCGCCCAAATTGCCTACGGTGCTTTCCTTTATATTCAAAAAGAAATAAAAGCCGGTATAACCGAAAAGCAAATATCCTCAAAACTTGAAATGTTTATGCGGGAACGAGGAGCAACGGATATGTCCTTCAGACCTGTTATTTGTTTTGGTGCAAATGCTTCAGATCCTCATCATTTACCGGATGACACTAAATTAACAAAAAATACAGCCGTGTTGCTTGATTTCGGTTGTGTTTATAAAAATTATTGTTCAGATATTACACGCTCTTTTTGGTTCGGTGACAAAATAAACCCAGAATATCAAAAAATTTTAGATCTTGCAATTTTAGCATATGATACCGCCGCGAAAAAAGCAAAGTACGGTATGACAGGCGCACAAATTGATGCACTTGCCCGAGGTGTTATTGAAAAAGCCGGGTATGGCAAATATTTTACGCACAGGACAGGGCACGGTATCGGCATGCAAGACCATGAACTTGCAGATATATCCCAACTTAACAAAAATAAAATCGGTTTAAATTATTGTTTTAGCATTGAACCTGGAATATATTTGCCGGGCAAATTCGGCGTACGCCACGAAGATTGCTTTTATATGACAAAAAAAGGAATTAAACAAATAAAATGACGGAAACACTTAAAAAATTTCAAAAATATCTTGCCGCGCAAAAACTCGGCGGTGCTGTTATTACCGATATTTTGACCATCAATTACTTAACTTCTTTTACTTTTGCCGGTGAAGGTGATGCCTTGTTGGTTGTAACACCTAAAAAAGCCACCTGCTACACAAAGGATATGTATTTAATTGACATAAAAAACAAATGCCCGTTTTTAAATTTTGTCAATTCACTTGATATCAATGACATTGTAAAAAACCTCGGTAAACAAGCAAAAAATTTTGTTTTTGACCCTTATGCCTCAACTTATTTAAACGGAATTGCTTTGTATAAAGCAGGCGTTAAAGAAGCGGCAAAAATAACTTCAATTATCCGCGAAGTTAAAACAAAAGAGGAAATAAAACTTATCAAAAAGGCGTGTGAAATTTCTTCAAAAAGTTTTGAAATTTTCAAAAAACAACTAAAAGCCGGTATGACGGAAATTGAAGCAGCAAAACTGCTTGAGGGTATTACAGCAAAACTTGGCGGCAAAGGTTTTTCTTTTGATACAATTATGGCATTTGGTAAAAACACCGCAAATCCACACCACATAAACTCAAATTTAAAACTAAAAAAAGAAATGCCGGTTTTAATAGATTTCGGTTGCCGCTATAAAGGGTATTGTTCCGATATGACACGTACTTTTTGGTTCGGCGAAAAACCGACTCAAGAATTTAAACATTATTTTGAGGCGGTTTATGAAGCATATACTATCGCCCACAAAGCCCTAAGAGCAGGCAAAACCGCAAAGGAAATGGACAGTTTGGCCCGAAATTATTTTGAAGATAATTTTGATGCTTCAAAATATTTTATTCATTCGCTTGGGCATAATTTGGGGCTTGAAATACATGAGCGCCCGATACTTTCCCAAAAAAGCGAAGATATTTTAAAAGAAAAAGCTTTGACGACGATAGAGCCGGGACTTTACTTTAAAAACAAATTTGGTATTAGGTATGAAGATACCTTTTTAATAACAAAAACAGGCAGTATAAATTTAACAGGAGCAAAAATTAAAAAATAGGAGAATATTATGATAGGAACACCGCAATTTAAAGAAGGATTAATCTTCAAAAATGAAAACGGCGAACTTGTGGAAATTTTGGAATATCAACATCACCGCAAATCACAAGCACGCGCAGTTGTACGCGTAAAACTTAAAAATTTAAACACCGGTTCACTCATTGAAACAAGCTACCGCCCCGAAGATAAATTTGAAGAAGTCGTTATCGAAAAACGCCCGCACAATTATCTTTACAAAGAAGGCGATATGGCTTATTTTATGGATACAACTAATTATGAACAAATCGGCGTACCTCTTTCAAAACTCGGTAAACAAGAAAAATATTTGGTTGATAATATGGAAGTTATCGGCCTTTTCTTTGACGGAGTACTTTTTAATATTCAATTACCGATTAAGGTTGATTTAAAAGTTGTTTCCACAGTTCCCGGCGTTAAAGGCGATACCGTTTCAAATATGACAAAACCCGCAACACTTGAAGGAGGTATTGAAATTAAAGTTCCGCTCTTTATTAACGAAGGCGATAAAATCAGAATTGATACGAGGACAGATACCTATGTTGAAAGAGTTAACGATTAAAACTTGTGCTGCACTTTTCTTAATTTTTGCAATTTGCGCACCGCTTAATGCGCTTGAAATTTCAAAAATAGAACACGAAGACGACGGCGAACTTACTTTAACTTTCTGTAACACCTTCAAAATAGAAAACATCAGTTTGGATAACAATACCGTTACCCCGACAGTAGTTTTGCCTAAAGAAGAAGAATTATATGAAAATTTACAAGTACTAAACAATGATATTTCTACTAAGATAATTGCTTCTTTTGAAGGTGTTTATAAAGTCACCAATGAATGTAAAAAGATTCCTGTATCTTTAATAAGCAAAAGGGTGATTAAGGATAAAAACTTGGTTGTTGCCAAAGTTTCTTTCGGTAATGATATATCTGCAATATTTTTAATCTCAAGCTATCAGAATAAAAATAAAACTTTATATCGTATGCGTACACCCGGTGATTTTAAATTCTTAAGCAGCGCTTACCAAAAGAAGTTCCGCAAATGGCTTGTTGAACAAACCAAAGATTTGTTATGAGATGTTTTAACCCCAAAACCCAGCAAGTTATAGCTGAAAATTTAGCTTTAAATGACACCTTTTTCAGCCGTCTTGTTGGGTTAATGGGTAAAAAAAATTTACCGCAAGGGAGCGGTATTGTTTTAAAGCCGTGTACGCAAATTCACACTTGCTTTATGCGCTTTAATATTGATGTAATTTTTTTAGATGCAAATTTGAAGGTCTTACACATTATTGAAAATATGCCGCCGTGGCGAATCAGCCCATTATTTTTAAAAGCACGCTATACGGTGGAACTGCCGGCAGGATCTTTAAAAGGCAGTGTAAAAAAAGGGGACAAATTGTCACTGGGGCTTTAGTTTTTATATAATTGTTTTAGGGATTTTTATGAAATTTAGAAAATTTTTATTTTTAATTTTAATTCTTGCGCCGTCAATAGCAGGGGCAGTATCTTCTTTTGACGGCTTCCGCAGCCATGTAACTGCAGAAAATTTACCGTATTTTTCCAGGGATTTAGCGGCGATGCTCGGGGCATCTTCTTACAGCACGGGGCGTATTTTGGGATGGGGCGGTTTTCAACTTTCAATGCACGGTGTTTTTGTTCCGCGTTTAAATAAAAAAGACACAGCTTTAGGCGATGATAACAAAAATTTATTTATGCCGCTTATTCAAGGCGAAATCGGTTTACCTTTCCGTCTTGACGGTTTTATACGCGCTATTTCTTATGATGGTTTAACACTTGCAGGCGGAGGGCTTAAATGGGGTATAACTCGCCCACGGGACGAAGATTATACCTTCCAAACAATGCTTGTTGCTTTGGCACAATCAGGTGTATATCGTGATTTTTCTGTTTCCCATTACAGCGGTAACTTGGTTATTGCTTTTAAAATGCCTTATGTTACACCTTATGTCGGTGGCGGTCTTGATTATATGGTTCTTACCGTTGAAAGTGCCACCCTTGATCCAAGTTTAGTTGATAAAAAATCTTATACTGCAAAACCACGCGGGACTTTCGGTTTAAATTTCAAATTACCTAAATATATGGATTTAAGTTTGGCTGCAAATTTCGCTTCTTACGGTGTTGGTTATCAGGCGAACTTTGGGGTAAGGTTCTAAATTTATGGCGAATGCAAATAATGCTCCTATCGGTTTATTTGATTCCGGTGTCGGCGGGCTAACAATTTTAAAGGCCTTACATCAGGCGTTACCTAATGAAAATATTATTTATTTTGGCGATACCGCCCATGTCCCTTACGGTAATAAATCAAAAGATGCCGTCACAAAATATTCAAAAGAAATCGTAAAATTTTTAGAAAATAAAAAAGTTAAATTCATTATTGTTGCTTGTAATACGGCTTCATCTTTAGCTTTACCGCATTTAGAAAAATTTTCAAAAACAAATATAATCGGGGTTTTGCTTCCGGCTGCAAAAGAGGCAGCAAAAAGTACAAAAAACGGTAAAATTGCCGTCATAGCAACACAAGCAACGGTTAACAGTAACAGTTATAAAAATGCCATTTTAAAAATAAATAAAAATTTAAAAGTTTACCAATTTGCCTGCCCGCTTTTGGTGCCTTTAATTGAAGATAAAAAACTGCTTAAGACATTGCTTCCGACAATGCTTAAATATTACCTTGCACCTGTCAAAAAATGCGGTGCGGATACTTTAATTCTGGGTTGCACGCATTACCCGATAATTAAAAATCAAATCGCAAAGATGCTGGGGGCAAGTGTAAAACTTATTGATTCTGCCCACAACACTACACTTGAAACTAAAAATATTTTAGCGCAAAATAAATTATTAAACAGAAGCAAAACAAAAGGTAAAATTAAAGCATACACAAGCGATGCCCCGAAACATTTTGAAATCTTAGCAAAAGCAATTTTGAACCAAAAATCTATTAAGGCGGTGTTAGCAAAATGAATATTTATTCCGACGAACGTCTAATAAATTTAGGCATAATTTCCGGCACCGTTGGGCGGGATTTCGGCTCAGCACGCGATAAAGAAATTGCCGCTAAAATTTTTGAAAGTTTGGGTATCCCCCCCACAAAAATACTTGGTTTAAAACAAGTGCACGGGGATAAAATTATCAGCATAAATTCTGCCGAAGATTTAGCCGCATATAAAACACAAAATTTACACGAAGCCGACGGCTGGCTTTTATCTTTACCGCAAACAGGCGCTATGATTTTAACTGCAGATTGTGTTCCGCTTTATTTATGGTCCGCGGGCGGTAAATATATATCTTTAACGCATTGCGGATGGCGCGGTGTGGTGCAAGAACTTCCTAAAAAAGCGGCGGAACTTATTAAAACAAAAACCACTGAAAAACTTCAGGCATACATAGGCCCGCACATTAAAGATTGCTGCTTTGAAGTCAAAGAAGATGTTGCAAGTAAATTCCCAAAAGAAGCGGTTATCAAACGTGAAAATAAAATTTTTGTAGACCTTGATAAAGCAATAATTTTGCAACTTAAAGCCGCCGGTGTTGATGAAAATGAAATAAAAACCGGCTGTCATTGTGAGTGCACTTGTTGCAATAAAAGAGATTTCTTTTCTTACCGCCGCGACGGTACAAAAGATGCACAACTTTCTTTTATTTATAAGGTATATTAAAATATGAATATAATTATTATTGCCACAAAAGATGAAGCAAAACAAGTCAAAAAAATGCCCAACAGTAAAGTTATTATTACCGGTATGGGCGAGTTTAATGTAATAAAAACGATTTCTAAATTACTATTAAACAAAAAAATCACAAACAAAGATAAAATATTTAATATCGGTTATTGCGGTTCAAATATTTCCCCTGTCGGAACGGTGCATCAAGTGGCAGTTTCCGCAAGTGAAATTAGGTCAAATTTCGTTGAATATAAAGAAATTAAACTTTGCAAAAACGGTGTAAAATGTTATTCCTCAAACAACTTTGTGACGGAAACGAAAAACAAAGGCATTTTTGATATGGAACTTTACACTATTGCCAATATTTTCCCGAAAGTTAAGGCAATAAAAATAGTTTCAGACAGTTTAAGTATGAAAGAGTACCACGCAGTATCTGTGGAAGATGCATGGATTGAAGCCAATAAAATTTTGGCAAAACTTTGTAAATAAATTTTGGTAAAATAAAATTAAGGAGTATTAAAAAATGTAAGCCCAAGAATTGGGGCTTAAAAAATTTGAATCTGTTTTTGGAATCTTTTTTTAGAAAAGATGTCATTTAAGATTATATCTTAAGTAGCAAACAAGCCAAAAATAGTCAGTAGGGACATAATTGAAAGAATTAATTACTCTTTTTCTTATGTCTTAATGTCCTGTATAGGACTACGGCTATTTTGTTTTATGGACTTGTTTGCTCATAATGCAACCTAGCCGTTTTTTTATGTAAAAATTGAAGAGAGAAATTTTATGATAAACGAAATAAAGAAACAAATAAAAGAATTTGATAAACTAATCAAAAAATATCCCCATATACAAGAATTATATGTAGGCAGGGCTGTTTTATATACAAAAATCGGGGAATATGAAAAAGCCATTAAAGAATATCAAAAAGCACACGAAGATTATATTTATGACATTATAGCAATATGTAAAAGGCACGATTTAACTAAAGAAATTGAAGAATTATATACAAAGAAAATAAATAAGGATAAAAATAACACATTAAATTATATGAGCAGGGCTCGTTTTTATATGAGCATAGGGGAAAACAAAAAAGCATTAGCGGATTGTGAAAGTATTTTAAAACTATCCCCCAATAACAAATTAATTTTAGAATTTAAAAAGAGATTAATTAAAGAATTGAAAGAAGAAGGATCCAAACGAACAAAAACATCTAAAATATTTTTAACATAAAACAAAACCGTGAGCAACACCCGGCAAGTATTTCCCCTTATTGCCTCCACCCGTATGCCTTGTCATACGGGCGGGAGGTGCCGAGTTCACGAGGCAGAGGGGGGATGTATAAAGTAAATAAAATAGGAATACTTAATCCCCCATCCGTCTCGCGCGAAAAGCCGCGCGAGCCACCCTCCGCCCGTCCACGACGGGTGAGGGCAATAAGGAAAACAAATTTAACATAAAGCCAAACCGCGCGCATACACTCGGCAAGTATTTTTGAGTATTTATAAAAGTACTTCCTTTTATTTTCGCCCCACACTTTTGCGAAGTTTACGAAGCAAAAGTGGGTGGGAGAATTTAAGAGGGGGGTAGTGTAAAATGAAAGGTAACACATAATTTAATACTCCCCCCACCCCTAACCCCTCCACCTACTTAAAAGTGTGGGAGGGAATTATAGAAATAACTTTTATTTACCAACCCCACCCCCAACCCCTCCGCCTTTGCAAGCAAAGGGGCGGGGAAGAAAAGGAAATAATTTTAAAGTTCAAAACCGTAGCGCACGAGCATAATATCGCGCCGCGCAGAAAATTTGAGATGATTTTTTATTTTTATGTGACGACGTGTACCAAGAAGTAAAACGAGCAAAGCGAGTTTGCGGTACTCTAGGAAGATAAAAATAAAAAAGGGTTTAAATTTACAAGCGCGTTTTGCGCGTTAATTAACGGTATGCGGAAAAACAACACGTAAAACTAATTCCTATACCTCAAAAAATGGTATAATTTATTGTAATATATTTAGTCGGGACAACCCGAATTTATGGAGGAATCAATGGCAGTAAAAAAACATAAAGGATATGTCTATTCCTTCGGCGCAGGCCGCGCTGACGGAAACGGTTCCATGAAGGAACTACTTGGTGGTAAAGGTGCCAATCTTGCTGAAATGGCAGGCCACCCAAAACTCAAACTCCCGGTGCCGCCCGGTTTCACAATTTCTACCGAAGTGTGCACATACTATTGGAACAATAAAAGAACCTACCCGAAATCTTTAAAAGCCGAAGTCGCCGCAAATTTAAAGAAAGTTGAAAAGGAAACAGGTAAAGTTTTCGGTTCAAAAACTAATCCGCTTTTGGTTTCCGTCCGCTCAGGTGCAAGAAGTTCAATGCCCGGTATGATGGAAACAATTTTAAACGTTGGTTTAACATTGGAAACAATCCCCGGTATGATTGCAAGAACCGGTGATGAACGCTTTGTTTATGACGCATACCGCCGTTTAATTATGATGTACTCAGACGTCGTTATGGAAAAGGCCGCCGGCATTGAGCCGAAAGACGACCAAGGCATCCGCAAGATCTTAGACGGTATGCTTGCAGACGTCAAAGCCAAAAAGGGCTATAAATCAGATACTGACTTAACCGCCGCAGAACTCAAAGAACTTTGCAAAGCATTTAAAGCAAAAGTCAAACAAGTTTTACATAAAGAATTCCCTGATAATGCAATGGACCAACTTTGGGGCGCAATCGGCGCTGTGTTTGCCTCTTGGAACGGTAAACGCGCAGTTGCATACAGAAATATTGAAAAAATCCCCCACGATTGGGGTACAGCCGTAAACGTACAGTCAATGGCCTTCGGTAATATGGGCCCCACAAGTGCAACCGGCGTTGCATTTACCAGAAACCCCGGTAACGGTGACAGCCATTTCTACGGCGAATATCTTATCAACGCACAAGGTGAAGACGTTGTCGCCGGCATTCGCACACCCAGCCCGATTAACAAATGGTCCGTTTCCGGCCACGGTAATGATGATAAATTTTTAGCAACCGTAATGCCTAAAGCATATAAACAACTTGACGATATCCAAAAACGTCTTGAAAAACATTTTAAAGATATGCTTGATATTGAGTTCACCATTGAAGACGGCAAATTATATCTTTTACAATGCCGCGTCGGTAAACGCAATGGTATTGCAGCAGTACAAATGGCTTTGGATATGGTAAAAGAAAAACTTATTACCAAAAATGAAGCAGTACTCCGCGTAAGCCCTGCACAACTTGATGAACTCTTGCACCCTATCGTAGATCCTAAGGCAGAAAAGACAGCTAAACCTTTAGCAAAAGGTTTACCTGCCGGCCCCGGCGGTGCTTGCGGTTTTATCGTCTTTGATACAGAAGCTGCAATTAAAGCACGCAAAGAGGGCAAAGCAGCAATTTTAGTCCGCGAAGAAACAAACCCCGAAGACGTTGAAGGTATGCGCGCAGCGGAAGCCATTTTAACAGCCCGCGGCGGTATGACCTCACATGCTGCACTCGTTGCACGCGGTTGGGGTAAATGCTGCATCGTCGGTTGCAGTGATATTTCTGTAAACCTTGCAAAACGCACAATGACTGTTGCCGGTAAAACATTTAAGGAAGGTGATTTCTTAACCTTAAACGGTACACGCGGTTTAGTTTACGGCGGTAAACTTGCAATGTTAGACGGCGGCACAGCAAATAAAAATTTGGCAGCTTTCTTAAAAATCTGTGACAGCGTAAGAACTTTAGGTGTTCGCGCAAATGCCGATAACCCGGCCGATGCACAAAAAGCAAAGGACTTCGGCGCAGAAGGTATCGGGTTATTCAGAATCGAACACATGTTCTACGGTGCAAATTCAGAAAAGCCATTATTTGCATTACGCAAAATGGTTTTATCAACCACCACAGAAGAACGCGTTAAGGCATTAAATGAAATCTTCCCTTATATGAAGAACGATATTAAGGCGACCTTAAAAACAATGGCAGGCCATCCGGTAACAATTCGTTTAATGGATCCGCCTTTACACGAATTTATCCCGCATAGCAAAGATGCCGTTGCCGCAATTTGCAAGGCATTAAAAATCAGCGAAAGCGAATTTTACAAACGCGCAGATGCTTTAGCCGAAGTTAACCCGATGATGGGCCACCGCGGTATCCGCTTAGGCGTAACATATCCGGAAATTACTTCAATGCAAGCACGCGCAATTTTTGAGGCATCAGCGGAACTCATTAAAGAAGGTTTAAAAATTAAACCGGAAATTATGATCCCTGTTGTTTGTGTCGATAAAGAAATCATCAGCCAAAAGCCGTTGATTGAAGAAGCTTATAAAGAAGTCAGCAAAAAATACGGTAAGAAATTTGAATATCATGTCGGTACTATGATTGAAATCCCGCGCGCTGCAATTACTTCAGACAAAATTGCACAAGTTGCCGATTTCTACTCTTTCGGTACTAATGACTTGACTCAAATGACTTTCGGATTCTCACGCGACGATATCGGCGCATTTGTTCCGTCTTACATTGAACAAGGTGTTTTAAAGAACGATCCTTTCCAAATTTTGGATCAGGAAGGTGTCGGTTTCTTAATTAAACACGCTGTCAAAGCAGGGCGCCAAGTAAAACCGAAACTCAAAATCGGTATCTGCGGCGAACACGGCGGCGAGCCGTCAAGCGTGGAATTCTGCCACAAACAAGGTTTCAACTATGTTTCCTGCTCACCGTTCCGTGTACCAATAGCACGCCTTGCAGCCGCACAGGCAGCAGCCAAAAAAACTAAATAAATTTAGTTGATTGGTATAAAATTAAGTAAAAATTTCCCCTGCGTTAAACAACGCAGGGGTATTTTAATTTAAAACCCCCCGTTTTTACGGGGGTCATATTTGTGTGCTTAATTATTTCTTAAATGATTTTAAACCTTTGCCGGAAGATTTTGAAGTTTTTGTTTTGCCTTCCCTTCGCATTTCGGCGCGTCGTTTTAATTGCATCGCTGTTTGTTCGGGAACTGTTTTATACATTATTTCAGGTATTCTCCCCGCTTTAACTTCCGCCGCAAGTTGTTGTTTGTCTAAGTCCCCATCAGGTTTGCCTTCTTCTTGTTGCACACGGTTTATCGTTTCCATATTTTCCATATACCAATGTTCTATTTCCATATCTATATTTTGCGCTATTCTTTCTTTCACTTCCGCTTTCTCTATACGGTTATAAGAATGCCCTAGCATTTGTAAATGTTGTATAGTTTGTTCATTCCTCCTTTCTAAATTCTGTTGCCATTTATTTGTTTTATTTGCTTTATTACCTTGTGCAAAAATTGCTAAAGGCAATAATAATGTTAATGTTAATACTAATAATTTTTTCATAATTTACCTCGCTTTTCAATATCTACCCCTATATTTCAAATATAGGGGTATTGATAGTTATATTTTTGTTTGTATCTTATACGAAAGTTTTAATACGCAGGATATCCTTCATATTCCGTACAAGTTGTTCCTTCATAGTTGTAACAGCTTCCGTATGATATTTGATTTCCATATTCATCATAGACGTATTCCGTGCCATAAGGACTATACTCACTGCAACTGCCGTCTGATTCTATTGTTTGACAATCACGCTCTGATGTCATATTCCCATTTGAATCATAGGTGTAGTCAATACCATAGCTATAAGCACTGCAACTGCCGTCTGTTGCTACTGTTTGACAATCACGCCGTGATGTCTTATTCCCATTTGCATCATAGGTGTAGTCATAATTTCCCCAAGAACTATAAACACTGCAACTGCCGTCTGATGCTACTGTTTGACAATGACGCTCTGATGTCTGATTTCCATTTGAATCATAGGTGTAATCATAAGCATCAGAATTACTATAAGCACTGCAAGAGCCGTCTGATGCTACTGTTTGACATTTACGCCGTGATGTCCTATTCCCATTTGCATCATAGGTGTAGTCATAAGCATAAGAATTACTATAATAAGCACTGCAACTGCCGTCTGTCGCTACTGTTTTACATTGACGCGATGATGTCATATTCCCGTTTCCATCATAGGTGTAGTCATAAGCATTAGAATTACTATAAGCACTGCAACTGCCGTCCGATGCTACTGTTTCACATCTACGCTGTGATGTCTCATTCCCATTTGAATCATGGGTATAATCAAAACGTTCAGAACTATATTCACTGCAACTGCCGTCTGATGCTACTGTTTGACATGTACGCCGTGATGTCCTATTCCCATTTGCATCATAGGTGTAGTCAGAATTACCCGAAGAACTATAAACACTGCAACTGCCGTCTGATGCTACTGTTTGACATTGACGCTCTGATGTCATATTCCCATTTGCATCATAGGTGTATTCAATACTATAACCATAAGCACTACAACTGCCATCTGATTCTATTGTTTCACATCCACGCACTGATGTCTGATTCCCATTTGAATCATAGGTGTAGTACTCACCTCCATAATAAGAAGCGCATGTACCGTCTTCCGCCATAGAGTCACACCAAAGCCCCGCAATCTTGTTCCCGTTGGCATCATAGATATTATCATCCATATCATGCATATAATATTCGCTACAAGTACCGTCTGCATTATTATCTGCACAACCGCGTACATACGAAATATTGCCATATTCATCATAAAACCTTTCTCCTCTATTAATACATATATCTGTTGAATTAAGATCACAATTTATTTGCCTTGTTCTTTTACCTTCTTCATTATAAATATCATTTACACAATATCCATGGCTATCACATACCTTTTCAATAAAACTGCCGTCTTCATTATAGGTTCCCACACAAGTGTAACCGGGCGTTATATTCCGCGTACATGCTTTTGTACATGGGTAACTATTCCCTTCGCAACTTTGCCAATTACCTACACTTTGCCCCGCACGATTCTTTGTTATTAAATCAAACATCTCGCAATATTTATTGCCTTCCGGTTCGCAATATGTTCTTGGGTCATCATAGTTCCTGTATAAAGTATACGGGTCATCCCCACCTTTGCGTTCCGCTGATACTGTGTCACCTTCCAATACATATAAAAAATATTTCTTTTCGTGTGTGTCACCGCTGGCTTCACCAAACACACTTATTGCCATATCATCAAAATCTTCTGTATATCTGCTTTTCGCCAAAAAATAATCGTGTTCGGCTTTAGCGATATCGCTCAAAGTTTGTATGGCTTCCGTCGCCCTGCTTCTTTCAACGGCTTTTCTATACCCAGGCAAAGCTACTGCCGCAAGTATACCGATAATAAGCACCACAACTAATAATTCAATTAGTGTGAACCCATTATTACTTTTTACTGCTTTCTTTACT
>JAZUPU010000005.1:0-4302 GCA_045605325.1 Elusimicrobiaceae bacterium
GTTAGACACAGGTATTATAGCCGATAGGAATAACGGTGAATATAGTATATATAAAGATTATGAAAATCAACAGATACTATGCAGTCCCGGAACCCATTATATCTGTGAAGATTTAGGAGCATTTACCAAAGTACCGTGTGAAAAAGTAGGGATGACTTGGGCGAACACAAACAGCACTTGTTATGTAGATGAAGAAGCAAGATGTAAAGGATTATATGATGACAGTATGTGGAAAGAAAATACTTTTTGCGGGTATAAAAATACTACTAACCAAGAATTGAACGAAGGTATGGAATGTAGAACAAGTGCTCAACATGGTTGTGACGGCTCTATAATAAATTCCGGAGGTATATGTGCTGCGAATAATTATTATACATGTTATCAGTCAACTATAAATGCCGGAGGTATGTGTATTGCATATGAAAATAGATCATGTGGTGGAGTTACAATAAATGCCGGGGGTGTTTGTAAAGGAAGTAAACAAGCTGTTTGTACAGCAGCATTTGTTAACGGTGGAAAATGTGCAACGACCGGACAATATGGATGTAATAACAGTACAGTTACTGCGGGTGGTATTTGTTCCGGGAACTGTGAACATGTTACTCTGTATGATGGCGGTAAATGTACAGGATACTGTTCAAATGTAATAGTAAATGAAGGAGGTATTTGTGCGGGAGTATCATGCGGCTCCGGTAGTCAGATAAACGACGGCGGTATTTGTGACAGTCGTCGAAATAACTCTTGTAAATATGCTAATTATAATGGCACAGGTTGCTGTTGCGGTAGTTATTGCGGCGGTAAACCAAAATGTGATGCTGAACGTTGCGCCGCAGTAGAGGCAGCATTAGAACAATAAATATTTATTCTTTAAGAATTACCCCCATGTCAAACTAAAACATGGAGGTATTTTGCAAGTACCCAAAGGACCTATTTTTAAATAGGTCTTTTTTACCTTGTATTAAAGCTCAAATTTCAGTAAAGTAATAGTAAGGGTTTTTTGACCCCCAAAGGAGAATTATGAAAAATTTATTTACTTTTTTAACATTAATTTCTTTAACGGCTTTTGTTTATGCACAAAGTATTGAAGATAAACTTGTAAATCGTCTGGTTGAATATGCACAAGTTTATACTCAAAGTGAATATGATGTAGATGAAGTTCCTTCAACAGAAGAACAATTCAGTTTGGCTTTACTTTTGGCAGAAGAATTGGAAAGTTTAGGCGCTAAAGATGTTAAAATAGATGAACATTCTTATGCATATGCAACTATACCCGGTAATGTAAAAAATGCCCCTACATTATTTATATCAGCCCATTTGGATACTTCCCCTGATTTAGATTTACAAGGTAAAACCCCTATTCCTGTAGTACATGAATATAACGGTGGCGATTTGGTTATAAATGAAAAATTAAATGTAGTTTTAACTCAAGAAAAAAATGAATTTTTAAAAGATGCCGCAGGCGGAAAAGTTATTACAAGTGACGGCACAACATTACTTGGTGGGGATGATAAAGCAGGTATGTCCGTTGTTATGACAATAGCGGAAACATTGCTTACAAATCCAAGCATACCACACGGAGATATAAGAATAATTTTTACACCTGATGAAGAAATCGGCAACAGTACAAAATACTTAACTAAAAAGAAAATAGCGGCTGATTTCGGCCTTGTTGTAGATAGCCATGGTTTTGGCCGTATAGTAGTAGAAAATTTTAATGCAACTGATTATACTTTTATCGTTAAAACACCGCCTGCCGGGCATCCCGGTTATAGCAGTAAAGTTTCCGGTTTACGTATCGCAAATAATTTCGCTAACAGATTACCGGAATACTTAGCATCTTTTAATAGTAGCGGTAAAAAAGGGTATATGGACTATCATAAGATGGGGAAAAATACAGATGGTGAAGATGTCGTTTACGGGCGTTTACGTTCATTTAGCACATCTGAAATAAACAAATATAAAAACAAACTTAGAAGAAAAGCAAAAAGAACCGCTAGAAAATATAATATGGATTATGTAGAAATTAATAATGGTGAAATCGTTTCAGGTGGGAAAGATTCTTCCCCTGCAGTTGTTTTGACATTTAAAGATTCCTATTTCAATTCTAAAAATATCCTTGAAAAATACCCTACAAATTATAAACTTATTGAACAAGCTTATAAAGAAGCCGGTGTAAAAATGCGTGCGGAATCCGGCCGTGGCGGTAGTGATGCAGGTGACATTACTTATTTCGGTATTCCTACCTATAATATATTTGCCGGTTCCCATAATGAACATAGTAATGACGAATGGGTAAGTTCCAAACAAATGCTTGCTTCGTACAATGTGATCAGCAAGTATATCAAACTTATGGGCCAGCAGGATCGCCTTACTATGTTAAGAGAAGGAAACCCAAGATATACTCCGGAAATTCCGGAACTTGATATGAATAAATTTGAAGATGTTTATCAAAAAATATCAGAACAATATGGAAATTCTTTTAGCAACATCAAATAAACATAAAGTTCAAGAATTACTTAAAATTTTGCCCGGTAAAACAAAATCGGGCAAGGTTTTAATTTACAAAACTTTGGCAGATTTTCCAGGTTTACCGCCAATTATTGAAGACGGTAAAACGCTGGAAGATAATGCAAAAATTAAAGCTATTTTCGGCTTGGTTAATACAGGGCTTATAACTTTGGCTGATGATACAGGTCTAATGGTGGACCATTTAAACGGCGAACCGGGCGTAAACAGCGCACGCTATGCTTACCAGGATAGATGTGATAATAAAGCCAACAATGAAAAACTTTTAAAAAATCTTGACGGGATACCTCAAAACAAGCGCACCGCATATTTTAAAACTTTTGCCGCACTTGCTTTACCAACCGGTCAATTATTTTTGGAAGAAGGCAAAATTGAAGGCCGCATTTTAACGGACTTTAAAGGCAGCGGCGGTTTTGGTTATGATGCTCTATTTTTTGTACCCGCGTATAATAAAACACTTGCCGAAATGACTGAAGAAGAAAAAAACACAATCAGCCACCGCGGTGAAGCTTTCCGTAAAATATCAAAATATTTAATTGAGTTATAATTATCCGCGCGGGTGGAATTTGCGGTGTTTAGCACGTATATCTTGAATATTTACGTGTGTATAAATTTGTGTAGTATTTAAACTTTCATGCCCAAGCATTTCTTGAAGTGAACGTAAATCCGCCCCGCCTTGCAACAAGTGGCTTGCAAAAGTGTGCCTAAATAAATGTGGATGCAGAGGGGTGCTGATACCTGCCTGGCGGCCGAGCATTTCAATATCTTTCCAAACAGTTACGCGGCTTAATCTTTTGCCGTTCTTATTTAAAAATATTTCACTGTCCGTATCTTTTGCGGCAAAGTGTTTAGCCCTTTCAAATAAATATCGTTCAAGCAAAGTGCATGCTTCTTGATGCATCGGCACAAAACGTTGCTTTCTGCCTTTACCGAAAGCCAAAACCCAGCCCTCTTTTGTATTAACATTTTCAAGTTGCAAATTGATAAGTTCGCTAACTCTTAACCCCGTAGCATAAAATAAACTTACAATGCACAAAGTTCGCCACTCCGCAAAATTTGTGGGCGGAAAAGACAAAAGTTTTTCCATATCTTCTTGGGATAATTGGCTCGGCACTTTTTGAATAAGGCGCGGTGAATATAAAAATTTTGTAGGGTCCTCTTTAATTAAGCCCTCAACTAACATAAATTTATAGAAACATCTTACCGCCTCAATTTTGCGGAATACGCTTGCCGGTGCAAGCGTTTTTTCCGTTTTAAGAGAATAGACAAAATTATCCAAAAGTTCGGGGCTTGCTTCCGCAAGGCCTTTATTAAAACGCGTACAAAAATCGGCAAACTGTTTAATGTCACGCCCGTAAGAATCAATGGTGTTAGGTGACAGTTGCCGCTCAAAAGTTAAATGATTTTTAAATTCGTCTATTAGCATATTACTCTTTTAATTCAAAAATTTTTGCCGGCATTGTTGCACCTTTTATTAGGAATAATTTTTTGGCCTCGCAACCTAAATGTGCGGCGAGTGTTTGGCGTGTTTCGTCGTTTGCACGGCCTTGTTCGGCAGGTGCAAGCACCCAAATTTCAAAGGTGTCCGGCTTTTTTTGAACTAATTTCGCCCTTTTTTGCCCTGCATGAACTTTAACTTTTATGAACATAATTTATTTTAGCATTTTATAGAAAGAAAAAGTAATCGCTCACCAGGACTTGGCCACAAGTCCGCTCGTTGACCCTCGCGGCTCGCGGCCCCGCCTCGCCATCCTCGCCTTTCGCTTCGCTCAAACT
>JAZUPU010000006.1:0-8771 GCA_045605325.1 Elusimicrobiaceae bacterium
TGCAACTGCAGTAATGCAATTTGCACCTAGCATACTTCAAGGGCAGAATTTGCCAAACCCCTCAAGCCATAATTACAGCCCTTATGTTGATAGTTACGGTTCAAAAGCATGGGTTTATGCCTGCGTCAATGCTATTGCGGAAACTACATCTGCTGCGGACTTTGTCCTCAAAAATAAGCAAGGCGAAATTATTCAAAACCACCCAGCACTTGACTTAATGTACCGCCCAAATAAATTTATGAGCGGCCGCACTTTGCGCCAATGGATTATTGCAAGTTTGGAACTGACAGGAAATGCCTATATTTTAAAGGACTCGCAACTGCCCGACGGTACACCAACAGAGATGTTCCCCCTCCTCTCCCAACTTGTGGAGATTATACCGGGCAAAAAATCTTCGGAACCTGTGGAAGGTTACAAATACCGCGCCGGATCACAGACGGCATATTATAAAGCAAGTGATGTTATACATTTTAAATACTTTAATCCGTTCGACTTTTTTTACGGTCTTTCCCCAATAGCCGCGGCACGTGCAAGTTTGGATACACTTGAAAAAGCAGAGAGTTATAACCGTGCATTTTTTGAACACGCAGGCGCACTTTCCGGCTTATTGTATACCGACGGGAAACTTGACCCGGCCACGCGTTCTCGCATAATAAACAGTTGGAACGAAAAATATCAGGGCGCAAAAAAAGCGCATAAAGTTGCTTTGCTTGAAGGCGGTTTAAAATGGCAAAATATCACCTTAAGCCAAAAGGATATGGACTTTATTGAAGCGATGAAAATGAGCCGCGAGACAATACTTTCCATCTTCCATGTTCCGCCGGCTTTGGTTGGGCTTTTTGAACAGGCACAGCAATTTAACACTAAAGAGCAGCAGCGCATTTTCTGGCAACTTTGTATTTTGCCGAAACAAAGTTTAATGCTTGAAACATTAACTGAATTTTTACTGCCGCATTTTGATAAAACACAAACAATGTATTTTGATAAAGATATTTCCCAAGTTGCCTGCTTAAAAGAGGAAGAACTTGAACGCGCCCAAACGGCAAAAATTTATTATGAAATGGGGTATTCACCATCTGAAATAGCGCAAGCGCTCGGTTTGCCATTTAGCACTAAAAAAAATAATAGGAGTAAAAAATGAAACATAAAATTTGCGGGACTTTAAAAGCACCGGCATTAAAAATTTTACCCTTACAAGAAGCAAGTGTTAAGCAAGAAAACGGTCTTGTTTACATTGAGGGTTATGCCAATACCAAAAATTTAGCGGACCGCTACGGAGACATCCCCACCGTCTTAAAATCAAAACGCAATTTTGTTTATGAACTTACGGAATTTAAAAAGAACCCGGTTTTACTAATTGACCACGTAAATCAACTTGACCATTTAGCCGGCTCGGTAACCGAAATTTTTGAGGACGAAAAGGGTTTATATTTTAAGGCGTTATTTTCCGCCTCAAATCACCCGACAATTGCACACGCGCGCCAACTTTATAAAGAGGGGCATGCAAAAGGTATCAGTATTGCAGGGCGTTTTCATTACGAGGTTGCAAATAATCCCTCTTTGTTGACTTTAGCGGAAATTTATGAGATTAGTTTAGTTGCAATTCCTGCTGATCCGCGCAGTTTAGCAGCACCTGCCAAAACCGAAGAAGACGACGAAGAAGAAAAGCGTAAAAAGCAAGAGAAATCAAACCGCCAGAAACTTGAAAAAGAAATAAATGCTTGGTTAAAAGAACTAAGAAAATAAAAAATAAATATCCCCCGGCTAGATTCTGAACAAACGCAAATTCAAACTGGGGGTTTTTTAGGTCAATTAAATATATTTATTATAAACCTACTCTCTTACACATACCGTTTCCATTATCTTTACATTTTATATCACTATTCAAAATACAATCTTTTTCCAAAGTATATTCGCTTTCTTTTGGACCATAAGCAATAATTTTATTTTTAGATAAAACATAAGCGACACCATCTTTGATAAAGGAAGAATTTTGTGCAATTTTACCATCATCTTCTACAAAATCAATTTCGAAGTCCGCAAAGCGATCGGAAACTTTACCATGTCCTAAATAATATATTGATTGATATTGACATATAATATTAACCGTAGTAAATGCTTCTGCAATTGCTTTATCTAAATCAGATTGTCTTTTTTGTTCCTCATATAAAGGGGCATATTTTTTCATTAATTCGTCTAAATTTGTAATCTCCGTAATTTGCCAATATTCACCGTTTTGTTGCATTTTTAACATAAGGGTTGTTTCAGTATCTTCCATATAGGGCTTGGTTTCTTCCGGTACTAAATTCTTATCAAGAGCAAATTGTTTGGCGTCCTCAAAATTAAATGTAACTTTTGCGGTAGCAATACCTTCTTTATTGCTCAAAATTTTATATTCTTTTACTTTCACTAATTTTACATATTCTTTATATTCGGAATTTGCTGCTTGCCTTATACCTTCTAAAATAAATTGTTTGGCAATAGGCACAATAATCATTTTTGCGGCGGTCATACCCATAATTTCTTCTTTAGAAATGCCTTTAACTTCTTGCTTTGCGGCGACATCTATCGCACTATTAATTATTGAACTTATATCAATATATTTATCAACCGCATTTGCATCAAAATTTTGTATAGCATTACCGGCTGCAATTAAAGAGTGCTTTGGGTTTGGACCCCTGTTACAAGCCGTTAAAACACATAACACACTTATAAACACTACTAACAATTTTTTCATAATTATCTCCTTTTAAAACAGCATAATTTATTATACATTATTTTATAAGTTTTAGAGTGCGGACAAGTAAGCTTTTTAAAAAGTAAACTTCGCGAGTGGTTAAAGCACTTTTGGCTTTGATTTCATTAAAATATTCCATACAGTTCTTATCATTTAAAACAGGCGGGCGCGGAACTTTCTTTAAGAAATTTTGGAACTCCTTTTCAAAAATTGCATAATCGCTTTGTTTGGCAATTTTTTCGGCTTTTATTGACGGGCGCGGAAAATCATATTTTGCGATTTCATAACAACAAAGCATAAGCGCCTGCGCTAAATTTAAAGACGGAATTTTTGGATTCGTTGGGATATGCAAAATATAATTTGCAAGGGCAATATCTTCGGAACTTAAACCCGTTTTTTCCGAACCGAAAACGATAGCGGTTTTGCCGGTAAATTTTGGGGCATAATTTACAATTTCCGGCAAACTGATAACTTGGCGGTAAGCAACGCGCCGGTCAAGAGAAGTTGTTGCAAGTATAGTTGAACAATCTGCAACTGCCGTTTTTAAGTCCTCATAGACCTTGGCTTTCTTTAAAATATGGCTTGCGTGGACTGCGGTAACTGCCTCTTTCCACGACGGTGCATAGGGCTTAACCAGCCGCAAATCTGCAAAACCGAAATTGCCCATTGCACGTGCGCAAGCACCGATATTTAATGGATTTCTTGGACGAACTAAAATAAAAACCGGTTTCATTATTCTATCCCTATTTAATTTTTTTCTTCATTATGCCTACGATAGTACTATCAACTTTAAGCATACCGACATTTGAAATTTTACTTAAATTTTGAATTGTCTTTTCTGCGCTTTCGCCGACAAAACCCTCCGCTTCGGTTATGCCGTAATGCTTAATACCCATAAATGCAGCGCGCAAAGCGCTGTCAACGGAACTGACAACTTTTAAAGCACAACCGCTTTTTGCGCCGTCGCAAAGCATACCGCCGATATCGCTAATAATATTATTTATCGCAAGTGTTATTGCTTTAATATCTGAACCTTTTTGCTGATAAACCAAAGCCGCGGCAGCCCCGACACCGGCTGCAATTGCACAACCGCAAATCGGGGCAAGTTCACCGGTAAAGACCTTAACATAACCGTTAAGCAAATGTGATAGAGCAATACTTTTTAAAATTTTTTCTTCCTTAATTTTTAATTGTTTGCCGACATAATAAGGCACCAAAATTGCCACAATGCCCTGATTGCCTGAACCGCCGGAACTCATAACAGGATGGCAAAAACCGTCCATTCTGCCGTCGGCTGCCTGGGCGCATAGAATTTTAGTATCAATAACTAAATTCTTGCTTAAAATTTTTTGCTTAACTAAATTTTTAAGGTAAAAACCGACTTTTTCCAACCCCTCTCCGGCTTTTGAGGCGGCTAAATTCATTTTTACACCTTGTTTAATATAAGCCAAATCTTGCTTATCGGCCTTTTCTGCCGCACAAATTAAATCAATAATTTTTGCTTTTTTAAGCTTTTGTAAATAAGAACTTTTTTGAATTTTTTCCTTCTTTTCTTTTAAGACCTTACCATTTAAAGAGAGATAACAAATTTCCTGATGCCCGCCTGAAATTATACATTTAACTTTACTGTTTTTATCCCCAACAACATTTACACAAATATAAAAACCTTTTTTGGAAATTGTGTTTATTGTAACGCGTTTTTGCTTTATTAAACCCAGTGCTTGCTCTAAAATTTTAGGAGTAGCACTTTTTAAAAGTTCCATTTTTTGTTTTGGGTTTTTTAAAACTAGCCCTAAAGCGGCTGCGACTAAATTACCCCTAAGACCACCTGTATTCGGTACTTTTACACCAAGCCCGTTTTTAAAAGTTGCACCGTCTAGAAATAAAGTTGCTTTTTTTACTTTTTCATTTTTTAAAGCACTTGCCGCAGATGCCGCTGCAAGCGCAACGGAGACCGGCTCCGTACACCCTAAAGCCGGGTAAACTTGATGTTTAAGAACTTCTTTTAATAAAGTATTTTTCATAAAAATATTTTTGGCTTTTCTATATAAGATTTAGTTTCAATACTGTAAATTTTACCTTCACCGACTATAAAGTGGTCAAGCAAAGGAACTTCCAAATTATTTAGCACCATTTTTAATTGGTCTGTCATATACTCATCTTCCATTGATGGTTCGGGGTTACCGGAAGGGTGATTATGTACGCAAATTAAAAATTTTGCACTGTATTTAAAAATAAGTTCAAGTATTTTCCTAAAAGATATTGATGCGCTGTCCACATTACCTTCAGTTATAACTTCTGCAGATATTAGACGCTTCTTTTTATCTAACAGTAACACTTCAAAGAATTCTTGTTTTTTATTTTGGAGGTGAGTAGTACAATAATCAAAAAATTCTTCTTTATTTAAGGATCTTTTCTTTTTCTTAATCTCACCATAACTGTAACGGGTTATTATATCCCTAACCATATTTATAAGCATAGCGCTTTGGGGATTAAGACCTTCAATTTTTTGTAATTCAAAAGAGTTTGCATCCAAAACATTTTTTAGTGAACCAAAGGATTTTATTAAATTAAGCGATATTTTTTTAATATCTTGTTTAGAGGCGGAAAATGCTAAAAGCAACTCCAATACTTCACGATCGGAAAAAGATTTTACACCATATTCTTTCAATTTATTTTTAATAATTTCTTTATGGTTTGTATTTGACGGCTTCTTCATACCAATATTATACTTTTATATACGAATCATTGCCATAACTTTTTACAATACACAAAATTTAAACAAAAAAAAGAGCAGGTCTAGTTATCCACCAAACCTGCCCTAACGACAATTGGAGATTTCCTCCATATACGACTCCTTCACTTCCGATATAAGCGGTATATCCTACCGCCAACCCCTGGCACACGGGGGAAAACGCACCGCACCGCAGCCAATTCAGCAGCATAAGCACAACTACCCAACACTTACACCGCTACAAGCAAAGGAAAACAGCCAAACCGCCTAACAACTAAACCGCTTAACAGCAAGACCGTCAAACAACTAAATAACCAAACATCCAAACCGCCCAACAGTCAAACAACCGATATGTCAAGCCAACAACCCAAACAACAGCTTAACAAACAACTGCCGAACAGCCAAGCTACTTAACAGTTCAACGAACACACTACTAAACAGTCAAACAAGCTGCCAAACAATTAAACCATCATCCTCGCCGACAAGCCCTCTAGCCGGAAACCTTTGCGGGACTTACACCGACCCCAAACAATCACCTAAACTCACAGCAACTGTTTGAACGAGAACCTAACTGTCAAATTGTCAAACCTTCAAATCTTAGGGGTAGCACTCTTTTTTAGAGTTGGAAACGCTTATAAAAATCTAAGCCCCTTTTTTGCTACCCGTAACCATAGTATAAGGGTTTTTTCAAATTTGTCAAGGGGGTAATTTAAAATTCTTATTTTACATCTGGAATCCCTGCATATTTTGCAAATTAATCCATATATTTTTGAGGAAATTTTATTTAATAAAGCCAAACCGCGCACGCCATCCGGCAAGTATTTTTGAGGAAATTTTGATTTTTACTGCAACGATAAGGGCGTAAAATAGAAGCGTATGTGAACACCCACGCGCTGCGCAGCAGATTTAAGATAATTTTTAATTTTTATTTGACGACGTGTACCAAGAAGTAAAACGAACTGCGTGAGTTTGCGGTACTCTAGGAAAATAAAAATCAAAAAGAACTTAAATATGCAAGTGCGTTTCGCGCGCTTGTGCGCATAATACGGAATGTGTACACGTAAAATCTACCTTTCGTAATAAATCGGTTTAAATATTTGCTATAATATATATATAAAGGGCCTGTAGCTCAGCTGGGAGAGCGCCTGCATGGCATGCAGGAGGTCGCCGGTTCGATCCCGACCAGGTCCACCATTTTTAAAGCCCCTCAAATTTATGGGGGCTGTTTTTTTGTAAAATATTTATATGAACTTCTGGGAAATTTTATTTATTTGTTTAAGCTTATCTTTAGATAATTTCGCCGTCGCCGCTACTGCAGGATGCAATAATAAGGCAATATCCGCTATCCGTATTTTTAAAGTATGTTGTGCTTTTGTAGGGGCAGGGGTAATTTGCCTTTTTGCCGGGTTTTACGGCGGTAAAGAACTTGGGAAATTTATCGACAATTATGACCATTGGACCGCGTTTTTTATTTTAGTTTATATCGGTACAAAAATGATTTTAAATTTTTTTAACCCCGACGGTTTAAATAAACCCTGCCCGTTAACTTCTTTTAAAACGCTGATGTTTATGGCGCTTGCAACAAATATTGATGTGCTTGCAATAGGTATAAGTTTGGCTTTATATAAAGTTAATATTTTTCTTGTGCTTATTACTTTATGTGTATGTATAGCGCTATTTACTTTAGCCGGTGTTTATTTAGGTGCGGTACTAGGGTGTAAACTCGGCAAAAAAGCTGAATTTTGCGGTGGTATTGTACTTTTAATTGTGAGCATTAAAATTCTTTACCAAGGATAAAAATACCCCCGGGGAAACCGGGGGATATTTGTTTAAATAGTTATATTTAAGTTTAAGAATAACTAATATAATCGTCATATGCCGTACAAGTTGTTCCTTCAAATTGCCCACATCTTCGGTGCGATATTTCGTTTCCATATTCATCATAGGTGTAGTCATAGCCAGAACTATAAGCACTGCAACTGCCGTCTGTTGCTACTGTTTTACAAGTACGCTCTAATGTCTTTTTCCCATTTGCATCATAGGTGTAGTCATAAGAATCATAAGCATCATAAGCACTGCAACTGTCGTCTGTTGCTACTGTTTTACATTTACGCTGTGATGTCTTATTCCCATTTGAATCATAGGTGTAGTCATAATTTCTCGAAGAACTATAAACACTGCAACTGCCATCTGATGCTAGTGTTTTACAATAACGCTGTGATGTCATATTCCCATTTGAATCATAGGTGTAGTCATAACCATCAGAATAAGAAGAGCAACTTCCGTCTGATGCTACTGTTGCACAAGTATGCTGTGATGTCTTATTCCCATTTGCATCATAGGTGTAGTCATAATTTCCCGAAGAATTATAAACACTGCAACTGCCGTCTGTTGCTACTGTTTTACATTTACGCTGTGATGTCCTATTCCCATTTGAATCATAGGTGTAATCATAAGCATTAGAATTACTATAAGAACTGCAACTGCCATCTGTTGCTACTGTTGTACATTGACGCTGTGATGTCTTATTCCCATTTGCATCATAGGTGTAGTTTGAACCACTATTATAATAAGCACTGCAACTGCCGTCTGTTGCTACTGTTGTACAATAAAGCTCTGATGTCTTATTCCCATTTGCATCATAGGTGTAGTAATAATTACCAGAAGCACCATAATAAGCACTACAACTGCCGTCTAATGCTACTGTTTTACATTGACGCTTTGATGTCATATTCCCATTTGCATCATAGGTGTAGTAATAATTACCATAAACATCATAAGCACTACAACTGCCGTCTGTTGCTACTGTTTTACAATAAAGCACTGATGTCATATTCCCATTTGAATCATAGGTGTAGTAATAGTTATCAGAAGTGGCATAAGCACTGCAACTGCCGTCTGTTGCTACTGTTTTACAATAAAGCGCTGATGTCTTATTCCCATTTGCATCATAGGTGTAGTCCATACCAGAACTATAAGTACTGCAACTGCCATCTGCATTATTATCTACACAAGAGCGTAAATGCAACATATTGCCATTTCCATCATAAAACTTTTCCTTTTTACTAATACATATATCTGTTGAATCGAGAGTACAAATTATTTGCTTTGTTTTTTTACCTTCTTCATTATAAAGATCATTTACACAAAATTCACGACTATCACATACCTTTTCACTATAACTGCCGTCTTCATTATAGGTTCCCACACAAGTGTAACCGGGCGTTATATTCCGCGTACATGCTTTTGTACATGGGTAACTATTCCCTTCGCAACTTTGCCAATTACCTACACTTTGCC
>JAZUPU010000007.1:0-2081 GCA_045605325.1 Elusimicrobiaceae bacterium
ACGAATTTTTTTTACAAAAAAAAACAACCTTCGAAAATCCGTAAATCCGTTTATTTATGCGGTGTAGAGGTCGGGTTTTGGCGGTGGAGAAAAAGTGGAAAATCTTCTGCAAGGAAGGGGCATTTTAAGGCGTTTTGGGGCGAATTCGAGAAATTCCATTTTGATACGAAAAAGCCCGCAATCCCTTTGTTTATGCGGATTCGCGGGCTTTTAAAAATGGTGCTCAAGAGGGGACTCGAACCCCTAAGCCCTTGAGGGCAATAGTTTTTGAGACTATCCTGTATACCAGTTCCAGCACCCCAGCAAACATCAATCTAATAATTTATTTTACCAAATTTGAAGAACTTACACAAAAAATATTTTAAATTGATTAATTAAACATTTATTTTATACAATATTTTTATGAATTTTACTTACTACCTTGTTCTTATTTTTTTGACTTTATTCACCCCTTTAGCTTTCGGCTGCAGTGAACCCTGGGGATTATTAACATTTAATTTAACTTGTATCATTTTTGGTTTTTTTATCTTGTTTAAGAAAAAGGAATTCGTTATAACTGCCGTAACAAAAACAGTTCTATATTTACTTGGGTTAATTGTTTCTTTATCTTTTTTACAGCTTATAACCCAACATAATTTTTTACAAAAACCGTATTATTTACCTTTTACTTTGTGTAGATATTTTTCTTTAGAAGGGCTTTCTTTATTGTTTTCTTTATCAATATTTTATTTTGCTTTAACGCAATTGGCGCGTCACGGAGAAGAAATTAAAAATATTATTTTGATAATGACGATAAATGCTTTTATAGTAACTTTAATAAGTATAGGTTTTAGAACGGAATATATTTATAATTTTACGGGGCTTACTTTTCTTTCTTCTTTTGGTCCGTTTGCCAGCAGAAATCACGGTGCTCAGTTCGTAATGATGTCCTTTTTCTTGTCCTTATTTTTATGGCTGCCGCATTTTATATTAGTCAAAAACAAACGTTTACCAAACAAAAATATTTGGTTCTTAATATTTAGTATTATTTTGTTTGCAGGTATTTTTTGGGCGCACTCGCGCGGCGGGGTTTTTGCTTCGCTTTTGGGTTTGTTTATTTTAATTGTTCTTTGTTCTTTGTATTTTATAAAAAGCACAAATAAAAAGATAATTTATATTACTGTTTCCGTAATAATATTTGCGACATTAGTATATTTGGTGATACAAAATAGCGAAGCTTTAGGGCTTAGGTCTTTTGGCAGCGGTTCCGATGCCGCCAGATTGCTTTTATATGGTGCGGCGTTGGATATGTTAAAAGATTTCCCTTTTACAGGTGTGGGTTTTGATGCTTATAGTGCGGCTATTGATGCATATCTCCCTTTTGCTTTAAAAAATTTTCCGCGTTATTTGCATAATGATTGGCTGGAACTTTTACTAAGTTTCGGCTATATTATCGGTTCAATTATTTTATTTTTTATTTTTGCGGTAATTTTTAAAATAACAAAACTTTTTAAAAATCTTGAACCTAAAAAACAAGTGCGTTTATTCATATTATGTGCCGGTTTAAGCGGTTTTGCGTTTACCGGAATTGTAGATTTCCCTTTTCATTTACCGGCTTGTGCTTTATTGTTTTTTTGCACATTAGCTTTTGTAAGTGCCGAAACTTTTGATATGCAAGCTGATAGAATATTTATTCCGCTTGTTGTAAAAATAATATTATGTTGTCTAGGATGTTTTTTGCTTTGGTTTAATTTTCAATATGTGCGTGCGTGGCGTAATTTTATTTTTGTGAAAAAATTTGCACCTAAAATACAAGCACAAGAGCTAAATTTAAGTTTGGAATACTACCCTTCTCCTAAATATATTAGGCATACTTTGATCGGTAAGTATAAATTATTTAAAAGCGAAGATATTACCGAAGAAGAACGGCAATTTATAAAGGAAGATATACACTATTGGTCAGGTTTTTATTTAAAACAATACCCTAAAGATACAACTTTATCCCGGCTTTTCTCTTTGACTAAATAATTTGATATAATATTTTTATGTTAGGATATCGTAAATTTATATTATATGTTTTCGTCTCAACGCTATTTATAGGG
>JAZUPU010000008.1:0-16394 GCA_045605325.1 Elusimicrobiaceae bacterium
AAAATATTAATACATTATGTCCTTTTACAATATTCTGATTGGGATTATGTTAATATAGATAATATAAATTTAAGCGAAACCAACTTAATTCCCCCAAAAGAAATTATGCTTTCAACAGTTTTACCAGCATATGATACTGGAGAATATATATGTTTAAATGAAATTTTTTCTTGTAACAATAGCAAGCTAAATGAAACCATTAGTCAAATTGAATATATTAAACCAAATCTTCAAAAAGGTGCTTATCGTGAAAAATTTGAATTTTTTGCCGGTATGATTGTTATAAAAAATTCAAAAAAATTAAATAGTACGACTTATTTTCAAACAAACAATTATCCCGAAGAAACAGGAGAATATATTATTAAAGAAAAATCAAAATTAGAATTACCTAAAATTAATTTACCTATTGCCAATCAATATTATATTGATATATATACCGATAATCAAAATACAGCTGAAAAATTGGCGACACCTGATTTATTGTTTGCTATACAAAATATAAAGGAACAATTTAATTTATGTTATGTAAAAGCCATTTTCTACAATGAGTATATAATCTTTGTACTAAGACATAAACGAGATGCTCTATTAGAATACTCCACATTTGCTATAAAGATTCCATTATTTAAAAGTATAGATTATCCTTTACTTGAACAAGCGGTAAATAATTTCAAGTTATTGACCGACCTTGCAAACCAAGCACCCGAATTTACAAAAAATATCTAACCTAAAAATATTGCAAAACTAATCTAAAATAGTTATAATATCCCTTGAAAGCTATATAGTTTTCAAGGGGGTATTATGAAAGTTGAAGTTGATGACCTTAACTTTAAACAAGAAGTTTTAGAAGAAAAAGAACCAATGTTGGTTGAATTTTACGCCACTTGGTGCCAACACTGCAAAGCACTTGAACCGATAATAGAAGATCTTTACAAACAGTATGGGGATAAAGTAAAATTTGCCTTTGTCGATGTGGATAAAACAACGCATTATTCCGATGTTATGCATGTCCAGGCAATGCCGACTTTGTTTTTCTATAAAGGGGGGGAAGAAATAAAAAAAATCGTCGGCCCGCGTACAAAAGATATGATTGAAAATAGTTTAAAAGAAATTATTTAAAATACGCGCTTTTGGGTTGCGTAAAACCCCAAAAGCGCATAAATTTATACGCGCCCGACGGGAGTTGAACCCATATCCCCGGCTTCGGAGGCCGATGCTCTATCCATTGAACTACGGGCGCATGTATAAATTTTACCATTTTTAAAAAATGAGGATATTTCCTTATTGCCCTCACCCGTCATAAACGGGCGGAGGGTGGCAAGCAAAATGTAAAACATTTTGCTTGACGGATGGGGGTATAAAATTTACCTCATTTAATAATCTAAGGAGAAAATTATGAAAGCAATTATTTTAGCAATTTTATTTTTAGCAATAGGGGGTATAATAAGCGCAAGCGTCAACAGTTCGCTTAACGGATGGTATGCAGAACTTAATAAACCGTTTTTAAATCCGCCGAACTTCGTATTTATGCCGGTGTGGACAATTTTATACATTTCGCTTGCAGTATTTATTTGGATGATTGACAGACAGCCGCACAGCCCGCTTGTAGTGCAGGCAAAAAAACTTTTTGTTTGGCAACTTATTTTAAATTTTGCGTGGACGCCTATATTTTTCGGTATGCACAGTATTTTGGGGGGCTTAATTGTTTTGCTTATTTTAGATTTCCTTGTTTTCCGCCTAATTTCGGTAAGTTTTCAAATTAATAAGATCTGCACATATATAATTTTACCGTATTTTTGCTGGCTTTTATATGCAACATATTTAAATATAAGTTTATTTTTGTTAAATTAAATTTGTTTCCTTATTGCCTTCACCCGTCGTGGACGGGCGGAAGGTGGCTTGCGCAGCTTTTTGCGCAAGACGGATGGGGGATAAAGTTTCCCTATTATCTTCTAAAAAATGCTATACTAATTTTAGAGGTTATTTTGTAATGCAGGGCTAATACCCCTGATAAAATTTAATCTGTTTTTGGAATCTTTGCTTTAAAGCAAAGCAAGCACAAAAAGTGCTCTATTTCACACCAAAAACGGTCAAATAGGCAAAGAGTAAAAAGGTCGCACCTATATTACTTTTGCCGAGTATTTATCACTTTTGATAAATCACGGTCGTTATATTTGGTTTGGTGAAATAGGCTAAATATAGCAGCCGTTTTTTATTGACTGAATTTAGGAGAAACTTATGAAAAAAAATATTAAACAACAAATAAAAGAGTTTAGTGAACTAATCAAACAATATCCGTATGTAAGAGAATTTTATGTTCACAGAGCCATATTATATGAACAAAGCAAACAGTATCAAAAAGCAATTGAAGATTATAAAATGATATCACCCGTATTTTATATTAGTTTTGATATAGCAGATATGTGTGAAAAAAACGGACTAAATAAAGAAGCAGAACTATTTTATACCAAAGCAATAAACGAAGATAGAAAAAACATTTACAATTATATTCGCAGAATATGTTTTTATATACGTATCAGACAAATAGAAAAAGCAGTATCTGATTGCCAAAAAGTACTAGAAATTTCTCCGAAAAAAGAAACTGTTTTAACACTCAAAAAAATATTAACAGAAAAGATATAAAACAAAACCCAATAATTTTCTTTCTTATTGAACGGCTACATTGATTTTGCTAAAATATAACTATGGAAACAAATTTACAAGAATTAAAACAAGTAGCAAAATTAGCTAAAATAGAACTCTCCGCAGAGGAGGAAGAAAAACTTATTAAGCAAATTGCTTCCGTAGTCAATTGGGTGGAAGAAATCAAAAAAGTTGATACTTCCGCTTTAAACTCTGTGCCTGCTGACTTCACACCAAAACGCGAAGACAGCCCCGTTCATTTTGAAAATGCCGCCAAATTAACCGCGGCTTTCAACGATAAACAAGATAATTTACTAAAGGTAAAGAAGGTTTTATGAGAGCAAGCGAAATAGCAAAAAAAGTTAATTTAGGCGAAGTTACCGCCTTAGAAATCATAACAAAAACTTTAAATACCATTAAAGAAAAAAACCCTTCTTTAAATGCCTTCTTGGAAATTTTTGAAGAAGACGCCCTTAAACGCGCTAAAGAAATTGACGCACTCCCGCAAGGTCAGAAAGGGAAACTTGCAGGGGTACCCGTTGCCATAAAAGATAATATTTTATACGAAGGGCATATCTGTTCCTGTGCTTCAAAAATGCTTGAAAACTACAAAGCACCTTATACCGCAACCGTCGTTAAAAAGTTACTGAAAGAGGGAGCAATAATTGTAGGCAGAACAAATATGGATGAATTTGCTATGGGGTCTTCAAATGAAAATTCCGCATTTGGTCCTGTCAAAAATCCGCTTGATACGGCACGCGTTCCTGGCGGTTCTTCCGGAGGAAGTGCAGCTGCAGTTGCGAGTGGTATGGTGCCTGTTGCCCTCGGTTCCGATACAGGCGGCAGTATCCGCCAGCCGGCAGCATTTTGCGGTGTTGTTGGTATTAAACCGACATACGGCAGTGTTTCCCGTTACGGTTTAACGGCATTTGCAAGCAGCGCAGATCAAATTGGCCCTATCACAAATAATATTGAAGATAATAAACTTGTTTTATCGGTAATTTCAGGGCAGGATAAAAAGGATTCCACCTCAAAACCATGCCCAACAGAAAAACAAGAAAAACAAAATTTAACTGTCGGTATTCCAACTGATTTTATTGCAAACCTTGAAAGTGAAACTGCCCTTGCTTTTAAACAAGCCGTGGAACTTTTAAAGACAAAAGGTGTGCAAATAAAGGAAATTTCCTTACCGCACGCAAGATATGCAGCCCCGTGTTACCATATCATAACGGCAAGTGAGGCAAGCTCAAACCTTGCCCGTTTTGACGGTTTACGCTACGGTTATGCAGCAAAAAATACCAAGGACTTAGAGGACACTTACCTAAAAAACCGCACTGCTTTCGGCGCGGAAGTTAAGCGCCGTATTATACTTGGCACATTTTCTTTAAGCAGCGCGCACGCCGGGGATTTTTATTTACAAGCCCAAAAAGTACGCGAACTTATTAAGCAAGATTTCCAAAAAGCATTAAAAGAAGTTGATGCAATCGTTATGCCCACAACACCAAACGGTGCATTTAAAATCGGCGAAGTGGAAGATATTTTAACTTTATATTTGGCTGATTTATTCACTTGCCCGGCAAATATGGCAGGTATTCCGGCATTGACCATACCATTTGGGAAAGACAAAAATAATATGCCGCTTGGTTTGCAAATTTGCGCGAATTATTTTGATGAGAACTTACTTTACAAAACCGCCGCATTAGTGGAGGCAAAATAATGATTTTACCGGAATTTTCCTGCGGCGGTGTAGTGTTAGACGGCAATAAGGTTTTACTTATCAAAGTAAAAACGATGAAAGGCCGTAAGATTTGGACTTTCCCCAAAGGTCATATTGAGGAGGGGGAAACACCGCGCCAAGCAGCCCTTCGCGAGGTCTTGGAAGAAACCGGCTACCGTGCAAAAATCATACGCCCGCTTTTAAAGGTACGTTATTCTTTTACGCTTAAAGGAAATTTCATTAAAAAAGCCGTACAATGGTATTTAATGAAAAAGCTTGTGCGTATCGGCAAACCGGATGAATCAGAAGTTCTTGCCGTTGATTGGGTTTCTTTAAATAAAGCAAAGGAAAAAATTGATTATCCTTCAGATGCAAGGTTGCTTGAAATTGTTTCCGGCACACAAATTTATAATCCTGAAGTAGAAGATTTATAAATACCACTTGCATTTCTCTTAAATTTCCCATATAATATATACATATAGTATGATAGCAAACATATTTAAAATGTCTTTCACAAAGCAATTAATTATTGCTTGGCTCATTGCAACGATTATATTGCTTCTAATGTTTTACATATATGCACCGTTTTTGGGGCATATTCTTGTTATTCCTGTGGTGAAATATAATTGGGCAAGTTTTCTTGCAAGCCACAATTTTTGGGCTGATGCTTATAGAAGCATTATTTGGCTTTGTTATTTTATTCCTTTACTTTATGCAATGAATGTTGTTTTTACATTTGTAATTTATTTATGTATCAATGATGAAATTATACATGAAGAAAACACTTTTATGTTTTTTAAAATTGCTTTAATAAACAGCATTAAAGTACTTTTCATACAATTACCGATAGCGGCAATTATTTGCCTAATAATTTCTTTAACGGGGGGAACAAAAACTGTTTTAATTTTAACGCCGTTTTCTACGGAAATTATTAGGGTGATAATATTTTCTTTGTGGCTTATTTCTTTAATTATAATGCAAATGGCATTTGCTCTAAAAATAACCTTTAAGGCAAGTTTAAAATATGCCGCACTTTTACTTGTTGAATATAAAATCATTTGGCTTATTTTTACTGCTTTGTTATTTTTATTATCCTTTAATATGGCAAAAGGCATTGTACGTTTATTACCTAATTTTATAAATAACGGTTTGATTTCAAACTTATCTTTAACGGGGGTCGCTTTGGCAGTATATGTAATTGTAATTGCTTTGCTTTTACATTATTTATTTAGTTATGAAAAACCTTTTGAATTGGAGAATGAAGAATTATGAAAAAATATTTAATATTTATATTTGCTATTTTGTTTGTTCAGATTAATGTTTTTGCACAAATGCAAAAAGAAGTGCAAAAACAAGTAAAAGGTTCTGTAAAATGTGAAAATTATAGTTTAGGATCTGATTGTTATTGCCATCGTTATATGTATCAACAAACAATTAACGGTAAAGCAAATTATACTGCAAAAGGAGCATCTAGTTCCGCTATGCTTTTAGCAAAACAAAGGGAGTGTATGCATGCTTATAATGCCCACTATTCCGGTGCAAGTGAATATGAAAAGAAATTAAAACAAATTCCTTCTAATTTAATTCCGGCGGAAGAACAAAGTAAAGGTAACATCCAAGCCCAATATCTTTTTAATAAAGAAACAGAAGCAGCTTTCCGCGATCCAAAAGTAAATAACACGGAAAAAGCAGATGAGTTCTTAGATAAAAACATAGAAATTTTAATTGCCAATATGATAAATAAAGGTTGGGCAGCAAAAAATATTATGAAGCAACTTTATGCCGGCAATTTAACTACTGAGCAAAAAGAAGCCGCCCTGCAAACTTTAAATGCCAATTTACCTAATGTTGGCAAATGTAAATCTGATATTTGTAAAGTACCGGGTACAGTTGGTGATGTCGCCGAACTTTTTGCAAATTGCGGAGAAGATGCTTGTATGTTAACTGCTTTACATATAGAGTTATTTAACTCTTTAGTTCAAAGCGGTGCAAAAAGTGTTACCACAGACCAAGCACTTAACCTTTTCACAGGTATGTTGGTAAGAAATGTCGGTGATACACAAAGTAAATCAAAACGATTTGGTGATAAACAGGCAAATGCTACAGTTAAAATACCTGTTTTAAAAGCAATTTTAGAATTAGGTGATGAAGATTATTACTTAAAAACTACTAAAAAAGTGTTGGATAAGAAAACGATGAGTTATTCTGATTCCGACACTGAAGTAATGTCTTTCATAATTGATTCTTATAGTGCAATGAATAAATATGACCCACTTATAGAAATGGCTCTTAATCAAACAAAAAATAAAGTAGCAAGAATTGAAGCCGCTATTGCATTAGCAGAAAGTGACCACCCGGAAATATTAACGGATGAAGAAAAACAAAAAATAGCCAATATCTTACATTATTCTTATGCTGATGAAACTACTGCATGTCCTAAATTCGTAGGTGAAACCAAAGTTGGAGGAAGATCATCTTTAGCAGGTCTTAAAAGTCCTACGGAAACCGATGCAATATTAAAACAAAGAATTTGTGATGCATATATGAAACTAAATATTGAAGGAACGAGAACAGACCTTCCTTGTTATCCTTGTGAGGGCAATTTAGGAACTGATGTAAGTACATTTGTAGGGGAAATGTTAGTAAGTTTTGTATTGGATGATGCCGCAGATGATCTTTTATTTGGTGCCTTAACACTTGGTGTCGGTACAGTAACAAAGCATATAATTGTAGGACCTAAATATATTAATAAAGCTAAACGTTTAGCTAATAAAGTTAGAAGTGCAGTCAAAGGCGGTAACAAATTTACAGATAAAATTACAGCCGGTGTTAGAGTTCCTAAAAAAGCAAGGAAAACAAAAAAAGTAAAAAGATATACTTTAGCAAAATCTTCAAACGGTAAAACTGTTGCAATATGGGAAACAACTACAAAACCTGATGCAAGTGATGTTAAAAAAGCTGCAACAACCCCAAACGCAGTAAAAAAGGGTAACCCAAATGTTGAAGGTAACATTAATGATGTAGCAGGTAGATCGGATTTTGGCAATCAATTAGGTAACACTGATGTTTCAGGTAAAACTCCGAAGGGTACTACTCAACCGAAAGGTCAAACAAGTGGCAGCCGCCCTGTGGTAGATCCTAATAAAATGAAAGAAATGCCGCAAAACGCAGGCAAACCAAAAAGTACAACTCCCCAAAATAAACCTGTTACAAATACTACAAAACCTGTAAGCAATACAACTGATGTTAAAAACGGAGTAAATGCAGCAGAAGATATTGCCGCACGTCTTCCGGCGGAAACTGTTCCTGAACTTCCTAAAAAAACGGCATTAAATCCTACGGAATTAGAACCGAAATTAACAGGGAAATTGAATGATGAAATTACTTTGGCAAAAGCTGGTGGTACTCCTACTGTTCCCGAAACTAGAACAAGTGCAGGGTTCCATAAGCAAGAATTGCCTAGGGGACAAAGTACCGCAAGTGGTGCCCCTGAAGGTATGAGAAGACAAATCGGTTTTGGTAATCAAGACAAATATATACCTGAAACGGCAGGCATTAGGGATCCTAATGGACCCGGTGTCCAAAATGTAACAAATGGTATGCCAGGTCAAAGAACACCGGAAGGTCCTGCTGCGTCAAGAAATTCTAATTTTAGAAATCAAGTAGGAGGCACACCTGATACTCCGGGTACCCCGCAACAAAATTTATCAGATTTGAACAAAAATATTTCAAATACACCTGCAAATCAATCGACAGCTCTTACACAGAGTGAAGCTGATGATTTGTTCGCACGAAGAAAACGTCAATATGAAGATATGGATGATGGTCTTCTTAAAAATGGGACAAAACAATGGATGTCGTTAGACGAAGAATTTCATGGAATTGTTGGAGTTGAGCTAGATGAAACTAGTGGCGGCGTATTTACAAAAATTACTAAAGCAGATGGAAGTAGTAAATACGTAGAAACAACACGTTTAGGTTCATGGTTGAATGGCGTGCCAGGTACAAAAATGAATATATCTCAAAAAGAGTTAGATGCTATAAAAGGATATAAAAAATTCTTTGGTAGAGAAACTGATTTCTTTGCTGCAAATCATAAGGAAATTATTGATAAAGCTCTATCTTCATCATCTAGGTATCCCGGAGATACTAAATTAGCAGCGGAACTGTGGAAGAAAGAGGATGACATGTTACATGGCACTGTTATGATAGAGCCCAGTCCAGGTACCGATCATTATAGAGTTGTTAAAGCAGATGGATCACAAATTTATGTAAGTGGATCCGATATCGAATCTTGGATAAATGGAGTGTCTGGTGTTAGAGGTGCCGGTATAACCCAAAGAGAAAGAAATTCTATTAAAGGTTTAGACGATTTTTTAAATACTAGAGTTGCCAAAAAGACAGATATAGACTTAAATCAAAAACAGGTTTCTAGTATAGCTAAAGGTCAATCGTCAGGTCTTACAAAGAGTGAGGCTGATGACCTGTTTAAACAAAGACAAAGTCAACGTGAAAGTCGTCCAGGGACAAGGCAAGAAGCGAATTGGGGATTTCGAGATGAAGAATTTTCCGGCACTGTTAAGATAGAACGTGCTAAGGAACCTGGCGAGTGGATAATTACCAAAGCAGATGGATCCAAACATTACGCGGATAGAGAGCGTTTTGAAACTTGGCTTAATGGAGTGCCAGGTGCTCAAGGGTGCAATATATCAGATAAAGAAAGAAAAGCTATACAGGGTTTAGACAATTTTGGGGATCCTTATGAAGCCCGTGTAGACAAGAGATGGCAAGATATAGAGCGCAAAGGAGAGAGGAGAAGCTATACTGACGAAGAATGGTCCCGTGATATCGAAGGTGTCAAGAGAGATGAAAAATTTCATGGTGCTACAAAAGTAGAAATTAGTGGCACTACTAGAAGTGGTACTATACCTAGAGATCGTGCTATAACTGTTACAAAGGCAGATGGTACAACTTACAAAACAAATTTAAATGAATTTGAAGAATGGATTAATGATACTGATTATCCTATATCACAAAAAGAAAAAGATGCTATAAAGGGTTTAGACGACCTTTTAGATGCTAAGAAGAAAACTCAACAAATGGACAAATTATTTCACAAAAATGGACAGTTGCCGGAACTAATTGCATATAGACCGAAAGGGATTAAAGACAGGTTAAACTACGGATGTTCAGATTATAATTCTTGCAAAAACTTAGTTGAGGACCTAATAGATAATAGAAAAAAAGTACATGATGAAACTTCTAGTTTGCTTTCATTGTATGCAAAAGAAACAGGAAATAATAATGTTGATGATATGTATAAATCATTATTAGATTTCTTTGAACGTAAAGATTATCATCATGACGGATATGATTATTTAAATGATTTCTTAAATGACAATGAGTTGAGGAATTTCTTGTTTAATAATGGGAATATACCAGGATTTCAAAATATTAGCAAAGAATTTGTGGGCAGAAGTTCTTGGCCAGATTGTGCAATGATACTTAGGTCTGAAGTTCCTGATACAGTAAAACCTTTAAAACAACTAGCGAATGATAATGATTGGGAAATTGTTGTAAAACAGGCACGCAATAAGCTACAATCTGATCATGATCTAATGGCTACCGGTTATGAAGATTTATTATATTCAAGAAAGGTAAAAGACGTATCCCCAGAAATTTTTGAGTATTTATTAAATGGCGGAGTACCACATTATAGAAATCTTACAAAAGCCGGAATAGATAAAGATACTGCAGCAGATTTAGTTTACAGGCACCATTGGATTAAATATATGGAGAATGCTTTAAAATAAAATATTATTGAACAAAATGCTTTAAGGTCCACGGTACTAAAAACCGTGGACCTTATTTTAATAAGAATTTCCTTTTATTGTCGCCACCCGTGCACTTTGTTGCACGGGCGGGAGACGACGAGAAAATATTTTTTCTCGTCAAGAGGGGGGTAGAATGTCAAACTTTCTTTATTGCCTTCACCCGCACCCCTCTGTCGCGCTGCGACATCTCCCCAATTTTTGTTCCAAAAATTAGGGCGAAACAAGAGGAAATTTTACGCGGGCGGAGTGCCATTCGGCACGGAAGGTGCCGAGCAAAGCGAGGCGAATGGGGGATAAAATTTCCTTATTTGTAAACTAAAGTAAGGTAAACCATATTTACAGGCAACCCCCACCCGTCTTGCGGAAACGACACCGCAAGCCACCCTCCGCCCTTTCGTTATTTTTGCCAGGGCAAAAATAAAACGGCAAAGGGTGAGGGAAATAAGAAAGAGCAAATTTTATTATAGTCAAACCGAGTATAAAAACCCGGCAAGTATTTTTGAGGAAATTTTGATTTTTACTTTGACGACGAGTACTAAGAAGAACGGGAGCGAAGCGACTCTCGGTACTCTAGGAAATGAAAAATCAAAATTTACCAAAAGGACTTTGACGGCAAAGAACAAAAACTGCAACCTTCCTATATACCCCTTGCAAACGCCTTGCAATTTTGTTATAATATTTACAGGAAAAGATATTCCTTGGACTAATGGTGATTTCCTAAAATATCTAGGCATTAACGAGGTAGCAATACCCCGCGGTGCTTTTTTTTACAAGAAAACAGGATTATGAAAACTTACGAAACAGTAACAATACTTAAACCGCAACTCAATGATAATGAAGTTGCCGCCTTGGTTGAAAAAATCAAAGGCTTGATAAGCGCTGATAAAGGCGAAGTTCTTTCTGAAGAAAAACTCGGCCGCAGACGCTTAACCCACGAAATTAAGAAAAACCGCGAAGGGTTTTACCTCTATTTTAGATTTAAAGCAGAGCCGTCCTTCGTCAAAAAGTTCAACGATACCTTAAAACTCAATAATTCAATTTTAAGAAATATCGTTATGTCTTACGAAGAACCTAAAAATAAACCTGCTAACAAAGCAAAAGCAGAAGTAGCAGCATAATATGGCTAGAGTTCCGGAATTAAATTTAATCATAGTATCCGGCCGCCTTACGCGTGACCCCGATATTAGGATGACCCAAAAGGGCAGCACGGTTTGCTCTTTTAGCATCGCAAATAATAGGTCTTATATGGACCCAAGTACAAATGAGTGGAAGGAAGAAGTTTCCTATATCTCAGCCACTGCCTTCGGTTCCTTGGCGGACCGCCTAAAAGAAAGAATTAAAAAAGGCACACCCGTCATCATTGAAGGCCGCCTTGTAATGAATGAATTTACAGGTAAAGACGGGCAACAAAGGCGCGAGCTCCGTATCAATGCAAACCGCGTTCAAATTGTCCCCACAGGTGCAAGTGCGCAAGAAGCCAATGCTTCTGCAGAAAGTGCAACTGAAGAAGTCCCGGAAGATGATGTACCATTTTAATTAATATAGAGGAATAAAAATGTCAGAAGAAAAGATTGAAAATAAAGAAGTAAACGCTGCCCCTGCTGCTGAAACAGCTAAAGCTCAAGAAGGTGCCGCCGCAGCTGAAAGGCCGGCCCGCCCCTTTGGCAAAAAACGTTTTGAAGCAAGGCGCAAAGTCTGCAAATTTTGTGCAGAAAAAATTGAAAATGTTGATTATAAAAATATTCAACTTATCAAAAGTTTTACCATGGAAAGCGGTAAAATTTTATCAAGGCGCATTACCGGCACTTGTGCCAAACATCAACGCCAAATTACAAAAGCAGTTAAAAGGGACCGCAACTTGGCCTTTTTAGCATATTGCTTACCGAAAAAATAAATTTATAACAGGAGACGAAAATGAAAGTTATTCTTAGAAAAGATGTTAAAAATTTAGGTACTGTCGGTGAAATTGCCGAAGTCAAACCCGGTTATGCACGTAACTATTTACTTCCGCAAAATTTAGCGGAAATCGCAACACCTGCTGCCCTTAAAAATTGGGAACTCGGTGCAGAACAACGCAAGAAAAGAATTGAAGCTGATCTTGCCGCCGCAAAAGAAGAAGCCAAAAAACTTAACGGTATCGTCTTAACTTATGAAAGAACCGTTAATATTGAAGGTGTTGTCTTCGGTTCAGTAACAAAAGCAGACGTTCAAAAAAGCTTGGCAGACCTTGGGCATAAAGTTTCAAAAAATAATATTGAAATTTTCAACCCGATCAAAAAGATTGGCGAAACAGAAGTTTCAATTTATTTTAAACCGACGGTATATGCAAAAATTATCGTCAAACTTAATGCAGTAGAAGAAAAGAAATAAAAAATAGTTAAGTAGTTTTTACTAGTTCTGTTTTTAACCGCCTGAGTTTTTATAAACCCGGGCGGTTTTTGTCTTATTGGCAGTATTTTATTTGGCTTTCAATTTTTCGGTTAACATTTTTTTAAATCCTAAAATTAATTTATTTTTAGGTGATATTCTTAAAAATGCTTCACAATCGGCTAATGCTTTTTTATCCGCACCTATGCGCATATAAAAACGCGCCCTGTTCACATAATTCATAGCATTACTTTTATCTTTATTTATCTCTTGGGTATAGATTCTGTCAATTTCCCAGCTTAAATAATGTCTTTTGCATAGGGAAATAATATCGTAAATATGATTTTTATTTGCTATTTCATAATCTTTTACGGCCTTTTTATATTCCCCGATTTTTGTATACAAAGCAGCCCTGCCGATATACAATTCTTTTATATCGGGGTATTTTTTTATGAGTTTTGTAAATTCTTTTATTTCTTCTTTGATATTCATAAATTTATCCTCATTAAAATTCAGCCAAATAAAAACGGCTATTATTCTGAGCCAGAGTAATAACCCTTAAATAACAGCCGTGGTTTGTTAAAAACAAACGCTCGGTACACAACCAACGGCTCATGACTTCCATCAGTAGTATACCTATACGAACTGTATTTGTTATTACTCTGTGCCTTTTTAAAGCGCACCTCACATAAAATATGAGGTCACAAAAACAGATTAAATTTTTCAGGGGTATTAACCCTGCATTAAAACATAAACCTCTAATTCTAGTATATCATTTTTTAGTTATAATAGGAAATAGAGGAGTAAAATTTATCCCCCATTTGCCTCGCTAATGCTCGGCACCTTCCGCCCGCCATGCGGGTGAAGGCGATAAGGAAGTAAAATAAAGCCAAACCGACAGCGTTATCCGGCAAGTATTTTTGAGGAAATTTTGATTTTTTCTGCGACGACAAGTACCAAGAAGAACGGGAGCGGAGCGACTCTCGGTACTTTAGGAGCTGAAAAATCAAAATTTACCAAAAATAATTAGACGGCACAAAACTCAAACTGCAAATTTCCATATTAGTAAATTTAACTATGCTTCGGCTTTGGCCATTTCTTCCATCTTAACATAATCAAACTTACCGCTACCTGTCAAAATAATTTCAGGAATATATTTGATATGTTTAGGCACCCAAAGTTCGCTTAAACCTTGCGCTTTGAAACTTTGTTTTACATCCTCTAAAGAAGGATTTTCTTTAGTGGTGTAAATGAAAAGTTGTTCGCCACGTTTTGGATCCGGTACACGCAAAGCAGCGTGCATATAAGACGGCCATAAATTCTTTAATGCTTCTTCAATTGCTGTTAAGGAAACCATTTCCCCTGCAATTTTTGCAAAGCGTTTTGCGCGGCCTTTAATTTCAATGAACCCTCTTTCGTCAACAGTAACGATATCGCCTGTATGGTACCAACCGTCTTTAGGTGCTTCAATTACGCCGGGGTTACTTTCACGCAAATAACCAAGCATAATATTGCCGCCTTTTAAGACGAGTTCACCGCCTTCTTTTATACCTTCAACAGGGTCCAAACGATATTCCATACCAGGGATTAAACGCCCCACAGTTCCGCGTTTGTAATAAATATCTGAACCGACGGAAATTAAAGGTGAACATTCCGTTGCACCGTAACCGTCTAACAAACGTTTACCCATTTTTTCACAACATAAATTAAATGTTTCGGCTTTCAATTTTTCTGCACCTACGGCAGCATAACGGATATTGTGGAAATCGTACGGATGCGCATTTTTACAGTAAGCATTAAAGAAAGTATCCGTTCCGAAAAATACTGTTGCATTCCTATCGTAAACGAGTTCGGGGATAACTTTAAAGTGGAGGGGGGAAGGATATAAGAAACTGCTTCCGCCTGCTATCAAAGGTGTAATAGTACCGACGGCTAAACCAAAACTGTGAAAGAGCGGCAAAGCATTGAAAAATTTATCCCTAAAATCAATTTCCAAAGCAGTACAAATTTGGGATTTATTGGTAATCAAATTACGGTGGCTGAGTACGACGCCTTTTGGCGTACCTTCCGAACCGCTGGTATATAATACGACAGCGGGTTTATCAGGGTCATTATCTTGTGTAGCTAATCTGTATCCGATTCTCGGGAAGAAACCTTTTAAAAGTGCTGCTATTTTATCAAAAGCATTTATTGATTTACTTACATCTTCCAAGTAAATAATTTTAATTTTTGCTTCTTCAAGCGCTTCAACTATTGCGCCGAGTTCTGCCTTTTCAATAAAAGCACGCGCAGTTACAACTTCTTTAATTTTGGTTGCCCTTATTGCCGATAAAATATTCTTTTTACCGGCGGTAAAATTAATCATTGCAGGCACACGCCCGTAAATTGATAAACCGAAAAATGCAAACATTGTAGCATTAAGGTTTGGCATCATTAAACCGACATAGGTACTGTTCTTTGTAAGTTTTGCAAGTTTGGCACCAAGTGCAAAAGAGGAAATAATTAAACCTCTAAAGGTTACCGTTTTGCGTGTCATATCTTCTAATGCGCGGCTTTTCATACTTGAAAAAGATGTTCCTTCAAGTAATGCCTCAAAAATAGTTTGGTCTGTATTAAAACTTTCAAGGCGCATTTCGTTCATCAAATCATATATTTTATCTTCGGCAAAAGTATATTTGCGTTCTTGGGTTTTATCGGTTTTAGGTAAATCCCAAGTGCGTGCCGGCATAATATTTACGATAATTGCTTTATGCGGTCTATGGCGCAGTTTACGCCCATAATAAGAGAAGCGGGAATATTGAGTATTCTGTATATATATAGGTATAATAGGTGCATTTGCCTTTTGTACAATCATTGAAGGTCCTTTGTAAATCTTCATAATACAGCCGGTGGTGCTCATGCGACCTTCCGGGAAAATTACAATCTTTTTACCTTTTTCAAGTTCGTTTAATACTGTTCTGATTGCCATTGGGTTTGTAGGATCAACCGGCAGATGATGGGCATATCTTAAAATAATTTTCATCCAAAAACGGTTTGCGATATTACTGTCCGTTAAAAAGATAACTTCACGCGGTAAATAAGTTGCCAAAATTAAAGGATCAATAAAAGAATTATTATTAGCTAAAATTACTGCGGCACCCTTAGTTTTAATAATATTTTGCTTGCCTTTAATTTCAATATTATAAAATAAGTTTAAATATGTATATATAAAGGAACGGACAACCCTTTCCGGGCAAATTAAAATAAGAATCACCAAGGCAATTAATAATAAAGCCATATATGATAATAAAATATTTGCGACACTAACCCCAGCCGGTAAAAAGCAAATAAATAACCCCACAAAAGCTGCAAGAACGAAACTCATATTCTTTGCGGAAAATAAATTTTTAAAATTTTTCATATTAATTCTTAATAACCTCTCAAGTACAAATATTTCAGCACACTGTATGCTAAAAATATTTTATCATATTTAAAATATTAATTCAAACGAGAAAAATTTTCTGGGACCTTAGACCTATTTTGATCTAGGTCTAAAAGCTCTTGTAAATTTTCAAGCGTTTAGTTACAATTAAGGTATAAGGCGAACTTTGAGTAACTAAAAAATTTTGAAAAATAATTTTGGGGAAATTTTATGATGATAAAAAATATTTTTAAATTGTCTAAAAAACTAATTTCATTATCGTTGGTGTTTATATTACTTATAAACAGTAATATGGAACTTTTTGCTACAATACCGACGATAGAAAAATCTTCTATGACGGCGATGCGTCAGGATTTAAACGAAATAATAAAAGGCAATTTATCCGAGCAAGCCAAAAAAACCGTAAGCGGGC
>JAZUPU010000009.1:0-18827 GCA_045605325.1 Elusimicrobiaceae bacterium
CCTCTTTAATTTAACCGCACACCCATATATGTTTACACCATAAAAACGCTTTAATACCTGCATATCTAACTCTCCTAAAAACTATTATATTAGTTTTTATCAGAGTCCAATATGTGTTTGATATTTTGCAGCCCTAAAAGATGGAATCTGCAAATTTAATGTTTAGCCGCCTAATTCTTTTTGGTAAATTTTGATTTTTCAGCTCCTAAAGTACCGAGATGTCGCTTCGCTCCCCGTTCTTCTTGGTACTTGTCGCCTGAGTAAAAATCAAAATTTCCTCAAAAATACTTGTCGGATTTTGTACACGGTTTGACTTTATTAAATAAAGAAATTTCTTTTACTTTTGTCAAGCTCTATCTTTATGTTGAAGGAATTATATATAATATAAGTATGAAGAAATTATTTATACTTTTTGCAGTTGTTGTTTTTACTTCTGTGCAAGTATTTGCACAGACCGCGCTCATTGTCAAACAAGACGGTGCGCGCGTTTACTTAGATATTTCCGACTTTAAGGAAAAACCGAAAGTAAATGATACTTTTACCGTAACTTTTTGGGGCGGCGAAATTAAAAACCCAAAAACGGGAAAGATTCTTGGCAAAACCATTGAACGCCGCTTAAACGGGAAAATTACCGAAGTGGAACCTCTTTATGCAATAGGTTCTGTTAATAATATAGGTAAAGAAGATAAACTTGAGGGCATTGAAGCAAATATTACAATTTTACCGCAAGTTGCACCGCAGCCAGCCGTACAACAAGCAGGACAAAACAGTCAAAAAAATAATTTACCCCACCTCTGGCAAAGCAAACCGCTTGACGGTAAAGCACTTGCTTTTACCGCCGGAGATATTACCGGCAGCGGCGAAAGCAATTTAGTTATTGCTTATGATGATAATAATATTATTACCTATAATTTGCAAGACGATAAATTAAATAAAGTATCTGAGTTTAAATCCAGCCCTATACAAAAAATTATTTCTTTGGATAATGCTGATTTAGACGGTAACGGAAAAGCGGAAATTTTTATTTCTTATTTTGACACCGTAAGAAATCATTTTAATACCGCAGTTTATGAGATAGAAAATAATACTTGGACGGAAAAGGCAAATTTCCGCGGGCTTGTTAAAGGCATTGCACCTTTTAACGGTAAACGTGTTTTATATACGCAAAACATTGATAATATGTCCGGCAAATTTAGGGCGTTAACCCCTGCAATTTTGGAATATAAAGACGGTAAATATCAGGCAGGCAAACAATTAAAATCCTATAAATTCCAAAGTATTTACGGTTTTAATGTCGCTGAATTTGATGAAGGTAAACAAAATGTAATTTACACCCAGCCAAGCGGCAAACTGCGCATACAGTTTGATAAAAAGAGTTCTTATATTAACAGTCCGTCTGAATTTAATTTTGCATCCACGCCAAACAGAATTAAATTTGACAATGATATTATTAAATTCTATTCTTCACTTGCTTTGTCTAATGCCGACGGCGGTTTTGTTGTTGCCGGGCTTGAAAATGAGGCGAAACTCGGTATTTTATCAAGCACTTTCGGTTATTATCAAAGCGGCAAATTGGTTTTGCTTAAATGGGACGGATCTTCCTTAAATAAATTTGCCGAAGCCCCGCTTGGCGGTTATACAGTTGATTTACAGCAAGGTACTTTAGGTAATTATCAGGATGTTTTGATTGTACCTTTCATTAACGGTGCGGGTAAAACAACGGTGGTCTTATACTCGGCAAAATAAATACAAAACAAATAATAAAGCTCGTGTTGATGCACGGGCTTTATATCTATAAATTAGTTATTTAATTGTTTTTTTGTTGTTATCGGTTTTTGTATTAAAAATAATCCGGCAAAAATAATGCAAAGCCCGATGATTTCATTGAATGTCGGGAAACGGTGTAAGGCAAAAATATCAAGTATCATAGCAATAACAGGTGTTATATAAGTTACCGATGCCATACGCGTTGCCCCCCACCTTTTTATAAGTTCAACCATAAGTAAGAAAGCTATTGCCGAAGAAAATACCCCCGCGCAAATTATTGAAAATATAACTTTTCCGGAAAATTTTGCAAGCGGCGGGAAAGGTTCTGCAATAAATGAAAGTATCAGTAAAATTGCAGCGGAAATTAAATATTGGTAAAAAGTGTTTGCTTCTAAGGTGGTGCTGTTATTATCTACCATAATTTTTTTTGTGATAACATTTCCAAGCCCGTAAGACCACGCCATAATTAAAAGGGCAATATAACCGTAAATTTCCGTTGAATTGATACCGTGGAAGTTTGCACTTATTTTGGGCCAAGTGATAATCAGTAAACCGATTATTCCAAACAGCATACCTACCGCGCGGCGCCAAGTAAAACTGTCCACCCCTTTTAAAATTATTGCACCTGCTATAAAGGACCATATAGGAACAGTACCGTTAAAAATCCCCCCCACCGTCGGTGCAACAAAACGCTGCCCCCAAGAAAGTGCGGCAAAAGGCAGTAATATTAATAGGAAACCTATTATAAAAGGGCGCCAAAGTTGGTTAAAGTCAATTTTAAGGTTTTTATTTCGGAGTTTATAGAAAATTAAAAAGAATATTAAACCGGCTAAAACCCTAAAAAATGTGCTCCAATAAGGCGGCAGGGCGGTAACGATATTTTTTGTTGCAAAAAAAGCCGTGCCCCAACAAAGTGCTAAACAAAATGCTAAGAAGTAAGACATATTTTATATAAGAATATATTGTACTATTAAAATTACCCCCATACAGAATCGAACTGTAATCCCCTGCTTAGAAGGCAGGTGCTCTATCCATTGAGCTATGGGGGCGATATTTGTTACCTTTATATTTTAGCAAATTTTCAAACGAAATGTAACAAAATGTACAACCTTTTTCAAATTTGATATAATAAAAGTATGCAAAAACTTTGTAAAAGTTTTAATTATTTTAAAGCGAGTGGCGCTTTCTGATTTAATGGCAGATACTTATGTGTCTGCCTTTTTTTATAATTATAGGAGGAAATTATTATGTTCATGCCAAAAGAAACAAAATTTTTTGATTTATTTGACCGTCAAATTGATAATGTCGTAAAAGGTGCAAAACTTTTTAAAGAAATTATTATCAACCCTGCGGTAACCGCCGATAATATTGATAAAATGCACGCTATTGAACACGAGGGTGATGAAATCAGCCACCGTATTATTGATAAACTTAACGAAAGTTTTATTACCCCCTTTGACCGTGAAGATATGTTGGATTTGTCTAATTCCACAGATAATATTATTGACGGTATTTATATGATTGCCAAACGTTATTATATTTATAAACTTTTGAAACCCGGCGAATATAGCCATAAATTTGCGGATTTAATTGAACAATCCGTTTTGGCCCTTCAAAAAGTTGTATATGGGCTTAAACATAGAAAACACTCAAAAGAAGTTATGGAACAATGCGTTGAAATTAACCGCCTTGAAAATATGGCAGATATTTTGCGCGATGAAGCTATTTCCACTTTGCTAAATGATGAAAACGCAAACCCTATCGTAGTCATAAAAAAGAAAGAAATGTATGAGACATGCGAAAATGTTACAGATTTGTGCGAGCATACGGCAAATATAGTTGAATCAATTTTGGTAAAAAATAATTAATATGACTTCAATAATTTTACTCATTGCTTTAGCATTAGTTTTTGATTATCTTAACGGTTTTCATGATGCTGCAAACTCCGTTTCCACCGTTATTTCCACGCGTGTTTTAAGCCCACGTGTGGCGGTGTGGTCGGCTGCGTTTTTTAACGTTATTGCGTTTTTGTTTTTTGAAATGCATATCGCCAAAACAATAGGCGGCGGTATTATTGATATAAGTATCGTTGATAATAGTGTTATTTTCGCTGCTTTGTTTGGCGCTTGCGGCTGGAATTTAATTACTTGGTTTTTTGGGTTACCTTCAAGTTCATCACACGCTTTGGTTGGCGGTTTAATCGGCGCAGGTGTTGCAAAGGCAGGTGTATCCGCTTTAGTGACTTCCGGCGTTTTAAAAGTTATTGCCTTTATTGTTATTGCACCTACGGTAGGTATGCTACTTAGCATTGCCGTTGCAAGCATTGTTTTTAGAATCGGTGCACATTTTAAATATAAAAAAGTTGACGCGTTTTTTAGGAAAGCAGAACTATTTTCCGCGTCCGCATTTTGTTTGGGGTATTCAGGTAATGATGCTCAAAAAACTATGGGTATAATCGGTATGATTTTATTTAGTTCCGTTGCCGCTAACCCAGATACAATTTTGCCTATCGCAAAAGTAATAATGACACATCATGAATATGAACAATTTATTGTTCCGGGTGCTGAACTTTTTATTCCGCAAAGTGTAAAAATTGCCTGTTACACCGCTATTGCTTTGGGTACACTTTCCGGCGGATGGCGCATTATTAAAACTATGGGCCAAAAAATTACGCGTCTTAAACCGATTGACGGCTTTTGTGCGGAATCCGGTGCGGCAATGTCCTTATTTATTTCTTCAATTCTCGGTATCCCTGTAAGTACCACGCATGTCATAACAGGCGGTATAGTCGGTGTTGGGATGTTTAAACGTATGACGGCAGTTCATTGGGGTGTGGCGCGGCGCATTGTTTGGGCATGGTTTATTACAATCCCTGCCGGTGCGATTTTGGCCGCTATGATGTCCTTTATTGAAAGCTTATTTAAATAGTAGCTGTTTTGGGTTCCTCGCCGTAACTGTTTATTCTGTTTGAGCCGGGTAAAAGGTAAAACAAAATCAAAATTATATGAAACGGAGGAAATAAAACCAAAAGTAACCACCATGCGCTAAAATCAATATCGTGCAAGCGGCGGGCGCTAACGCTTAACATCGGCATAAAGCAAAAAACAAACCACATAGAAAGCGGCGCAATACCTGTTAAGTTAAAAATAGTATCGGGCGCAATTAAAATTTCCGTAAACACAATACCAAATGCGATAATGAAGATAAAAAAGGTAAAGCTCCAAAACTCCCGCCTGCTTGCCCTGCCCGAAAAGCAAAAATACATCCGAAAACATTTCTTAACATATTTCATAAATTACCCCCAAATAATATAATTATAATAGATTATTTAAAATAACCTTAAATAATTATAACACAACAAAACAAATTTGTCAATAACATTTGTAAAATGCTATAATTTTTATATGGAAAAGAAAGAGAATTTATTTGCCTTTATTCTAATTAACGGTTTTTTGTGGTGTTTGATTGCTTTAGGTTTTTTAAAAATTAACGGTATTCCTTCTGATTTTATAGGTATTAGTTTTTCTGCCTTATTTTTATTTTCGCATATTTTTGTTTTTGTATGGGTTATGGGACTTTTGTGCCTTCCGTTTAAATATATTGCTAATCCGGCATTAAAGTTTGTTTGTGTTTTTTGGGGTTCTGTATTTTCCTTATTTTTATTGATAGATTTATTTGTATTTTCCCAATATCGTTTCCATATAGGGCTTGCAATGCTGGAATTATTTTTCGGTCCGGCAGGAAGTGAAATATTTGTTTTTCCGACAAGTATGTGGTTAATGACTGTCGGTAGTATTATACTGCTTGTCGGCTTGGAGATAGGTTTTTTATTCCTTTCAAGACGAATATCTTTAAACAAAAAATGGATTTTAATTTTTTCAACTTTTTGGTTGCTATGTTTTTTAAGTTATAATTGTTTTTATGCTTGGGGTAAATTTATGATGGTGCCTTCCGTAATATCCCAGCGCAAAGTACTACCTTTGGCTTTCCCTATGTCTGCAGACCGTCGGCTTGCCAAATGGGGATTTAAAGCAAAAAAGGATCCTTATTCTATACCTAAAAAAGGCAGTTTAAATTATCCGGTTACCCCTATGAATTGCGGCATATCAAACACAAATATCTTAATTATTGCAGTAGATTCTTTACGCGGTGATATGCTTAATACAGCTGCTATGCCGCTTGTATCTGATTGGGCAAAACAACCGGGGATGACTGTTTTTAATAATCACATTTCAGGCGGTAATGGAACGGAAACAGGTATATTTTCCTTATTTTATTCCCTGCCGCGTTCTTACTGGGATGATTTTACAAGTTTAAATTTGCCGCCGGTGTTAATCAGTAAAGCATTGGAAATGGGGTATGAACCGGCAATATTTACAAGTGCCGATTTAAGAAGCCCTACATTTTACCGTAATATTTTTGCGCCTATAAAAGATTTGCGTATCGGCTCTAAAGGTAATACATCTTGGGAGAGGGATATAAATGCCGTAGAAGATTTTGAAGAATTTTTAAATAAACGCAACTTAAATACTCCGTTTTTCGGGTTTATATTTTTAGATGCTCCGCATGCTTTTGATTACCCTGCCGAAGACGAAATATTTACACCGGCTAAAGAACCTAATTATCTGCTCTTAACAAAAAATACGGACCCGGCACCATATATGAATAGATACAAAAATTCTGTATACTTTTCAGATAAATTAATAGACCGCGTATTAAACGATTTAAAAAAACATAATTTATTTGAAAATACCTTTATAGTTATTACTGCCGATCACGGACAAGAAATAAACGATTCCCATAATAATTTTTGGGGGCATAACGGAAATTTTAGCGATTATCAAACAAAAGTACCTTTAATTATTTATCAGCCGGGGAAGGATACATCTTCACAGGTTGATTATCTTACTTCCCACAATGATGTTGCCACAACGATTATTCAAAACATTTATAAATGTTCTAATCCGGCAAGTGATTATTCAATAGGCAAAAATTTGTTTGATAGTACCCAAAGACCTTTTATTATACTTTCCGGATATAATGATAAAGTTGTGCGTATTAATAATGATATTATGGTTTTTGATGATTTCGGTTCCATTCAACAATATGATAATCTTTACAGACCTGTTAAGAAACCGCTTGATTCCGGCGTAATTAAAGCAGGTTTACAGTCCTTTAGGCAATTTTATAAATAAAGGTAAAAACAAATTATAGCTGGTGAAACAGCCCCGCAAAATGCTATTATTTATATATGGCGCAATTCTTCTATTCACAATCAAAAATGGGGCTTTATCGCGAATGCCCGCTAAAATATAAATTCCGCTATATCTTAAAAATACCGGAAAAGCCAAAATATTTCTTTTCTTTTGGTACAATTTTGCATAGCGTGATGGAATATTTGTATTCTACACCGCAATTCCCCCCCATTGAAGACGCTTTAAAGTTTTTTAAACAAAAATGGTCCGCCCAAACTTGGCAGGAAAAGGGCTACGGCAGTGCCGAAAAAGAACAGGAAGGTTTCCTTGAAGGTCAGGAAATTATAAAAAAATATTATGCAAAACATGTTGCCGATAATTTGCATCCGCTCTCAACCGAAATGAAGGTTTATGCCGATATTGACGGTTTAACCGTTATGGGCATTGTGGATAGAATTGATTATCTGGGTGGCGGCAAAATTGCAATTTTGGACTATAAAACCGGTAAAACCTTAAAGCGCGAGCCGGACCAACTTATGTTTTACCAAAAACTTTTGGAAAACAGCCCAAAACTTTTACCTTTAGTGCAGGCGCGTGACGTAGAAATACAAAAAATCAGCATTGAAAAAATGCTCTTTTACCATCTTCCCACTTTAACGGAAGACAGTTTTAAACCTGTCCCTTCCGCCGAACTTGACCTTTTTTGGAAAGGTGCAATGAAAACAGCTGAAAATATTTTGGCTCAAAAATTTGAGCCGACACCGTCGGAACAATCTTGCCGTTGGTGTGATTATCGCGGCAGTTGCCCTGTTTGGAATTTAAACCAAGAACCGAAACCGGAACAGGAACAGGAAAAACCGCAAGAAACTTTAGCAGAAAAAATTGACCGCCTTGGTAAGCTTTCAGATGAAGGCCGCGCTTTAAAAGCGGAAATTATCAAACTATTAAAAGAACAAAATTTGAATTTAAGTTTCGGTACATCCTACAAAGCGGAACTTAAAGAAGAAGAAATTTTAACCTTTAAAGACGAAGAAAGAACTTTAGAATTTTTAAAACAAAATAATTTACTTAACAAGACATTAAAACCGACGGTAAAAAGTATTTTGGCTTTGCTTGAAGATCAGCAAGTTACCGAAGAACAAAAACAACAATTGCGTGCTTTGGCAAGTAAAGAAATAATTACAAAATTAAAGTGTATAAAAACAGAGGATTAAGATGTGCAAAATATTTAAGCAAAATTTTAATTTAAAAGTTAGTGTAATCTTTTTTTTATTTGCGGTAGTTTTATTTTTTCTGGCGCGCCTTTCCTTATTTTTAATTTATAACAGTAACTTCGCAGATCTCTCTTTTTGGCAAATTTTTAAGGCATTTTTAAACGGTTTTAGATTTGATTATTATGTTATTGCCTTATTTTTAATGCCTTGCTTGCTGATGATGAATTTACCTATAAAAAGCCGTTTGTGGTTCAAAATTTGGGTTTTTATTTCTTCTTTTATAATTTTTGTTATGACGGTTTTATTAATTTCCGATATAATTTATTTCGCGGAAGTTAACCGTCATATTGCACATGAAATTGTGCAGATTAAATATGAAATGGGCTTTATAATTAATTATGCGTTAACTCAATATTGGTATTTGATAATTTTTATAATTTGTGTGCTTGGCGGTGCAGTTTGGTTTTTAAATAAACAAATAAATAAATTTTGGCATACACCTAAATTTTCGCTTAAAAAATTAGCAAAAATTTGTGTGATTTTTACAATTTTAATTTTGCTCGGTATTCGCGGGCATTTGGGCGGCGGCAAAGCCCTTGGTATAGCATCGGTTTATAATTATGCTAAAACAAATAGTGAAGCATTATTAATGTTTAATGGGATATTTTCCGCTTATCATATAGGACGCAGAAATAAAACTTTGAGTAATGCAAGTAATTACCCTATTGAAGATGCAATAAAAGAAGTTCAGGCATTATTTAAAAAAGATAAAAATGAATTTAAAGATAAAAATTTCCCTATTCAGCAATTTCCGCAAAACGAAGGAAAAGTTAAAGATATAAATTTTTTTATAGTTATGCTTGAAGGTTGGGGTAAATATGTTATCGGGGCTTATAATCCGAAAGAGGATACTCATACCCCATACTTTGATGAAATGGCAAAAAACGGTGTTTTATTTACTAATGCCTATGCAACAGGGCAACGCAGTGTTTGCGGTTTTGCAAGTATTTTCGGGGCATTACCTATAATTAACAGTTTGCCTGCCTTCGGCTATGGTTTAGAACAAATGTCTATAAATAAGATGCCTAAGCATTTTTCAGATCAAGGATTTTATACATTTTATGTTCAAAGTTCCAGCAGGGATTCTTACCGTATGTGTACGTTAGCCCGTTTATTAGGTGTAGATGAAAGTTACGGTTGGGAAGATATACCGACATATATGGAATATCTGGCAAAACCACCCTATGGTTATGATTATGATGCCTTAATGTTTGCTGCCGATAAAATTAAAGCAAGAAAACAAAATAATTTTTTAGCAATGGTTTTTACAGGAACAACTCATCAACCTTTTGTCAAAATTTCTGATGATTTTGAAATTTATAAAGACGGTTCTTGGCAATCAAAATATAAAAATTCCATAGCTTATGCGGATTATGCTTTAGGTTCCTTAATTAAGCGTGCCAAAGAAGACGGTTGGTTTGATAATACTGTATTTATATTTTTGTCAGATCATATAGGTGGCAGATCAGAGCGAAATACCGTAAGTTCAAATTTTCAAATACCGCTTTTAATATATGCCCCTAAATTATTGAAAGCACAAAAAATAGATTACACTGTCTCCCAGCTTGATATTGTACCGACTATTTATGCCCTGTCTAATTTGCATATTCCTAACACAATATATGGGAATAATTTGTTTGATTCCAATGCCCCTCATTTGGCAATGATCAGCACCGGTGTAAATAGCGGTATAGTTACCAAAGACGGTGTTGTTATATACGACGGTAAAAAAATTATTGAGGAAGAAAAGTTTACCCCCGATTTTGATGCAAATAAGAACCTTAACTTACTTTTGGCACTTGATAAAGTAGGTGAAACACTGTTAAAAAATAACAAATGGTATAAAGAGGTAAACAGTGAAAAATAAAAGTTTTATTTTAGCAATAGACCAAGGTTCATCGTCCACAAAAGCTGCTGCTTTCGGGACGCAAAACGGCTGCCTTGCTGCTTTTGCTAAAGTCGAAGTTGCACTAACTTCCGAGCAAGACAGGTGCGAATATAAAGCGCTTGATTTGCTTACAAGTACGCAAAAAGTTATAGAAGAAATTTTAAATGAAATTCCTGCCACGCAAATAAGTGAAATTGCAATTTCATCCCAACGCTCAACCATAGTTTTTTGGGATAAAGTTACCGGCAAAGCACTTGCCCCGGCTTTAAGTTGGCTTGACGGGCGCGCAAAAGCGGAAATTGCACAAAATTCGCTTTCACAAGAAGTTATTCACCAAAAAACCGGGCTTTATAAAACCCCGTATTTTTCAGCAGCAAAAATTGTTTGGGGTTTAAATAATTTTCCCGAAGTTAAAAATGCTTTTAAGGAATGGCGTCTGTGTGTTGGTCCCGTTACAAGTTATTTGACTTGGCATTTAAGCGGCGGCAAGGTCTTTGCCTGTGACTATGCTTGCGCACAGCGCACTTTGCTTTTTAATATCAACACCTTTAAGTGGGATGAAGATATTTTAAAATCGTTTGGTTTAACTTCTGATATCTTACCGCATGTAACAACAAGTTTTGGGGACTTTGGCACTTATAAAAACATTAAAATTACCGTTTCTACCGGGGACCAGCAGGCAGCTTGTGCGGCTTGCGGCGTACTAGAAAAGGGTGCCGCACTTATAAATTACGGAACGGGCGCATTTTTCCTCTTAAATATCGGGCATAAAAGCGCAGATGTCAAAGGTGTTTTAACATCTCTTGCATGGAGCAGGCCGGACCGCGAACCTTATTATCTGCTTGAAGCCCCTTTAAATACTGCCGGTTCATTTATTTCCTGGCTTAAAAATTTGGGGCTTAATTTTAATGTTCGCAAGCTTGATAAAATTTTTGCTTCTTCTAAAAATCCGGTTTGGTGTTTGCCGGCTTTGGGTGGGCTCGGTTCGCCTTATTTTGATTTTGGTTTAAAACCGGTTTTTGCTAATTTTTTGCCTAATACCAAAAAAGAAGATATTATTGCCGGCTCTATGCGTGGTATAGTTCTTCTTTTAAATGATATAATTTTTTATTTAAAACAACAGGGTTATAATGTTGAAACTTTGCAAACTTCCGGCGGTTTGAGCGGTGCAAATTTAATTGCTTTTCAAGCGGCAATTTTGGGGATGACTATATTTCAAAACAAACAAAAGGAAAGTACTTTAACGGGTGCAGCTTTAATTGCGGCATTAAGCCGCGGGCTTGATATTTCCGCTTGGCGCGAGTTAAAAAATTATGAGCGCATTTCCCAGCAAATGAGTGCGGAAGAAGCGGCTAAAATTTATGCTACTTGGCGCCAATTTTTTGATTGGGCTGTAAAGCAAGTGCGGTAAATTAAAATCAAATATTGTTAAGCAACAATTTTGTTATTATATGTTTAGATGAGGTGATTTAATTATGATGTATATAATAGGAAGTGTTTCATCAGCTGTTTTGATAGGGATATCTACTTTGATAGGTTATAATTTGTTTAATTGGGTATTTTCTAAATATAATCTGTTTCTCTTATCAGTGTCTTATATAATTTGGTATATAGTTGCTGTCTTGTTGGCTTTTACAAATGGATTAATTATTAGAAATTTTGTAGTAAAAGATTCGTTTGCAATTGTAATAGGTGCTGTATGGGCTTGTATGATTGTTGCCATGCTTATTTACACCTGGTTTAAACAACCTTATGTTCTTGGATCAATAATTGTGCGTGTAATTGCTACTTGGTTTTCAATAGGGATTGCTGTGTGGACTTTTATTATGGTTGGATTGATGAAAACAAAATAATAAATGTATTTGTTTAAGAACAAAAAAGTTTAAATGAACAATTTTTTCCGGCGATTACAAATGGGTTGGGATAAAATGAAAAAGTTGTTTGCTGACGGGGTTAAGGAGTAATTAAAAAATAAAATGAAAATAAAATTAATTATAATAAGTATATCTTTATTGTTAGGAATTACACTTTTTATAAGTATAGGAAAAAAATCGACAAAAGAAATAATCGCCGGTACGAGTAGAACCGAAGAACAAACAGGAGAAAATAAAAATATGAATACAAATGAATTGGAAGTTATACCTACAATGCAAAGTAGATCAGAAGCAAAAAATTATGCTTGGGCAGGTAATTTTCAAATAGTGTGGAATGATTTTATGCAAGAACTGCTTAAAGGCCCTGTTAAATTTGACGGAAATCAACTGGAAATGGCAGAACAATTAAATAAGAAAAACTTTAGTGAAGAAGATTTGTCGCAAGATGCATATTATAAAAAATGGGGTGAAATTTCCCCTTCCCTTAGAGCGGAAATTGAGGAAAGCATTAAAAATAAATTTAATGAAACCGGCAATTTATTAAATAAAATTGATTGGAGCCCCAGCCAAGAAAAGAATATAAAAAAATATTTATTTTACTCTATGCTTAAGAAGAATTTCACATTTACGGAACAGTTGGATAATTTGGGTAAAGGATCCTTTAAAGGAATTGAAAATCCTGTAGAATACTTCGGCATAAACGGAAGTGATAAAAGGGCAGGTAATGTGGTTTACACTGTTTTCTACAACAATGAAAATGATCATGCTATTTTCTTGCAATCAAAACAGGGTGATATTGTGTATTTATTTAGAACAGACGAAGATGGAACTTTATCTGAACTGTATAAGAAGATGTTTGATAAGAGAAATGAAGAGATAAATAAAATTCATGCCAAAGCTAAAGAACCAGGAGAGTTTATTGATGTGGATATAAATGCAACTTTATGGGAAAATGATGAATTAAAAGCCCCTTTGTTAAGTTTTGATATTACCCAAAATTTTGATGAACTTTGTAATAAGAAAATCTTATCTGAAGATAAAGACAAATATTACCTCATCAACAAAGCATTGCAAAACGTGCAATTTAAAATGAATGAAGCAGGAGTAAAGTTAAAATCGGAAGCGGCAATGGAAGTAAGTGAAGAAATGGGGATTCTTGACGATATAGACATTGAACCTATTAAGCCGCGTTACTTCCATTATACCGGGCGTTATGCGGTTTTTGTATCTGAAGATATTGTAAAAAAACCTTATTTTGCAATGTTAATAAATGATCCTTCTGCTTTACAACCTGTTAATGCTGCACCGAAAGAAGAAAAAACAGATCCCAAGGCATTTCCGGATTCTGGAATATTATATTGGGGTGATGATATCGCACTAAAAAAATGGATTGATGCCGGCGGAAATGTGAATATGAAAGATGAGTACGGTAATACACCTTTACATTATACTACCGGTCATGCCGGAGATTACAATCCGACAATTCTTACGGAGGAGGAGTCAATACCAAACCCTAAAATTGTTAAACTGTTGCTTAAAAGCGGTGCAAATGTAAACGCTAAAAATAATGTGGGACGAACACCTCTTTATAATTCATTTGGCTGGGGTGTTACCGATTTATTATTGGAAAATCACGCTGAAGTTAATATAAAAGATAATGATGGGGATACGCCATTACACATCGCATCATATTTAAGAGATCCTATCAATGTAAAAAAAATATTAGATCGTAAAGCAAATATAAATGCAAAAAATAATCATGGAAATACACCTTTACATCTTATCCCCCTCACGTCATTTTTTGATACAAAGGCAGATTTGACGAACAGAGAATACGAATTTAAAAATGATTCCGCCATAGTAAAATTACTTCTTGAAAATGGGGCGGATGCCGATATAAAAAACAACGAGGGGAAAACCCCGCTTGATATCGCAAAAGACAGGAATTATATGGAATTAATACAACTTTTAAAAGCCGCCGGAGCAAAGGAATAAGAAGAATAATAAAAAAAACAATATTGTGTCAAATTGCTTAAAAAACTTGTATAATAAATTATTAGGGGATTGGAGGAAATAAAATATGGAGCAACTTTCACCGATGCAACAGGAAGTACAAATTTTGAAAAGTGATACACAAAATTTACCTCTTGCTTCAATTTTTGAGAGGGCTATTGCTTTCATAATAGATATAATGCTGTGGATGACTATATCCACTTTCATTTATAATAAGCTAGATTTCCCCCCTAGATATACTTATTTTTTACTTTCAGTTTTAGCTTTCGTTTTGTATATTACAATTTTTAGTACCGGTAATCTTAAAACTATAGGCAAATTCTTGCTTGGTATAAAAGTTATAGACCGTAAAACAAAACAAAATCTGACCTTAGGTAAAGCTTTTTTAAGGGCAATAGGTTATATCATAAGCATTGCTACTTTTTGCCTTGGTTTTGCTTTTGTAATATTTTCCAATAAACGCTTGGCTTTAGAGGATTTGCTGGCAGGTAGTGAAGTTGTTTCCACACGTGAAAAAATCGGTTCTGAATTAACTTTAATTTCCTTTTTCGGTACATTTTTAATTTTAATTTCCGCTTATTTCGTTTATAATAATTTGATTTTTAATCCATATAAAGCAATGAAAAAGTCCGCCCAGGACCAACTTATTAAAATTGCTTTTTTGGAAGAATTGCATAAACAGCATTACGGTTTTTATACTAATGATTTGTTACGGTTAGCTTTAATCAGCGGGGATGCGGTGCAGTTCCAGCGTGATATGCAGCAATATTTCCGCCGCGGTAATTTTGAAATTGGTGTTAACGAAAACGGCTATTATATTCAAGGATATGCCAAAGATAATGCTGATCCAACAAAATCAAGTTTGGTGTATTTTAGTAAATAATTTTATTAAATTTAAAAGGAGGGTTCTATGGCTTATAAAATTAATCCGGAAGTTTGCGTAAACTGCGGCGCTTGTGAAGCATCTTGCCCGATGAACGCAATTTCAGAAAAAGACGGTAAAAGAGCAATTGACGCAGCAAAATGCGTTTCTTGCGGTTCTTGCGCCGGTGCATGCCCCGTAAGCGCAATTGCAGAAGAAAAATAATTGTATTATTTGGTACCCCGGTTAAACTGATTAAAGACCGGGGTATTTGTTTGCTTTTTTTTATATAATTTATATATGAATAATAAATTCAAGAAAATTAGTAAGATTGTTGGTTATATATTGATTGGTCTATCTGTTTTGTTAATTTTAACTGACTTGTCTTTAAGATTTATTTTGCCGCTTGAAAGTGTAAAAGCAAAAACTTTTGCTTATCTTTCTAAAACCGTAGGGGCAGATATTAAAACAGATAAAATCTCAGCAAATTTATTCGGTATTAAACTTAATAATGTTTCAGTAGATGTCTCCGGCGGAACTTTATTTAATTGCCAGGATTTTCAAGTGAGTTTAAATCCTTTTCGCCTCTTAATCGGGCAGCTTTATATTAAAAAAATTATAATTCAAAAACCTTCATTAAATATTATAAGGAATCAAGACGGTACTTTTAATTTGCAGCCGCTTTTAGCTACAAGTGAAAATCAGGAAGAAAATAAAAACTCCGAAGAATTAAGTGTACCTTTTGATATAAGAATAAAAAGTTTAGTTATTAATAATTCACAAATTTCTTTTGTTGATTTAAAAGAAAATATGAAAGCAAATTTGCGAAATTTAAATTTTAATTTAAATAGATTTTCTTTTTATAAACCATTTAATTTTAATCTGTCTTTTGCCCCGTATTTTGAACAGGAAAATATGGTTTTTGACGGTGCTGATTTTACTTTAAATGCCGATACTCATCTAAATAAACTTAAATTACCTGGTGCTGTTTTTGATTTAAAAAATTTATTGTTTAAGTATAAAGAAACTTCTTTGAACATAAAAGCCAAAATAAATAATTTTGAAAACCCTTCCGGGCGAATTATTACGGAGTTAAAAGATTTGTCTGACGCAACTTTTGCCGATTTCGGTGAATTGTTACCCTTTCGTATACCTTTGTTGACTTCCGATATTTCATTTGATTATTTCGTTAAAGATTCAAAGGCAAATATTAAGAATCTACTTATCAAAACAGCTGATACGGAATTAAATCTCCAAGCGAATTTGGACTTAAATAAAAATGAAATTTCAGGAGGAAAAATCATTTTTAACAGTGTGTTAGATCCTTTTAAAGAATTTTCCCCCCACATTGCCAAGTTGCAACCGGCAGGTAAAATTGATGTTGATTTGCATTTTGCTTGGCCGCTGATTATAACAGGTAATTTGACTTTGGCTGATATCGGTTTGATTAGTGATAAAGTCGGCACTTTGGAAAAGTTAAATACTAAAATAGAAATTAAAAGTATTGATGAAGTTAATATAGAATCTTTAACGGGAATTTTAAATAAAAACCCGTTTAATATGCAGGCAAATTATAAAAAACAAAAACAATTTGCCGATGTGTTTCTTGACTTTAAAGCAGATAAACTTTATATTTTTGATACTTCTGAAAAAGAAAATAAAACAGTAAATCAACAAGCAGAAAAAGCGGCCCAATTATCACCCAAGCAGCAAGGAAAGGAAAACAGCTCTTCTTTTGTGCCTATAAATGTAAAAGCAAAAGTAGATATTAAAAAACTTAATGTTCCTTTTATTAAAGGTAATAATGTTATTTTTACTGCCAATGCCAAAAATATCACTAAGCAAATGGATAAAACCCATGGTACTTTTGACTTAAAAATACAAAACGGGCAAATAAAAGATATTTATACTATCTCAAATGCTAATGCTGTTACAAAGGTTATGTTTATGAGTTTGGGCATTGTAAGCAAAATCGTCAATACACTAAATGTTCTTGATTTACTTAATGGTATGGGTAAAGTAATGTCAAAAAATGAAGAAGAAGAGGAGGAACTCCCCGTTCATCAGGAAATTAACGGGAAAATGGATTTTGATTCCTTTAAAACAAATGTGGATTTCAACGAAGGTATTGCAACTATGAATAAATGTGCCTTTATATCAAGTTTGTTTTCTTTTAGAGTTAAGGGAAATATTAATTTTGATAACCGAAAAATCAACTTAAATGTTGATAGCGCCCCGGGCAGACACTCGGAACAGGGGATTATGCCGTTAAATATTGATGTCAAAGGGACTATTGAAGAACCGAAAGGATCGCTTAGCGTTTTGTCCAGCGTTGTAGATTTGGTAGGGCATACGGTTACGAAAAACCCTGTTTCAAATATGTTAAAAAGTACTTGGGGAAGTTTATTTAGAAGTTCTGAGGAAGAAAAAAATAAGGAAGATTTGCCGCAAACTAATAATAAATAAGGCAACATTGCCCTCTTTTTGGTATAATAATTATATAGATTAAATAAGGAGATAGTATGAAAAAACTGATTGTAGTATCTGTTCTATTCTCTTTATCTTTAGGAGCAAATGCTTTTGTGCAGCAATGCTACTATGGTAAAGATTGTGTTAACGGTCAAATCGTAAAAACCTGTAGCGCAAAATGTAAAGCTAAAAAAGCTTCTCGTAAAGCAAAACAAAACCAGCTTGCAGCCCAACAAAGAGCTGCCGCTTTGCAAGCTCAAAGAGAAGCCGAAGCTGCCGCCAGAAAGGCGCAGCAAGAAAAAGATGCAGCCGCTTTAGCTGCTATCGGTAAAGTTCAAAAAATTAATGATGAAATCGCTGTTGTTTTGAGTAATGACATTTTATTCCAATACGGCAGAACTGATTTATCAAAAAATTCAAAACAAACTTTAGATAAAGCTGTTGAACTTCTTAACCAAATTCCTAACAGAAGTTTAGTTATTGAAGGTCATACCGATTCTGTCGGTTCAGAAGAATTCAATATGGAATTATCTGAACAAAGAGCAAAAAACGTTTATGATTATATGATGCAGCAAGGTTTACAAATCAAAAGCGTTTCTTATAAAGGATACGGTGAAGCAAAGCCCATCGCCGATAATAGCACAAAAGAAGGCCGCGTGGCAAACCGCCGTGTTGAATTCAGAATTAAATAAACAATTTAGTATTTAATTTACCCCCCGGAATTTAACCCGGGGGGTTTTCATAAATAAAAAAAGGTCTGTGCAATACAGACCTTTAAGTTTTAAAATAAAATTACTTTTTAATTAAAAAGTATATTCAATTTCACCGTTATTATTGGCTTTTTGTGTAGCAGTATTAGCATTATTTCCGGCTAAATTGGCAATTATTAAATGTTCGGTATCAATTTCTGCTAACATACGATTTTAAAAGATTATTAACAGTAAAGGAATTAGCAAATTATTTAGGTTTAACTGTAAAAAGCGTCTACACCAGAAAAAGCAGAGGCACTATTCCTGCAAATTGCATAGTTAAATTAGGGGAATCGGTAAGGTTTGACCTAGGCGAAATAAACAAATGGATAGATGGCTTAAAATTAGGTAATAAAAATGTTAATTTATTGTAAAATTGTAAACCTTTTTTGCTTTCTCATATTAAAACGAGTGTCAAAAAAGTGACGATGCTGTGTAAATAACAACTAAGAATAATTAAAAACCGGAAACAATAAGGTTTTAATACTAAAAAAATGAGTTCTTAAAAAGTGTCAAAAAAGTGACATTTTTCCTCTAAAAATGCTTGGTAAATTTGGTAATATCAAGCAAACATCATTAAACATTATTAAACAAGGAAAATAAAAAAACCCCGTCGTAAAACGAGGGTTTTAAAATGGTGGGCTAGAAAGGACTCGCCTTACGGTAAAAATTCTGACGAATTTTTCCTCCAGGTCGGCCCTCGCGGTGTTCGCCTTTGCCTTCGGCAAAACTCACA
>JAZUPU010000010.1:0-22583 GCA_045605325.1 Elusimicrobiaceae bacterium
CCATAGTAAGGACCTCCTTGTGCTTTAAATTACCTGCTGTCACAGGTAATTTAATTATAGCACAAGGAGTTTTGATGTCGTAGGCATAGGTGGAACCTTTTTATCAACACCCCGGCGTAGCCGGGGGTTTATTTTTACAAACATACCCCGCACCTAGTGGGTCGGTGCGGGGAAGGAGAGAATATGAATTTTATTAATGGGTTTTACTCATATTCCGATATGCAATCTGCTAATTTAGTAAAGTTATGATGAATTCCCGTAGATGTCACTTTATAGGAAACATAACAATCGTGTTTTCCTTCATTACATAATACGACCATCTTTGTATTACTTACTGATAATAAAAATCTTAATGTTTGTTTCATAACTGCTACCACCTTATTTGATGCTTCTTATACTTTAATTTTAGTGGTTTTTGCTTTAATTTAAAGGGTCTAAAGGGTACTTTTTAAAGATATTTGGACCTATAAAAATTTTCCCTTAAGACCTATATACTAAATTTGTTTTACTCCTATTTGATATAAATTAATTTGCCCCTCTTGAAAAGCAGCCCTCCATTTTGGTGAAAGCAATAAGGGATCATATTTTATTTCATAAAGCCAAACCGTGTACATAAACCTAGCAAGTATTTTGGAGATAATTTCAATTTTTCCCTTGACGACGAATACCCAGAAGTACAAGAGCGAAGCGATTTTCGGTATTCTAGGAAAGAAAAAATTGAAATTAGCCCAAAACACGCCGCTAGCAAAAAAACTAAAGATGTAACTTTCCTATTCCCCTCTTGAAAAGCAGCCCGCCATTTTGTACTATTTATATATGGACATAAAAATTAATTCAAATCAAATTTTCATAATCACAACAAACATTAATAAACAGGAAATTGTAAAATCTTTAGTTGCAAATATTTGCACAAATGCAAATTTGAACCAAGAGGAAATTTATAAAGCCATTATAAAACGTGAGCAAGGTATAAGTACAACCCTTAAATCGGGTTTAAGTATACCTCATGCTCGCATAGAAGGGCTTGATTCTTTTAACGCCGCTATTGCAGTTATACCGCAGGGTATTAAAGACGAAGCAAATTCAATTATTAAAGTGATGTTTTTATTTTTATCACCAAGCGGGGAACAATATTTCCCGGAACATTTAAAATTGCTTGCTAAATTAGCCGAAACTTTTACTTCTGCTTTTATTGAAGAAATTTGCAATCTTAAAACTCCGGAAGAAATTGCCGCTAAATTACCATTTTAATTATGAATCAAGAAGATAATTTAACAAACACGCAAACCGGTTCTAAAGTAAAAGGCGTGGTAGTTATTTCAACTGCTATGCTTACTTTTATTACCTTTTGGAAGGCGGCAGCAATCGTTTTATGCGACTTTGGCTCAAGCGCTTTCTATGCAGGCGGTATTGCTTATAATGCTTTCGGACCTGCTTTCCCTTGGTATATTTTGGGGGTATCCTTTTTCTCCGGTTTACTTTTAATGATGTATTTGGAATCCTGTTCAATGTTTACACGCAGCGGGGTTTTCCCCGTCGTAAGTGCCGGTCTCGGGGAAAAGGCCGCCCAACTTGCCGCCTCTGCCCTTTTGTTCGATATGGCGTTGACAGGGCCTATCAGCGGTATCAGTGCCGGAAATTATTTAATAGGTTTAATTAATTCAACTTTCGCAATTTTTAAAATAGATTTTGCTTTTAACCCGGAAATGTTTTCAATGTTTTTTGCAGCTGCGGTGGTAATTTACTTTTGGTATCAAAATGTTAAAGGGATAGAGGACTCAAGCGAAAAGAGTGCAAAAATAATCAAACTTTCTTTAATTATTTGCGCTGTCTTGTTTTTGTGGTCTGCAATAACTTTGGCTTTGCGCGGGACAATAACATTACCCCCCTTGAAACCGCAACTTACAAAAGAAGCAATGGGTTGGGCTGCAAATATTCCGTTTATGCAAAAAGTCGGTTATATCGGTGTATTGATTGCTTTGGGCCATTCCGTTTTAGCTTTAAGCGGACTTGAAACTTTAGCACAGGTTTTTAGGGAACTTGAATATCCTAAAATTCAAAATCTCAAAAAAACCGCAATGATAATCTTTGTTTTTGCCGTTATTTTTACGGGCGGTTTAACTTTCCTTGCCGCTTTAATTATTTCACCGCAAGATATGCCGAAATATAGCGATAATTTAATATCCGGTCTTGCGATGTCCTTAAAAGGACCTGAGTTTTTAAAATTATTACTTCAGGCAGCTGTTGTTTTTGCAGGCGGTTTAATGTTATGCGGGGCGGTTAATACCTCAATAATCGGTGCAAACGGAACAATGAACCGTATTGCGGAAGCAGGTATTTTAACCGATTGGTTCCGTAAAATTCATAAAAGATACGGTACAACTTACCATATTATAAATACAATTTGTTTAACACAGCTTTTTGTTATATTCCTTTCCCGCGGGCATGTTTACTTAATCGGTCAGGCGTATGCCTTCGGTGTGCTTTGGAGCTTCGTTTTTGAGATGGTATCTATCGTAATTTTACGCTTCAAAAACCGCGAACAAAAACGCGAATTTATGATGCCGCTAAATATTAAATTTGACCATTTTTATATACCGATAGGTGCAACCATAGTCGGTTTAATTGTTATTGCTTTAGCAGGCATAAACTTGATTACCAAAAAAACTGCAACAATTTCAGGGGTGTCTTTTGGGCTTGTATTATTTTTGATATTCCATATCTCAAGCCGATTAAATGCCAAAAAAGCAAATATTATGTTTGAAGAAGGTCCGCGTGAAAAGTTAAATGAAACACAAATACCGGATTTAAAAAATGCTTTTGCGGATTTACCTTATAAAGAAAATGTTTTGATTACCGTTAAAAATGCCGATAATTTATATCATCTTGAAAAAGTTTTAACAGATTTAAAAGACAGCGAAATAAATATTATAGTTTTATATGTACGCCCGCTGGATAATTGGAACGCCGGTAAAGACAGAGAAGCAAGAAGCGTAGATTATAAAGAACTTTTTACGCAAGTAATTTTGAAAGCGGAAAATTTCGGCCGTCCGGTTCACCCGATAATGGTTAGCAGTAATGATTTCTTTGCTGCCGCTGCGCAAGTTGCATACGCAGCTAAAGCGCAAAAGATTGTTATGGGTGTTTCAGGTACTTACGGTGCAAATGAGCAAATGGAATATATGGTTATGGCTTGGGCAACGATACATGACAAATATAAAATCACTGCCGAAATTTTATGGCCCGGACGTGAAGTATCATTTAAGTTTTAGGAGTTATTATGGCAATATTAAAGATCTATAAATACGGGGAAGAAATTTTAACACAAAAAACTAATAGAATCAATTTTAATTTGATGGAAAAGAAACTTCCTAAAATTATTAATGATATGACGCAAACTTGCTTAATGATGGAAGGTGTGGGGCTTGCCGCACCGCAAGTAGGGCTTAATATTGCTTTAGTGGTTGTAATGCTCCCGCAAAAAGAAGAAGGCAAATATAAAAGATATATTTTAATTAACCCGGAAATTACTTCAAAAGAAGGGAAAATTTTAAGCAAGGAAGGTTGTTTATCTTTCCCAGGTCTTGGCGTTGAAATAGAGCGCGCAACGGAAGTTAAAGTTAAATATCTGGATGAACGCGGTTTGCCCGTTGAGATGAAAGCCAAAGGTTTTTTGGCAATAATTTTACAACACGAAATTGACCATTTAAACGGCAAAACTTTTATTGATAATCTGCCTAAAGCCGCAAAAAACAAAGCCCTTGAACAGATAAAAGAATTATCTAAAGAGTGGTAAATTTAATAAATTTTGAAAGATTATTAAAATTTTGATATAATATTAGTATAAAGTTAAGTCACCGTAGCTCAGATGGTTAGAGCGGGCGTTTCATAAGCGCCAGGTCAGTGGTTCGATCCCACTCGGTGACATTTTTTTTGTCTTCGTCTTTTTGGTTAATTTTCGTTTTTTCTACGGCTGCGGATACCTCCGCCCTACGGGCGAGTTAACTCGGTATACCTTGCCTTGACAAAAACAAAAATTACCTCAAAAATACTCGCAAAAACTAAACTCAAACACTTACATAAATTATCGTTAAAATATTCGCTAGTCGTTTCTCGTTTAAAGAAAAAATAGTTTGAAAAATATATTTAGTGACAATTTTTTTGTCTTCGTTTTTTTGGTTAATTTATAAAATCAAAATAACTACTTTTTGAGTTCTTTTGCGGAGTTCGGTAATACGAAACTAATAGGCCTGTCACGGTTAGGAACTTGTTTTACGACTTGAATAGTCCCCCCCGTTTCGCAAATGAAATTATAACCGCGCATACAAGCAGCCCCATAAGGTTTTTTACAAACCTCACGCTTATCATAACTGCATAAAAAAGGAATTCGCGGCGGATATGTGGAAACAGTTATAGTTATTGAATTCCAAACATCAGATCTGTTAATTTTTACATCAACATCGCGTAAAGATAAAAATTTGCGCATAGCAGGATTAGTAAAACCGATATAATCCTGAACTTTCTTTTTAATATCGGACATTAAGAAGTTTTTATCCCATCCTTGCGTATATTTAGCAGCCCTATGGCTTTCAAGCTGCCAACGGCGCCCGGCATAAGCCGAGGCAATTTCCGTCTTCTGCAAAACAATCAAAAGCCCGTAAATTTTAATAATAAAAAGCGCCAAAATGAAAAATATCGGAAACAGCAAAACAACTTCCGTTGTTGCCTGCCCGCGCTTTGAACGCAATGAAGAAAAGAGATTATTAAACATTAAGGGAATAACCTCACTTGATATTTAGGTGTCGGGTTAGGCCACACACAATTATTGCTTTCATTAGTACACTGTAATGCTGCGCGCACGTGTAATTTTTGCACATATCTTTTAAGATTAACCCTAAAATAATTATCAGGCGGTTCTATAACTTCGCGTATATCAACGCCGGTATAAAGCTTTTTCATTTTACTTCTTGTATTTTTATCCAAATAAGAAAATTGGTACAAAGGCATAAATTTTTGATACTTCGGTTCATCTGATTTAAAAGTTAATACCGCAGGGTCAGCATCACCGTCTAAACGCCACCACCAATTTATGTTATCAAGACGTACAGATTCTAAACCTAATTTATAATCTTTAAAAGTTTTAACCGCATCTTTACCGCATTTATTCATCTCACAAGAAGAACTGTTAAGATAATAACTCTTCCTAAAAAATTCCCCGTCTTCCGTTAAACGTTCATAAACCCTTTTCTGCGATTCATAAATATTTTCAAACATTTTATATACTACAAGATACAAAGTTACAGGGTCAAAAATTCCGTTGCCTTTTTCTGCATCATTTTCATCTTCCGGGTTTGAATTGCCATTATTAGGTGTTTGGTTTGTGGTGTCTTCTTCGGATTTATACACATATTTATACTTTTTTACAAGATCTTTTGAGTTGATACCATATTTTTCGTTTTCTTCAACTTTTGGGTTGTCACTATTCCAATTTTTAGGGCGACCGACACCGTCGCCTAGTGCTGCTTCATCCCCTTCAACTTCCTTATATTTTAATTCCCATTTACCAGCATCATCGCTTGGATTTGAGTCCACTTCAGCCATTGCAGGAAAAGCCCCTGCTTGATAAAATAAATCATAATAAGTAATTTTTTTATCTGCGTCTTCTACTCCTTCTTCCGGCGGAATTTCCTGCGTCATATTTTCCCTAAATACCCTAAAAGGAAAAGCACCGTTAGTATATGCAACTGCATTTAAAAAGTTAGAATAATTAGTTAATTCAATAAAGGCAGCACTATCCAAAGCAAACTGATTGCGAATTTTAAAACGCGATAATTTTGCCGTCTCAAACAATAAATAAATAACCAACAATATTGTAGGTATAAGTAAAATTGCCGGTAGAACAATTTGTGCTTTTTTGTTTTTTAAGCAGTTTACAAAAATCATACTACCCCAAAATATTACCTATTACGGTAAAGAAACCACCTGCTAATTCTTTATGAAAACTTATTGTAAAAGCTAAAATAAACGCAACTATGGAACCCAGCATAAGCAAAAATTCTGCCGTCTGTTGACCTTTCTTATTTGCGATTATCTTAAACATTTATATTTTATTTGTCAGAGGATATTATCCCCAATTTTATTGCTTTAACAACGGCCTCAGTTCTGCTGGTTACACCGAGTTTATGAAAAGCACTGTTTAAATGATTTTTAATCGTTTTAACACTGCAGTTAAGTTCCATAGCAAGTTCTTTATTACTTAACCCGGAACCGAGCATATCCAAGACCTTAACTTCGGTTTTGGTAAGTACAGCTTGGGTTGGGGCATTATTTTCACCCATCTTGCGAAGACCTTGGAGGAGTTTACCCATCATCTGTTGCGGTATCATTAAACCTTCGGTTGTGAAAGTGCGAATTGAATTTACAAGTTCTGCGGCAGGCAACATCTTGGACAAATAACCGTTTGCACCTGCTTGTACTGCTTCCATAACATGGGCTTCGTCTTCAAAACTTGAAAGCATCAAAATATTTATTCCGGGATCGGTCTTTTTAATATTTTTAGTAGCTGTTATACCGTCCATTTTAGGGAGTTTGATATCCATTAAAATTACATCAGGTTTAAGTTTTTTTGCTAAGGTTACGGCTTCTTCCCCGTCAGCAGCTTCGCCTACAACGGAAATCCATTTCTCACCCGTTAAAACATCTTTTATACCTTCCCTAAACAAGGTTTGATCATCTGCTATTAATACCTTTACTATTTTCTTTTTAGTTGCCATACTCTCTCCTATTTTTCTATGAGCGGTAAAGTGAAACAAAATGATGAACCTTTCCCCTTACCTTCGCTCTCAGCCCAAATTTTACCACCGTGGTTTAAAACAATATCTTGCGCTATTGATAAGCCAAGCCCTAAACGCCCACCGCCTGTTGCACTTTGATAAAAACTTTTAAAAAGTTCTTTTGTAAGTTCGGGCTCAATACCGTCCCCGGTGTCCTTTACTATTACTTTAGCATTTTTATCGTCATTTTTCACTACTAAAATTGAAATTCTGCCTTCTTCCTTGGTATGCCTTATGCCGTTCTCGACGATATTTGAAATAACTTGCCTTATTCTTTTAGGGTCCCCAAAAACTAAAAATTCCCCTTCACTTTCGAAAGTCATTAAAATATTTTTGAGTTTTGCTTTCTCTTTAAAAACCTCAAAAGCACTTTTAAGCATTGAAGTTAATTCAAATTCTTGTTTTTCTAAACGGAGTTTCCCCTTTTCAATAGCAGCCCAATCAACAAGGTCTTTAACTAAAACAAAAATTTGCCCCAAACTCTGTTCCATATAACCCATTTTTTTCGTTTGGTCTTCATCAGGTTTCTTAATTGTACGCTGCAACATTTGAAAACTCATATTCAAAGCCATTAAAGAATTTGATAAATCGTGTGAAACTATGGAGAAAAATTTACTTTTCATCGTATTTAAATTGCTTAAATCGGCATTTGTTTTTTTGAGTTCGGCGAGAAGTTGACGGTTACTTTGTTCCAAATAAAATTTTTCAAGAGCCATTTTGATTGTTCTTTTTAGATAATCAAAATCCACCGGTTTCATCAAAAAATCATAGACGCTTTCCTGTATAGCTTTAACGGCAGCGTTTAAAGAAGCGTGGGCTGTTATCATTATGATTTGGCTTTTTTCATTAAATCGCCTTATTTCATTGATTAAATCAAGACCTGTACCGTCACCCAAATTATAATCCATTAAAATGACGTGGAAGAAATCAGATCTAACAAGTTCCATACACTCTTTTGCACTTTCGGCTTGATAGACATCATACCCTTCAAGTTCCAAAAGCTCAGCTAAAGTTTCCCTTAAATTATTATCATCATCTACGACTAGAATTTTTGCTTTTTGATTATCTATCGTCATATATTATTTTGTGGCAAGTTTGAAAATAAATTTCATTTTCGTTCCTTTGCCTTCCTCGCTCTTTAATTTAAATTCCACTTTGTTTCTGGCACAAACTTTTTTAACTACCGCAAGACCAAGCCCGGTACCTCGTGCTTTAGTTGTAAAAAACGGTGTAAAAATTTGCTCTTGTAAATGTTCCGGTATACCGGGGCCACTGTCTGTAATACTTAAAGAAGCTAAATTATTTTTTAATTTCTTTGTTTTTACTACAAGCATACCGCCTTCCGGCATAACTTCTATGGCATTAGCTATAACATTTCTTAATGCCTGTTTCATTTCTTCTGTATCTATTGTTACAGGCAAATCTTCCGTATAAAAATAAGTTGTAAGTTGAATATTTGCAGGAATAGGATATGAAGATAAAATCTCCCGCGTATATAAACTTAAATCTATGTTTGTAAGTATTTGTTCTCTTGTGCGTGCATAACCTAAAATTTCTTCTATAATACTGTTAGCTTGTGTAATTTCATCATCAACAACTTTAAAGTTTTTAGCTATTTTTACATCTACATTATTGCCCAACCTCGCTTTAATTAAATACACTGCATTCTTTATAACTGCAAGCGGGTTTTTAATTTCGTGGCTAACGATAGATGCCATTTGCCCTATTGCTGCAAGACGTTCCTTTTTAATTAATTCATTTAAGGCGGTTCTAAGTTCTTTAGTGCGGCTGCCTACCCTTATTTCAAGAGATTGATTTAACCCTGCAAGATCCTCTTTTTCCTGTTTAAGTTCTTCAAAACGAATTTCAAGTGAATCTAACATTTTTGCGAAAGCTAAAGACAAAGAACCTATTTCATTATCCGGGAAAGGCAAATCAGGCACTTCTTCCGTTTGGCCCTGCTCTATTTTGCGAAAGGCCTTTGTCATCGTCGCCAACGGTGTAACCATAATGCTTGATACATAAACACTCATAAACAAAGCAACAAATAAAACGATGGCAAGAATTATAAATATTTCTTTATAAAATCTTTTAAAAATAACAAACCAACTGCTTTCTGTAATATTAGAAGGTGAATAAGTATAAATCAGCCAACCGCTTAAATCATTTACAGACAAAATACCTAAATTTTCATCAATTTCTACTGAAACAAAAGCCCCTTCCTCAGCTCTATGGGCAAGAATTTCCATTTCCTTCCTAAACTCCGGAAAATTACCGTCATTAATACCTTTTTGGGAAGAATAAATTAAAAAACCATTTTTTGTGAAGTTTAAAATTTCATTATTTTCCCTGCTGTCACTTAAGTAATTGCTTAAATTATTTAAAGGAATTTGAGCCGCAACAAAATGCGTTTTCCCTAAAAGAATATTCTGTAAAGCAATAGCGACATTTAAACCTTTTCCTTTTATTACCCCCAAACTACCGACGGTTAAAGCACCGGTTTGCAGTGTGTTTTTAATTTCTTGATTATATTTAAATTTAGGAGTTGGTCCAAAATAAGCATATTCTTTGGCAGAGGAATCAAAAAATGCTAAAGAAGAAAACTCCGATCCTTCTTTTATAAAATCTGTAATATCTTTGTGAGTTAAACTGATATCATTTCTATCGTGGAAAGCATGTACATTAAGGAAATTATTAAGCAACTGTGCATTGTTATTAAAAAACGAATCAATTTCTTTACTTATACTAAAATTTAAGTTTTTAAGGACATCAAATCTTTCGTCCTTTATTAAAGCTCTTTCTGTATTAAAAGTAAATAAGAAGGCCATAAACAACGGTAAAACAGCTGCCGCTGTCATAGAAAAAAATATTAACCTCCTTAATTTTCCTTCACGCATATTTTATATATTAAACTATAAAAATTGGGGCATAATATTATGCCCCAATTTAGTTGTCAAAAATTATTTTAACATTGCCCTTGAGGTGCTGCTTTTGCGGCTGCACCACCATAGCTTTGCTTAAAACCTTCAAGACCTTTAATATCTCCTAAAGAACCCATATCTGTTACAGTTCTGCCTTGCCAAATAACTGTAGGTGAACCGGAAACATTATATTCTTCGGTTATTTTAATATCTTCTTTTAATTTTTCTACACCGAAATCCCAATATTTTGCAAATATTCTGGGGTTAATACCGGCTTTTTCAGCAGCGCGATCCCATAAAGAACTTCTGTAATCTTTATTTCTTATTTCCAAATATTTCCAGAATTTTTTAGGATATTTTTCGCGAATAATAATTTGCCTTACATCTTCTTCCCATTCAGCTGAACCGTGCAAACTGTTAATTTCACCATTATGCTCGCTTGCAATATAGCGGACATTGATTTTTAAATCTTTAGGTAATCTTTCAAGTTTCATTAAATCAATAATTTGATTTTCAGCTCTAACGCCATACGGACATTGGGACATTACAAATAAATCAAGCTCCATAGGTCTTAATTCCTTATTAGCATAAACCCCGTTTCTTGTTTGATGTTCAAAAACCAAATAGCCGTTCTTTTCAGGAATTTGACCGGATTGAATATATTTACCGAATTTTTCTTCCACTAAAGAATTCTTTTCAATTAAATATAAAGGCATAAAATCAAGATTTAAACCTTGATATTTAGGATCATTTAATGCAGCAGAGCGGTTAACTTTAGTTAATTTCAATTTAACACCGAGAACTTGCTCTAAACCGGAATTTAAAGCTGCATCCGGACCGCCGGTTTCATCATTATCCATTACGATAACAGTTACAGGTACCTCAGTAATAACCTTAGTACTTTTGTTAGGTTTGGCTGCATAAGCAGAACTTGCACAAACTACTAAAGCCATAATAATATTTAGAAACTTCTTCATTTATTTTAATCTCCTTTTACTATTAATTTATGCTTCTTTTTCTTCTTTTGAAACAGGTTCCTCAACAATAAATGTAAGACCCCTTATACCAAAAGAACAAAGCAAATTGTATGCAAAAGCCGCAACAACAATGATGACTAAATATACCATTGTATCAACAAGCGCCCACAAAACAACTTGCAAAATCTGTTGCATCAAACTTAAGTCAGGCAAACTGCTTATTTGTAAAACATAGTTTACAAGGCATAAAGCAAATACTAACAACGGGAATGCTGAAAGTATTATTGATTTTATACTGATATTTTTAAGTTCTATTTTCATGTACTCTCCTTAAATTTATTTTTTTGGTTCCAAAATGATTACTGTTCTTATTATACCACCTTTAGAGGTAAGTTGCAAAGCTTTTATCGTAAAGATATGGCTTCCGCTTTCGGTTACCGTCCTAAAAATCTTGCCGGGATTATCCATAGCACGCCCTACGATATTAACAATATCCCGTTGTGTTCCACCGAAAATATCTAATAAGTGTATAGGGCCTTCTTTATTAATTTTAAGTTCAAAGTTAGCGTGCATAATATTATTATTTTCATCAACTATTATTGCCCTTGTACCTTTTGCAATAGTAATAGCTAATACAGAAGACCACCATTCTTGCTCATAATGCAAACGGTTTTCTTCAAGTTCTTCCTGCTCTTCTAACTCTTTTTTTACTTTACCTAAGAACCCTTCAACTGCTTGTGCAAGTAAACCAATCTCATCCCCTCTGGAAGAAAAATTAAGCACAAAACTTTTTGTAGAAATATTTTCTATACCTTCCGCAAGTTGTAAAAGCGGATTTGTAACACTTCTAATCACGAAAATATATAGAACAAAACCCATCAAGATAAAAATTATAACAGAGCCCATTAAATACCAAGTTAATGCTTTTTTTATTTCTTCTTTAACTTGTTTTCTTGATACATCTACGCTTATTATACCGGCAATTTTATCTCCTTTAGCTTTTAGAGGAATAGCTATTTCATAATAATTACCTTCTTTTTTAATTTTAACGCTTGGGTTCCCTGTTCTTACTGCTTCTTCTATTGCATTCGTCTCAAGATGCCCACCCCTTTGATAATCTGCTATCGGCATATCTAAAAGATCTAAGTTTTTGTGCCATCTTACAGTACCGTTACCGTTAAAGTAAACGATATTACTTATTCTGCTATCTTGACGGGGCCAGGAAGATATAATCTCATTTTCCGGTACTGTCAAATAATTTTTTGTTACCAAACCTTCAATCAAAGTGCTCGCATTTTGACGGACAGTATCAATAACTTGGTTTTGTAAATTCAAATCAAATACCCATTTAAATAAATTAAAATATAATAATCCGCCTACCACAATAGCATATATTGCCACCATCGTAAACCAAATAAACCATCTTGTACTAATTCTTTTAATCATAATTACCTATTACTATATTTTTCTTCAACTCTCTTTAAGCCCAATGCCGCATCAGAGTTTTCAGGGTTTAAATTAAGTGCTGCCTGCCATTCTTCTTTTGCCTTTTCATAGTTACCTTCACTAAATGCTGCTAACCCATAACGATAATGTTTAATAGATGCCTGACGTGCTTGTTCGGAAACTTTATTAGTTGGAGATTTTTCCACTATAGTTTGGGCAGGAAAATCTTCCCCTTCAACCTCTGTGGTAACTTCAGGTGTTTTTTCTTCTTGCGAAGTATTTTCTTTCTTAACAGTAGTTTCTGTGGATGTAATCACAGTACCATCCGGTTTGGTTTCTTCACTAATTACTGTTTCTTCTTTAACAGTTACGGTTTTTTTCTTTTCCTGTTTAGGAGCGACTTTAACCGGTAAAACTTCTTGTAAAATCTCTGGTTCTTTCTCTTCTATCGGTGACCTGCAAGCAAAAGATTTGCCCGGTTTACAAATACCGAGTTTGGTAGCACTTGCACTGCTTTCCGAAGTCGTTGTAGTGGTTGTTGTCGTTTCAGTTTTTTCTACCCTTGGTCTATTTTTAGCCCTTTCGGCATTTTTTATCAGAACAGAAATATCTTGCTTACTATATCCCCATTTTCGCGCTTGCTTCCAATTCGCAATAGCTGTGTTGTATTTCCTTTCATTATATGCCTTGTTGCCTGCATTATAGTAATTACTTGCAATTTCTTCCCTAAGCTGTATAATAAATTTTTGAGTTTGCCTTTCCCCCGGTTGAATTTCTTGTGCCCTATTAAATTCCCTATAAGCATCTACTAAACGCCCGCTGGCATAATATTCAAAGGCCTGATCAAGAACCCTTTGGCTTTCTTCTTTTTTAATTAGAGCTTCAACTTCTGCAATTTTAGCATTTAAAGTAGGTTCATCTTTGTTTATGAGTAAAACATTGTACCATTGATTTAAAGCTTCCTGATAATCACCTTGTTTATAAGCATAATATCCGCGGCGTGTATGTATTTTAGTAAATTCATTATTTATACGCTGAATCCAAATTCTGGCTTGTTCTTCATTAGGGTTAAGAGTTAAAATTTCTTCGAATTTAGCTTGGGCTTCCACTAAATAACCTTGTTTATATAAATCAAAGGCCTCTTTATATTTCATATCCAATATTTCATTTTCCGAAATTGTACCGTAAGTTGCCATTTTTGTTGCGGTATCGGATAAGGTTTGAGCTTTTTTCATACTCGGATCTATACTTAAAATGACATCTGAAAGCTCTGCCGCCCTTTGATAGTCGCCTTGTTTGTATATGTCATAGGCATTATCATAAACCATATTAAGAGTAAAATTTTGTATTCTTTGTTTTTCAAGTTGAACAGTAGATAAATATTGCCTTCTTTGCTGGACATTTGCAAGGGTACCCAAAGAAACTTTTTGCAAATCAAGCATAAGGCCGGCTTCTTTGCCTGTTTCCCTAAGAGGTCTATCTGCAGCACCTGCAGCAAAACATAAATTTATACCGAAAAATAAAACCATAACAATATAAACAATTCGTTTCATCTTAAACTCCTAAAACGGCATACCGCCGCGCATAAAATCCGCTATCATCGGTGAAAGCATCATAATAAATACCACCGGAAATATAAATATAAACAAAGGTATTAACATTTTTGTTGATGCTTGTGCGGCCAACTTTTCCGCCGTATTTAAACGTCTAAATCTTAAATCCGTTGAAAAATTACGGAGTAATTGCACCAAACTTGTACCGAGTTCATCTGATTGTACAATTAACCCTACAAAGGATCTTATATCCTGAACGCCTGTTCTTGCGGCTAACCTATCCAACGCTTCACGTCTGGAATAACCGAGTTTAGTTTCATTTAAAGTTTTTTCTATTTCTACCTCAAGTAAAGTTTTTTCCTTTGCTATTTTAACTATACGCTCAAAAGCTGTCATATAATCAAGACCGGATTCAATAATTAAAGCCATCAAGTCAACAGTAGTAGCAAAGTTCCCCAACATATTTTGCTGGCGTTTTTCAATTTCTGCTTTATAATATAAATCAGGCAAATAAAAACCTACCGGTATAAAAAGTATAACTAACCAAGATCCGAAGAGAAAATACAAAATTACAGGCATAGCAAAAGCAGCGTAAATTTTATAATACAAAATATCCACCGGCAAAGGTTTTTCAGGATTACCTAGGAGCAAACAAATATTCTCCAAAGGTTCTTGTAAATGGAAAAAGTTTAACAAGTAAAAAGCAAGACGGTCAAGCAAATTTTCTTCCGGTTTTAAACGCGCGAAAGAAGACGCAGATTTAACTTGTTTGGTCTCTAAATCGGAAATATCTGCATTAGTAGGTGCCGGTGTAAAAACCATAAGCACGGTAATAAAGGCACAAATTGCGCCGCCGATAGCAAGCAATAATAAAACTAAATTTATTACACTTAAATTGCTCATACCTTAATTTCCCCCAACTTATTAACGGCTTTAATACCGATAAATATCCAAGTTATACAAAACAACAGAACTACTATACCCACAGGGGTTGTATAAAAGTTTATCATTGTATCGGGCTGAAACACAAACATAACACCGACCATAATCCAAGGCATTATACCTACGACTATTGACTGTATCCTTTGTTGAGCAGTCATTGCCTGAAGTTTTTCTTCAAGTTTACTTTCTTCACGGATATTTTCTACAATGCGCTCAAAAATCTTTGTCAAATTACCGCCGACTTGCCTTTGCAAAACTATTGCTTTAACCATATAAGACAATAAGCGCGATTCCACACGTTCTTCCATCATTTCCAAAGATTTTTCAAAAGGCGTACCCAAATTATAGTTTTTAATTACTAAACCAAATTCTTCTGATATCGGCGGGCGTAAATCTTTTGAAACCATTTCAAAACCTTGCACGATATCCATACCTGATTTTAAAGAGTTTGAAAGCAAAATTAAAGCATCCATAAGTTGCTTATTTATTTTGACACCTCTTTGCTTTTTTAATACATTTAACATAGTACCGGGCATTTTAAGACCGGCATTTAAACCTATTGCAAAGAATATAACCAAAACTACAAAACCGAAGAAACCGCCCAAAGCCATTGCAAATAATATACCCAATAAAGTAAAAAATACTACAGTTGCAATAACCATATATTTAATATTGATTCTGATAAATTGCCTATTATAATCATCTACCCAAACAGATGTTCTTTGTAAATACTTATCAATAGCGGTTGTTATGGCGTCATTTTGGCTGTTCATTAAAGTTAAAACGGCAGCAAAAACAAGCAAAGTGCCAAGCATAGTTAAAACTACTAAAATAAATTCATTTTGGGGTTTTTGGAAACGTGCGGGCGCAACAGCAAGCCACTCTTTCATCATAAATGTTGAATATATAGAATTTGATAATACTGCTATACCGATTATTGATTTTCTAAACTTACTGCGCCATTGTTTCGGTGAAACTAAAAAAGATTCCCCAACGCTAACCATTTCATCATTAATTAGTTCAAGTGTTGATATAATTTGCCTTCCGCGCCCCCCCATACTGTCATAAAAAGATTGGGTAGATGCTATACTATCTAAAGTAATTAAGAAACGGGTACGAAGCATACTAAATTGTTCCATAATTTCCTGGGAAGTATAAGCTGTACCTTCATTTATACCGTCAGCCAATGCTAAAAATTCGTGAATTATACCAAATGCCCTTTGCCACATTTGGGCTTCACTGTAAGATTGTGTACTGTCACCCGAGTTTACTTGCCAAGTATAATTTTTAGACATTACCGGCAATGCCTTTTCAAGCCAAGCGGGAACAGGTATAGGTTGTTTCGTCTTGCCGCATTGTGAAGGGGTAAAAGCGCGTTGTTCGGCAGATTTTTCCACATTTAAAAAATTATATACTGCATAAATTTTTTCTTCTGCACATTTTAAAGTTTGGGTTTGTTTTTCTGTTAAAACCTGTTGGGCAAAGCAAAAAACTTGCCCTAAAATAAGGGTTAAAACAAAAGCAACAAAAACCTTTACTTTATTCATTATTCCGCCTTAGCAAAAGTGCTTTCAGGAACATTAAGACCTTTTGCTTTAAAGTCCGCAAAGAAGGTGGGCTTTTCACCCGTTGCGATAAAATTACCTTCAACTTTTCCTTCTTGATTAACGCCGGTTTGTTTATATCTAAACAAATCTTTTGTTAAAATATTATCGCCGTCCCGTCCGCAAATTTCGGTAATATAGGTAACCTTTCTGCTACCGTCTGAAAACCTTGAAAGTTGTACTATCAAGTTTACGGCAGATGAAATCATTTCCCTAATAGCCCAAATAGGCAATTCGGCACTTGCCATCATACACATTGCCTCAAGACGGGTTAAACTGTCCCTTGGCGTATTTGCGTGGATAGTCGCAAGTGAACCTTCGTGACCGGTATTCATTGCCTGTAACATATCTAATGCCTCCGCGCCACGACACTCACCGACTACGATTCTATCCGGCCTCATACGCAAACAGTTAATAACTAAATCTTTAATTGTGATAGCACCTTTACCTTCTACGTTTGGGGGGCGGCTTTCAAGTGAAACCCAATGTTCTTGTTGCAAGCGAAGTTCCGCGGTATCTTCAACGGTAACGATACGCTCATCACCGGGAATATAACTTGAAAGAGCATTTAAAAATGTTGTTTTACCGGTACCTGTACCACCGCTGATAATAATATTTTTGCGAAGTTTCACACAATTTTCCAAAAAGAACATACATTCTTTACTAATTGTGCCGAAGCGGTAATAATCTTCAGGTCCGAATGGCTTTTTAGAGAAACGCCTTATAGTAAGCGAAGGCCCGGAAACCGCAAGCGGTGCAATAATAGCGTTCACACGGGAACCGTCTTTTAAACGCGCGTCCACTAAAGGTACGGATTCGTCAATACGCCTGCCAAGCGGGGCGACAATTCTTTTAATAACTTGCACAACTTGATCATTATTCCTAAATTTATAGCGGGTTAAAGTTAATTTACCTTTTTGTTCAATAAAAATTTTATCATAGGCATTAACCATAATTTCTGTAACAGATGGGTCCCTCATTAATGCCTCTAAAGGACCAAGACCTAAAATTTCATCCAAGAGTTCATTAATAAAACGGAGTTTTTGATCCCTTGAAAGCTGAACATTGGCTTGTTTTCTTAAAACATCATCAATGATTATGGAAACGCGTTTCCTTGTTTGTTCATTTTGGGAACCTTCTTCGCTGATAACGATACGCTCTACTTCTAATGTCTTAATAACATCTTGGTGGACCTGTTGTTTTAAATTATCCCAATAAGAAAGTTCTTCACTTTTTTCCGTATGGCTTGGGGCATTACCGGTAGTTACGACACTTAATGCCTCCCACACTTCTTTTGAATTAGCTTTAAAGGCCTCATTAGAAATTGTAGTCGTCCAAGTTTTATCAATTGGTTTCGTTTCTTCTATAACCCTTAAAATAGGGCGTAAACCCTCTTGTACCCAAGCGGAATCCCTATTAACTAAAATTTCTATTGCGCGTTTATTGGATGACTCAAAAACACTTTCTTCCCAAGTTAAATAAACCAAAGGTTCGCGCCCAAGGCGAATAAAAAATTTATTTACTTCATCGTGCGGTATAGCACCGGGTAAATTATATTGGTTACAGATAATTTCTATACGGTCAACAGGGAAGTGCATTTCCTTAAAATCTGTAAACATACTGACTGTTGTGTTCAAATGTGAACGCGTACAATTTGTTACCCAGAAAATTTTATCTGCAATATCAAAGCCGAAAGATTCCATCGGAAAACTTGAATCAATATCCAAAAATATATCAAAATGCTGTTGTAAGCGGGACAAAATAGGCAATAAAACTTTAGGTGAAATTAAAGCAACTTCCTGCCTTGTTGAACCAAGCGGCAAAATACCTACGCCGACTTGCGTCATAGATATTTTACCCCTGATAAGTGCTGCGGCTGATTCTATGGCAACATTATCCAATCCTAAAGCTTTAGACAAATCTGCAACCGTAATTGGTTTTTTAATACCTAAATAGAAACCGTGTTCTTGCCTTGCAAGAGGATCTAAAGGGACAATAAGCACAGGTCTTTTTTGCATTTCCGCCCAAGCAATAGCGAGGTTTAAAACCAAAGTAGTTTTACCAACCCCTTCTTTAGGGCCGGTAAAAGCTATTACGCGCGGTACACCGAAACCGGTGGATTGCAACTCTTCCATATTATTCAACAATCTCCACAGTTATAAAGAGAAATAATGAACGCTGTTCTTCTTCAACGTTACGTGTTCTGAAGAACATACCAAGCAAAGGAATATGCCCAAGTATTGGTACCCTGTCTTCGGCTATTGAACGGTTACTGCTTTTTAAACCGCCGATAACCAATGTTTCACCGCTGTTTAATTCCACAGCGGTTGTAATTTCCCTTTTAGTTATTGAAGGTACAGATGTACCATTTAAAACCACAGGGTTTGAATAATCAGGATTAGAAAGTATTAAATTAAGTTGAACATCAATAATTTTATTACGTTCCGGTATAATTCTAGGCAAAACCTCTAGTTTTACACCGTAATCCCTAAATTCAATACCGGCTGTTCTATCTTCTACCGTAGGATAAGGTATACTTCCGCCTGCCTCGAACTTTGCGGTTGTATTACTCTTTGCCATAACTTTGGGGTTAGACAGAACTTGTGCTTTACCTTCGGTTTCCATTAATTTCAAACGCGTACTCAAAAGTGATTTACGTTCAAATTCCCCAATAGAAAACACACCCGGGATAGTACTTTCCTGAAAGTCAAGAAGCTGGTTCCAAGCAAAACCTTTAGAGGTTGAAAGTGAACCGCTGATTTCCACAATATCGGCACTAACGGCAACTAAATCCGTCTTTTTAGCATTTACAGAAGTTGCAAACGCAATAATCGCCAAAGGCAACGCAAATAATTTTAAGATTCTTTTATATTTCATAATTTATCCTTTAATAACTAAATAATTTTGAAAAACTTGAAACTGCCATCGGGTACATTTTACTGTCACCGCTGGAACGAACAATTATTGTTAACTCCCCTTCTTCTTTAGCGAGTGCCAAATATTGTGCTTCAAGGGGTGTTAACGCTAAACTTAAAACTGAACGGTCTGAGAATGCTGCCGCATTTGCTTCTTTTTCCGAATTTGCAGCTTTACTTGCGGCATCTAAACCTTGCCCCAAGTTGGAACCTACGCCCAAAACCAAAATATTTTGTAAAATTGTTGCTGCCATATTTTCTTTTTGTGTAGTACCTTTTAAAGATGCCTCAAAAGTAAGCAAAATATCCACTTTGTCACCGGGTTTAACGAGGTTTGAAACAGTATTATCAACTTCCAAAATAAATGCGCGGTAATTTGGTGTAACTTTTAAACTGATACCGGCATCCGGGCTTAAAGAAGCTAAAGAAGACCTTGTTATTTGGTCATCTTTAGAAATTGACACGCGTGTAACCAAATTTTCAATATCGGCGACATTATCACCTTTGGAGAGTACAAAAGCCCCCCTCTGCACATAAGCAGAAGGTATTTCTTTAGTAGTGATAAAATTTCTTTGCATAACTTTACCTTCGGGAATATCGACATTAGCAACTGCTACCGTAACGGCATTGCTGGCTTTATGCAAAGAACTTTGCGCCATATTTAAAATCAAGAAATAGATAACGCCTGCAATAACTGCAAACATTAACGGCAATAAAGAATTTTTTCTATTCATAACTCTCCTTAAAACTACTTATAAAATAACAAATCAGTTCAATAAAGGTTTTTCTATCGGCATACGGGCATTGGCCTTTAGCCACAAAATACCTAATTTTTTTGGCTCACTTGCAAAAATATAACTTGTTAAAGGGTAAGCCAAATCTACCCTATAAACAATATTTACAACTAAATCTTCGTTATGGTGCGAACTCACCTGCGGATCATTACTTGTTGGTACTACCTTTGAGGAAAACCTCACTTTCTTGCCCGGGTCCGCCATACCGAGCATTTTAGATAATGCGTTTCTCATTTTTCCTTGCATTCTGGTATTATCTGCTTGGCCGCTTGCTTTTTTTACACCGACCATAGACCCAACCCTTGCAAGTTCATAAGAAATATGGTGGGCAATCAAAGTATGATAGGCAATATTACCAAGTTCTAATACGACAAATATTATCATCATAAAAACCGGTAATACTACAATAAGTTCAATTACTGTTTGCCCACCTTTATTTCTTAACATTTCAAAGAACTATATATTTGCTGCTTGGCCTGTAATCTTTTCTTTAATTTGATTAAACAAATCAGGCATGAATTGTTTAATAAGAACACCAACCAAGCCAACTACTACGACAATGATACCAAGCATAAACAAGTATTCAATAGTATTTTGACCTTTTTTATTCTTGATATTTTCAACGGCTTTATTAAAAGCCAAATGCATTTTTGCGATATATTTCATACTTCCTCCGATTTTTAAATTTTTACTTACGAATCAAGCTCGTACACAGATAATATCACTTTTGCTCCGTTTTCAAATTGTCTTGGAACTATATGGCTGTAAAGCTGGTAAAACAAAACAAAGGCCACAAAAAGTGCTGCGGTAGTTAAGATATATTCGACCGTTGTTTGCCCTTTTTTATTTTTTACCAATTTACGCATATATTCCTTCTTACGCATATATTTCTTTCAAAGAACTAAAACTGTATCCTTACTGCTAACTGGTGCGCCGTACCTAAAGCACCCCAAGGCAACATAGCATAATCAATACCAAGACCATAACCCATAATTTCACTACTGTAAAAACCTACACCCATTGTAATTTTTGAAGTGTCACCGATACCTAACCTGTCACCAACGCCGTGATCTTCGTCAAAGCCGTGATTATCACGGTTATAATAACCGATGCGGATATCAAAAGTTGCAACTTCTACTAACTCTTCAGGTATATGTATTACAAGGCCTAAACCGTAGCGGCATTTATCATCAACATATTTAACTAGTTCGCCGGCAACGGTAAAGTATTTTGTATTTAAAGCTACACCGCCGCGTAATGCGGAAGGGACATCGTCTTTATCCCCTAAGTTTTGGCCCATAATACCTAGAACGACAGTATCATGCCTGCCTAATCTTAAACGCCCACCGACATCAAAAGCAGGGTTAATATGTTTGTATCCGTAGTTGTTTTCATTAATATATTTTGCCGTACCGCCGATATCTAAAATACCGAAAAATGTTCTTGCTAAACTTACTGTCGCCACATAGTCCTGAATAACTTGACCGGTATAATCATAACTAATGGAATTATCATATTTAAATTCTAAATCACTCATTCTTAAATAACGCAAAGTTACACCGAGGTTCGTTTTGCCGATAGGTTGAATATAAGCAAGTGCGGTATCACCTACACCTTGGAACCATTGCATATGGGAAACCTGAAACTCCCTCGTATTTGTTACAGCAGCACCTGCAGGGTTCCAAAATAACGCCTGAGTACCGTGTGAAAGGGCGGTATAAGCATTACCTAATGCCTGCCCTTCCGGCGCACCTGTGCCAAGTTTCATGAAAGCACTTGCCGAAGTACCGGCATTATGATGAATATCCGATGCCTGTAAAGCAATGGTACCGAACATTATTATAGATATTAATATTATTTTTTTCATTTTAATTCCTTATAAATTTATTTTACTTCTTTAAAACTAAAATTGTTTTAATCCTAAAAACTTTTTCCCTTTTTTACCCTCACCCGCATAGTGGGCGAAGGGCAATGAAACTACGGTATTAAAATTTTTATAACCCTTTGCGATTTCTTTGCATTGCCCCTGTTAGGGTTCAATGTCATTATCGCATAATATAACCCGCGTGCTACTTTGCTTCCGTTATTGTTCGTCTTATCCCACTCACATCTCAATGCAAAGTTGCGACCTATCGCATTGCTTCCCAATAAGCTTGGATCATCCGATGTACTATAATCCGTTTGATATGCTGAGTTAAACCCTCCGTTCCAATCAGGGCTTACTCCGCCTTTCGCATTTATATCTTCCAATGTATCTACTGTCCCGATCGCGTTTACACACTTATATTCTCTATCTCTTACCAAGTCACCTGCTATATTATATATCTTTATATCTACTGTCCCGGGTGCCGGTACCTTCGTTATTTCAAAGAAACCTGCTTTGTGTTTCGGTAATACAGGGTTCGGGTAGAACATCGTTACCTTCGGGTCTTTCCAGTCAATATCCGCATACCAACTGTCACCGTTCACTACATTGATATAACTTAAATTTATATACTTGTCCCAATCCATTACTACGCTTGCTACGTTCGTACTATATGTTACAGCGTCCTTTACTATCGGGTCGCCCGTTACACTGTTCATTTGGTAACTGTCTAA
>JAZUPU010000011.1:0-15868 GCA_045605325.1 Elusimicrobiaceae bacterium
AAAATGAAAAAAGAAAAATGTAGTAAACAAAATATGTATAAAAATCTCAAGCAGGGCTTTACCTTGCTTGAACTGTTGGTAGTTGTACTAATTATCGGTATACTTGCAGGTATTGCCCTACCGCAATATCGTTTAGTAACATACAAAGCAAAGTATACGCAAATGGTTAATATGGTTCGTGCTTTAGGTAATGCGCAGGAAGAATATTATTTAATACACAATCAATATACGAATAATTTAGATGACCTGTCCGTTTCTTTACCTGAAGGTTTGAAAATCGGTGCGGAAGGCCGTTATTTTATCGGGGATTGTGGATTATCATTATACTCAAACTTTATGTCCGGTATTTTGTTTAAAGGAGATGAAAGAGTTGCGTCGTATACTTTTTATTATAAAAACACTACTGGTGATAGTAAAGGCCAAACTAAATGTATAACTTATGCCGCTAATAAAGAATTAGGCAAAAAGATTTGTGAGAGTTTAGGTGGTGAACTTGTATCAGATAAGCATGCAACATGCGGAACAACAGGTAATACAATTTGCAATCAATATCTTCTTTATAGACATTAAGTTTTATACAGGATTTATATTGTTAATTTACTTTTGATTAAAAACAAAAACTATAAATTTACTATTTACATAAGAACTAAAAAAAAGTAAAATATATAAGTAAGATTTTTAAAAGAGGTACAAAATGGCAAAATTAAAAACAGGGCGTCATACAAGCGCCTTAAAAGCACAAAGACAATCTGTCAAGAGAAATTCAAGAAACAAAGGTTTGAAGAAAACCATTCATTTGGCTGCAAAAAAAGTTTTAGCATCTAAAAATGCAGCTGATTTGAAGAAAGTTTCTTCCGCTTTAGATAAAGCCGCAAAAAAAGGCGTTATCCACAAAAAAGCCGCTGCAAGGAAGAAATCCCGCTTGACAAAACTTGTCAACAAAGCAGCAAAAAAATAAAAATAAACAATTAATTTTTACGCGGACCTTTTGGAATTCCAAACTAGGTCCGCGTTTTTTATTTATATTTTTGGTATAATAAATTTAGTAGTACAAAGTGCAAACAGCACATAAATTTTTTGAGACTTGATTTTTAGAGCCGCTTGGAACGGCACGGACCAACTGAAAATTTGGCTGATCTTCTAGCTAAAAATGAAGTCGCTTTTCATATCTTTGAGATATGAAGGCGGTTTCGTTTTAGGCGTTAGAAGATCCTTAAAACAAGAACCGCCTTTTTTATTTGGCGGAATTTGAAAAGTTTCCGTATTGCCCTCACCCGCGTGGCGGGCGGAGGGTGGCAAGCAAAAACTTGCTTTTTGCTTGACGGATGGGGGATAGGAATTCCTATTTTATTTTTCCTTATTTATCCCCCCTCTGCCTCGCAAAAACGACATTTGCTCAGCACCTCCCGCCCGTGCGACAAAGCGCACGGGTGGCGGCAATGTGGAAAATAATTAAAAGGAGAAAGTATGAAAAGCAAAAAACAAATAAATCAAAATAAACAAAAAAACAAAAATCTCAAACAAGGTTTTACCTTGCTTGAACTATTAGTAGTTGTATTGATTATCGGAGTACTTGCCGCTATTGCTTTGCCGCAGTATAATAAAGAGGTGGAAAAAGGACGCGCTACTGAGGCACTCACGATACTTAAAACAATAGCTAACGCCAGCCATATTTATTACATGACCAATGGATCATATCCACAAAATATAGATGAATTAGATATAGAAATACCAGGTACAAGCATTACTAACTTTGGAGTACACCGCGTACAAAGCAAGTATTTTGAGTACGGAACTAACAGAGATTCAGGGAGATCTTCCATTATTGCTATTGCAAACCGATTACCTATTAGTACTTTTTATTGGTTAAATTATTTTGATGACAATGTAATTTGCTGTTATACGACCAATGCAAAAGGTACAAAATTTTGCAAATATATTAGTAAAGGAAAAATAAACGCGATCCACTCTTCTTCAAATAATTGTTACGAACTTTAATCCAATAATAAATAGCCCCCGTTAGAAACGAGAGCTATTTTAATATAATTACTATAAACTTTTGAGTTTTTGCTTCAGTTCTTCAAACGGTAAAACTTGCCCGCCACCTTGCGCGAAATCAGGCCTACCGCCGCCGCGTCCATTAAGCAAAGTAGAAATTTGCCCTGTAAGTTTACCGGCATTGGGACCGCCTGCAAAACTTTTAACCACAAAAGAGGCCTTACCGTTTAAAGCGGTTATAACCATAATTACGGTATTTGGGTTTTTATTTGCGAAGTTATCGGCTAAATTGCGAAGTTCTTTGATTTCGGTATTTTCCGCATTAAAGCAAATTAGTTTTGTACCGTCTTTTAAAGTAAAACTTTCTTGCAAAGCACCGCCGGCACTTCCGCTTAAAATTTGGCGACGCAGAGTGGAAATTTCCTTTTTAAGATTCTTTTCCTGCTCAAGCATGCTTTGAATTTTTTGCGTCAAATTTTCCGGGTGCGTATTAAGCATTAAACTTGCAGTAAGCGTGATATTTGTCATCTTCTGCATATTATCAACGGCACTTAACCCGGCAACACCTTCAATACGGCGAACACCGCTTGAAACGGCACTTTCTTTAAGCACCCTGATAACCATAATTTCGCCGGTGCTTTTAACATGTGTTCCGCCGCAAAGTTCAAGTGAAACAAAACCTTTGGTGTTCATAAAACCTTCACGCGAAATTAAAACAAAGCGGGCAGGGTCGGCGTAAGTTTCCCCAAGCAGTGTGACTGCACCCAAAACTTTGGCATCACTTAACGGGCGTACTTGTGTTTCCACTTTATAATTATTTGCAATAATATCTGCGGCATTATTCCACACGGCAATTAAATCTGCCGGGCTGGGTGCTTTGGAAACTGTATAGTCAAATCTAAACTTTTCCGCCGAAACAAATGATCCTGCCTGATGCACTTGATCACCTAAAATTTTACGGAGTGAGGCATTTATAACGTGCACAGCAGTATGATTTGAAGCCGTTTTAAAACGGTTTATCTCATCCACTTTTAAAGTAACAATATCATGTTCTTTCAAAGAACCTTTAACAATATTTACTTTATGCAAATAAATCTTTTCAAGCGGTTTTTGTGTATCGGTAACATTGGCGATATGTTGGCCGTCTTTTAAAATTGTACCAATATCTCCCACCTGCCCGCCACATTCTGCGTAAAAAGGTGTTCTGCCTGTAACAACATATCCGCTGTCTTTTAATTCTTTAACGGGTTTGAAATTTTTATCAAGCAAAGCAAAAATTTCCGCATCGCAATTAAGCATTTCATAGCCGACAAATAAAGTTGACGGAACTTTGCTTTCAAGCTGCTGCAAAGTTAAAACATGTTCCTTTTCGTTTTCGTCCGTAAATGCTTTGGATGATGCTTTTGCCTCTTTTTGTGCTTGGTAAAAACCGTCTTCATCAAGCTTAATATTTTTTTCTGCTAAAATTTCGCGCGTAAGTTCTAACGGGAAGCCGTAAGTTTCATATAAATTAAAAGCTTCTTTGCCGCTGAAAACTTGACCGTTATTTTCTTTTAAAAGTTCATTTAATCTTGCTTCGCCGTCATTCAAAGTTCTGGCAAAGGCAGCTTCTTCAGCTTTTAAAGCATCAATAATATGGGCAAGATTCGTTACAAGTTGCGGGTATAAATCTTGATAAACACTAATCAAAGTCGGTACAAGCTCGTGCATAAAAGGCGTTTGGCGGCCCATAAGTTTACCGTATCTAAATGCACGCCTAATTAGGCGGCGCAAAATATAACCGCGCCCTTCATTAGACGGTAAAACACCTTCGGAAAGCAAAAATGATGATGCACGCAAATGATCTGCCACAATGCGTAAAGCGGAAGTTTCTTGCGCGGTTTTACCTTCAATTTTCAAAATCTTTTTTGCGTGGTTTATGATAGGTAAAAACAAGTCCGTATCAAAAGGATTATCGACATTTTGCATCACCATACACAAGCGTTCAAGGCCCATGCCTGTATCAATATTCTTTTGCGGTAACGGTTCTAAAGTTCCGTCTTCCAAACGGTTAAATTGGGTGAAAACCAAATTCCAAATTTCCACATATCTGCCGCAGTTGCATGCAATACCGTTTTTAGCGCAATCGGGGCAACCTTTATCTTCCCCGAAATCATAATAGATTTCAGAGCATGGCCCGCAAGGACCGGTGGGGCCCATAGTCCAAAAGTTATCGTCTTCACCGAATTCGTAAATACGGTTTTTGTCAACAAGTTGCGCCCACATATTATAGGCTTCTTCGTCGCGCGGCGCAATACCGCCTTTAAATATACTTACATATAAGCGGTTTTTATCAATTTTCAAGACCTCTGTTAAATAAGTCCATGCCCAGGTAATGGCCTCTTTTTTAAAATAATCTCCGAAGGAAAAATTGCCTAACATTTCAAAAAATGTTAAGTGGCGTTTTGTAAAACCGACATTATCAATATCAGTCGTTCTCAAGCACTTTTGGCAAGTGCAGGCATTTTTCAAATTCTTTTTAAGCCCCAAAAAATTGGGTTTAAATTGTACCATCCCTGCGGAGGTAAAAAGCAAAGTTGGGTCCCCTTGCGGAACAAGAGGGCTTGAAGGTTGCTCAGTAAGGCCTTTTTCTTTAAAAAAGGCAATAAAATTTTTACGAATCTCTTGGCTTTCCATATATAAAATTATATCATATTAGTATGATCCGTTTTATAATTAATCCAAATGCGGGCAAACATAAAAACTTAAAAATGCTGGAAAAAGATATTAAAAAAATTTTCCCGCAGGCAGAAATTATTTATACAAAATGTGCAGGGCATGCAAAAGAACTTGCCCTTGAAACCGCACAAAAAAATTATAAAACCGCTGTTGCCGTAGGCGGCGACGGCACAATAAATGAAGTTACACAAGGTTTGGTCAATTCAAATACTGCACTTGGAATTATACCTTGCGGCAGCGGCAACGGGTTTGCGCGTTTAATTAAAATGCCGCTTAAAGATAATTTAAAATGTTTGGAAATTATTAAACAAAACCGTACTAAAAAAATTGATGTCGGTTTTGCAAATAACGAATATTTTTTAAATGTTGCCGGTTTTGGTTTTGATGCTTTAATTGCACATAAATTTGCCACTTCAAAAAGGCGCGGCAAATTACCTTATTTTAAAATCGGCATAAAAGAATTTTTTAATTTCCGCGCGGGAAAATATAATTTAATTTTTGACGACGGTAAAAAAATTGAGATTGCCCCGCTTTGCGCTGCTTTTGCAAACGGGAAACAATACGGCAGCAACTTTTTTATTGCCCCTAAAGCTATTTTTGACGATGGTTTTTTGGATATGGTAATAATTAAACCTACAAATATTTTTAAAATGCTTTTAGGTTTACCCAATTTTTTAAAGGACGGTTTAAGCCCGATAAAATTAACCGAAACACAAAAAATAAAAGGGGTAGAAATTACAAGCCAAACACCGTTTTATTATCACATTGACGGTGAGCCGAGAAAAGCACAAAATATACTAAAAATTGCTATACTGCCCAAAAGTTTAAATATTATCTCTCCGGAGGATTAAATGCCAACCTTAAATAAAAAAACAAGTTCCCGCAAACGCAGAACTTCAACATCAAAACAAATTAAGTTTTGGGCAAGTGTTATTATTACGGTTATTTTGTATTTTATGCAACAGCAAGGTAAACCTCTTTCGCAGCCGGATGATATGGGTGAAAATCAAGTTTTTGATAATGTTTCTGTCGCTTCAATTTATGACGGGGATACCTTTAAAATAAACCTTAACTGCTCCCTTGCTGTGTATTGCGAAAAGGTGCCTGTTCGTGTTCGCGGTGTTGATACACCGGAAATAAAAGGTAAAACGGAACGCGAAAAGAAACTTGCCCAAAAAGCCAAAGAATTTACTAAAAATTTTTTATCACAAGAGCCAATAAATTTATCTGATTGCAGCCGCGATAAATACTTCCGCCTTCTTTGTAATGTTAAAAACGGGCAAGGCAAAGATTTAGCACGTGAACTTATTAAACATAACTTAGGTTATTCTTATGACGGCGGCACAAAAAGCAATAAATATCAGTAAAATAAATTTACTTCTTAGGCAAGAGGGCCATTAATGCTTTATATTTTTTGTTGAAGATATAAGTAAAAATCTTATTACTCCACACAAAAAAAGGTGTTAAAAGCATAGTTCTGTAAATTATTTTGCGGGTAAATTTCGGGCGGTATTTTATATCAAGCAAATTGCGGCTGCATAAAATTGCCTGATAAGTTTCAAGCGCCCACAAAGCAGGCCACATTACCGCCGCACGTGCAAACACTTTGTAAAAAGGAATTTGTTTTACGAATTCAGGCGTAACTGAAATATTTTCAAGCCCGAAATGTAACCATTTATATACGATAGGTAAAAATAATTTATAATTCTTTTTATCAAGTAAATCTTGCGGCATTAAACTGTGTTTTGTAAGGTCAACTATCGGCAAATAAATGCGGCCAAGCTTAATATCAGCAGCAATATCTTTTAAAATATTTGTTATTTGTAAGGCAATTCCGATTTGGCGAGCTTGATCAATAAACTTTTTATTCTTCTTACCGTTTAGTAAAAGTTTCGCCCAAAAAACACCCGGCGCGCCACCCATAGCAGAGCAGTAATTTTCAGTTCCTTTAGAACTCGGAACCGCTTTTATTAAATAAGGGGAATCCCCATCCGTAAAATAATTTAAATCCCAATCCATAGCATTTGATACGGCGGTTACAACTTCTAAGACATCATCTTGCTCGCGTTTATTTAAGTTATTGTATGCATCAAGACATAGCGGCAAATTTTCAAGCAAAATAATTTCCTTTTCAAATTTTTGGTCCATACCCAAATTTAAAGCAAGATATTTGGCAAGAAGTTCTTTGTCTTGCGTTTTGACTAAATTTGGGTAATTACTGATAAAATAAATTCTGTCTTTTAACGGCAAAAGCGGTGTGTCGGCAATAGTATCAGCAATCCTGCAAAGCAGATATGCGACGGTAAAAACCTGCCTTTGCCTCCTGGGCATAACTTTTGCACTCAAATATAATGTGCGGGCATTTTCTTTTAAAAGGGTATTAAGGTCCATAATAAAATTTTAACATATTTAAACATCCTTAGTTTTTTGCTGGCTAATTCTTTTTGGTAAATTTTGATTTTTATCGCGACAACCCCAGAGCGCAAAACGTAGCGTACGTGAATGCTTTCGCGCTGCACAGCAGATTTAAGATGATTTTTTATTTTTATCTGACGACGTGTACCAAGAAGTAAAACGAGCAAAGCGAGTTGCGGTACTCTAGGAAGATAAAAATAAAAAAGGGCTTAAATATGCAAGCACGTTTTGCGCATCCGAAAACATAATTCGTAACGAAAACACGTAAAACTTAAGTATAATATATTTATGGCAGATATTGATATAGATACCACAATAAGTGATGTAAAATTATTTTTGGAAAAACTAAAGGGCGAACTCCCGGAAGTTTTTAATAAACCTACCCCGACAACGGAGGGATCTGAAGCAGAAAAACAAACACAACCGGAACAGGAAACTGCCGGTAAGGTTTTATATTTAGGTAATTTATGCGACGTAGAATTAACTTTAAACCCCGCACAAAAACAACCCACAGTAGTTTTGGCAGATAATAAATTTTATATTACCTTAACAAGTAAAGAGCAAGATCCTTCAACACTTTGCGAAGATTTCTTACGCAGTAAAGCACTTGATTTTTTAACCGTACGCACCAAAGAACTTGCCGCGAAAATGGAAGTAACTTTCAATAATTTAACTGTTAAAGACCAAAAAAGTTTATGGGGCAGTTGCTCACAAAAAAATAATTTAAACTTTTCTTACCGCTTGATAAAAATGCCGCGCGCGGTTATTGATTATTTAATAGTGCATGAACTTGCACACCTTATTCATTTTGACCACAGCGCAGATTTTTGGGCCACGGTTGAAAAATTTATACCGGATTATAAACAGCACCGTAAATGGCTTAACAATAATAAATATGCTGTTATGGCGCAAAGTAATGTTTCTTTAGAAACTTTAAAAGAAACACAGATAAAAGCCGATGGGGAAAATTAATGTTTAAAAAACTTATTTTTACTTTATTCACTTGCACATTTTTCTGCTTAAGTTTTGCAGCAGATAAAATGCCTGTTGTCTTTCAAGGTAAAAATAAGGCAGCTGTATCGGTAATCAATTCGGAAGGTCAAACATTTGTTGATGCACGCGCTTTGGCAAAATATTTGCGTTTACAAAGCAATTTGTTTTGGAACTCCGGTCAGCTTAATCTGCGCGGGAAAAACGGCTTTTTTGCTACTTTAAAACAGGGCGAAGATTCCGTCACAATAAAAGGTAAAAAAGAAACACTGACCGCCGCACCTTTTATGGAAGGAAAAGAACTTTATGTGCCCATAACTTTTTTTACGGAAGGTGCAGGGTTTAACGCCGGGAACTATCAGACAGCTTTTAACGGAAATAAAATTATAATAGAACAAACAGGCAAATTGCCGGCTATGGAAAAACCACAAGAAGTTCCCCCCCAGCCAACAGAACAAAGAACAAATACCGAAGAAATTAAACCGGAAATACAAGACGAAGATATTGAAGAAGAAAATACAAAACTAAGCGGAAAATTCTTTCCCAAAATTCCAAACGCAAATTTGCCTCCTCCGACTATTATAAATAAATTAGATACCTCAAAAAAGAATTTACCCTTTATGCCCAGAGATTTACATAAAGAATCTGTTTTGCGCGTTTGTATTGATGCAGGCCACGGCGGCAAAGATCCGGGCGCCAATTACCGTGGAAGTGTTAAAGAAAAAGAACTTAATTTAATCGTAGCAAAAGAACTTGCAAAACTTTTAAAGAAAAATAAAAAAATTCAAATTAAAATGACGCGCGATAATGATACTTTCATCCCCCTCGGTACACGCGCAAAAATGGCAAATAATTTTAAGGCAGATATTTTTATTTCAATACACGCAAATGCGGCACCTAATAAAAAAGCAAAAGGATTTGAAATATATTTCCGCTCAGATAAAGCATCAGATAAGGAAGCTGCCCAAACCGCAGCATTAGAAAACGAGGCCCTAAATTATGAGGAAAAGGGCGTCGGCTCTGTAACTTATGCGGACTTGCTTTTAAATTCTTTAGCCGCCAATGAAAATATAAATGAAAGCTCAAAACTCGCCGCACGTATAAGAAACAGCGTTTCAGAAAAAAGTAAAACACTTGGCATAAATGTCAATATGAATAACAGCATTAAACAGGCAAACTTTTATGTTTTGCAAGGTGTGAAAGCACCGTCAGTTTTGGTAGAAATGGGCTATGTTACAAATAAAGATGATAAAAAACGTCTAAATAATAAAAAGATTTTACAGATAATGGCTTTATCTATAAATAACGGCGTTTTGGCTTATGCCCGCCAAGAGGGCTGGAAAGTTTAAAATTATTTTTTATTCTCCAAAAATGTTTTGTAATACAAAAGTGCAATTATAGTTTTACTGTCCGTAATTTTCCCTGTCTTAACCATCTTTAAAGATTTATTCAAAGAAAGCCATTTTACATTGACAAATTCATCATCATCAAGATGCCTTTCCCCGGCTTTTAGTCCGGACGCAAGAAAGATATGCAAATCTTCATCGGCAAAAGCAGCAGAGGTATTAAATGTTAAAATCTTCTTAATGGTTTTTGCGGTATAGCCGGTTTCTTCTTTAAGCTCAGCTTTGGCGCATGCTAAAGGCGTTTGGCGCGGTTTTAATTTACCGGCAGGTATTTCAAGCATAACTTTTTTGACGGGGTAGCGGTATTGTTCAACAAATAAAACTTTATCCCCCTCTACTGCCAAAACAGCACTCGCACCGGGATGTTGCATATATTCGCGTTTAGAAAGAGTACCGTTTATTAAACGGACTGTATCCACCTTAAAATTTACCACTCCCTCGTAAATTGTTTTGGAATTTACCTTTTGTTCTAATAATTTACTATAATGTTTACACATGGGTACACCCCCAATCGTTTTAATATATTTTAACTTTTTTGAAGGTCTGATGCATGAGTTCATTTGTACATTTACATAATCATACGGAATATTCTTTGCTTGACGGTATGTTGCGCGTTACTAAAAACGGTAAAGGACCGTCTGATTTCCTTAAAAGCATAGATAAAACAAAAATGCCGGCTATGGCTATAACGGACCACGGCAATATGTACGGCGTGCCGGAATTTAGGAAAATTACAGAGTCATTAGGAATTAAACCGATAATCGGTTGCGAGTTTTACTATACAAAAGGTGACCATAAAGACCATAGCAAGACAAGCGGTCAAACAAACCACTTAACCATTTTAGCAAAAAATATTGACGGTTACCATAATTTAATGAAACTAAATTCTGCCGCATGGACGGAAGGGTTTTACTATCATCCGCGTATTGATTTCGGGCTTTTGGAAAAGTATAAAGACGGTTTAATAGTACTGTCCGGTTGTATGAAAAGCGAACTCTCCCAAATCGCTTTAAACGAAGGTGCGGAAGCTGCCATAAAAACTGCATTACGCTACCGCGATATGTTGGGCGCAGAAAATTATTATCTTGAAATTATGGACCACGGTATCCCGGAAGAACAAATAATTTTAAAGACATTGCTTGAAGTATCTAAAAAGACAGGTATACCTTTGGTGGCAACTAATGACTGCCACTATGAAAAGCGCGAAGATTGGCAAGCGCATGATGTTCATATCTGTATAGCAACAGGTAGCACTCTGGATGATCCAAAACGTTTTAAAATGACAACACATGAACTGTTTTTTAAATCAGCCGAAGAAATGGAAAAACTATTCTCCTATGTTCCCGAGGCATTAAAAAATACTCTTGAAATTGCAGAAAAATGTAATGTGAAATTTGCAAAAGAGGGTTTTATTATGCCGGACTTTCCTATCCCATCAGAATTTAAGGACCACGCAGAATATTTACATTATATGTGCTATGAAGGGCTTAAAAAGAAACTTAAAACCGATAATTTATCAAAAGAGTATACTGACCGCCTTGAATATGAATTAAGTGTCATAACCACTATGGGTTTTGCCGTATATTTCTTAATTGTGGCTGATTTTATAAGATATGCAAGAAGCCAGGGAATTCCAATCGGCCCGGGGCGCGGTTCCGGGGCAGGATCTTTAGTCGCATACAGTATGGATATTACGCGCGTAGACCCATTAAAAAATAAATTACTTTTTGAAAGATTTTTAAACCCCGACCGCGTAAGTATGCCGGATTTGGATATTGATATTTCAGATGCTGGGCGTGAAGAAGTTATAAATTATATGCGCCGTAAATACGGTATAAAAAATGTGGCAAGTATTGTAACTTTCGGTACAATGAAGGCAAAACTTGCTTTAAAAGATACAGCGCGTGCACTTGGTTTTGAACCTAATGAGGCAAACCGCTTATCAAAACTTATACCTGATGCTTTAAATGCAACTATCGCTGATTCAATGGAACAAGTACCGGAAATCAAAACGGAAATTGCAAAAAATCCAAAAGTAAAACAACTTTTTAACTATGCTACAAAAATTGAGGGGTTAAAACGCCATACCGGTGTGCATGCTTCGGGTGTTTTAGTTACGAAAGAAGAAGTTACAAAATATACACCGCTTGCAAAAGGGGCTAAAGATATTATAACCACACAATATGAAGGTAATACCGTATCTGATATGGGATTACTAAAAATTGACTTTTTGGGGCTACGTACCTTAACTGTTATTGATAATGCGGTAAAACTTATAAAAAAACTGCGCGGAATAGATGTTGATATAGCCAATATCCCTACTGACGATAAAAAAACTTTTGAACTTCTTGCCAAAGGGGATACGACTTGTATATTCCAACTCGAAAGTTCTGGTATGAAGGACCTTGTTAAACGATTGCAACCGACAGCATTTAGTGATATTTCCGCTTTGGTGGCTTTGTACCGCCCGGGCCCGATGCAAAGCGGCATGTTGGAAAGTTTTGTAAGAAGAAAACATGGGCTTGAAGCCATAACCGTAGAACATAAGCTTATGGAGCCGATTTTGGCTGAAACCTACGGTACAATGATTTACCAAGAACAAATTATGGAAGTTTCAAAAGCATTAAGCGGTTTTACGCCGGGGCAGGCGGATTCCCTCCGTAAAGCGATGGGTAAAAAGAAAATTGATATTATGGAAGGTTACCGTACCAAATTTATTGAAGGTGCAAAACTACATAATTGCCCGGAGAAAACTTCCACCAAAATTTTTGACCAAATGGCAAAATTTGCTGAGTACGGGTTTAACAAATCACACTCGGTGGCTTATGCTTTAGTGGCTTATCAGACAGCATATTTAAAAGCAAATTACCCAATAGAATTTATGTGTGCCGCGCTTACAAACGAAATCGGTCACAATGCAATAGGCGCAACGGATAAGGAAAATAAAATTGCTACTTATTTGGAAGAAGCACGCAAAATGGGCTTTGAAATTTTACCGCCGGATGTACAAGAATCTTTAGGTGATTTTAATGTGGAAATTTTACCTGACGGCAAAGAAGCCATACGCTTTGGCTTAAGTGCTATTAAAAATATTGGTACCGAAGTAACAAGCGCCATAGTTAAGGCACGTGAAGAACAAGGTAAATTTAAAGATATGGTTGATTTTTGCACTAAAGTAGATTTAGACCAATTAAATAAAAAAGTTTTAGAATCTTTGATAATGGCAGGGGCATTTGACTCTTTAACCCCTGATATTAAGCCCGAAGTCAGCCGCCCTAATTTGCTTGCAAATGTTGAAACAGTACTTAAATGGGTTGATAATATTAATGAAGCAAAAAAAGAGGCCACGGTCAGTTTATTCGGGGATGAAACGGAACTTCTTTCCACAAAAAAATATGAGCAAATTAAAGCAGAAAAGTGGAGTAATAACCAAATGCTTAATAATGAAAGGGAAATGCTTGGTGTATATTTTTCCGGTCATCCGCTTACAAAATATCAAAGGCATTTAAATAAAATTTTAAAAGACAGTATAACAAAAATTAATGAAGAACACACAACCGGCACAGTCGCCGTTGCAGGTATTGTCACACGCCTTAAAAAACGCCAAACACGCGAAAAAAAGAGCTGGGTGCAAATGACACTGGAAGATGAAAAATACTCAATAACGGCAAATATCTTTAGTAAAGTAATGGATCAGATCCCTGATATTCTTGCTATAAACCAAGTGCTTATAGTACGAGGGGAAATTAAAGGGGATTCAAATACATCAATAGCGGAAATTAGGGTTTCCGGTGTTGAACCGGTTCTCAATTTAATTTCCAGAAAAGCAAAGAAACTTATAGTACATTTACCTGCTAATGTCCAAAATTTACAATTGCTTAAATTAAAGGAATTACTTGGCAAAACAAAAGGTTTATGCGAAGTTTACTTTGATATCTCTGATGGTAATAAAAAACATTTAATTCAAACCCCGTATAAAATAGTTCTAGACGGTTTATTGGTACATTATTTGGAAGAAACTTTCGGTACCTACTGCTGGGATATCAAGTGCTAACAGTTTTTAAATAAGCCCCCATATAAATGAGGGCTTTTTGTTTTGTACAAAGTATTTACAATTATTATTGTATATTTAATTACATATATTGCGGGTCGCACTCTATGCCGCGGTCGGAACATTTTGGGGCAGAATCCGGGCAATAAGCGCCGCAACAGCAGGATGTTTCATCAAAGCTTGCGGCTATTCCGTCGTGAGTACCACAACCTCTCTCCGCATTAGCATAACAAATAGAATGATTAATATAACTAGATTTTCCACATCCCCCTGCTGCACTGTCAGCAACACAAATAGACCCGTTTGTAAATGTAGCTTGATATCCACAATAGCCCTGTGCATTGCTACAAACTATGATTCCATTATTAACGTTAGCATAATTACATCCCCCAGATCTAAAAGAATTATTAACACACTTTCCTCCGTCTTTTATAGTAAGACGACTACAAGCACCGGGGGGATCTCCTTGTAATTGACAGGACATTCCTTCCCCGATAGTTTTATAGTTACTGTCACTTTGATTATAATACCCGCAAAGATTTCGGCTAGTGTTCCAAGCGCTATCACCGTTAATACTTTTACACCTATCTTCTTCATCCATATAACAAGTACTGTTTGAATTCGCCCATGCCATACCTACTTTTTCACACGACACTTTGGTAAATGCTCCTAAATCTTGACATATATAATGGGTCCCGGGATTGCATAGTATTTCTTGGTTCTCATAATCTTTATATATACTATATTCACCGTTATTCCTATCGGCTATAATACCTGTGTCTAACAGTTCATAAGTGTAAAACGCTGTTGCCAATGCACCGTTATTCATTGTTCCGCTTATGACAATATCAAGGTCAGCGAAATCTTTGGTATAACTGTTATTGTTAATATACCAGCCGTGTTCGCTTTTTGCTACTGCCTGCATAGTGGTAATGGCATCGGAAACCCTGCTCTTTTCAACAGCTTTTCTATACCCGGGTAATGCTATCGCTGATAGTATACCGATAATGAGTACAACAATTAATAATTCAATTAGCGTGAACCCATTATTACTTTTTACTTCTTTCTTTACTGCATTTTCTTTTTTCATTTTTTCCTCCAAGTTTAATTTATACAGCGCTTTTAATTTCGCCACATATATATTTTAAGAAAAAAAAAAAAAATGTCAAGTAAAATTTTTGTCGTCGTAAAAAATGTATACTTTGGGTTTATTATATCCAAATAAATATAAAATTAAGCAATAAGCCCCCATATAAATGAGGGCTTTCGGTAATTTAAATTTTTTAGTAAAAATTTGATATTTATTGCAAGGCAGCGTCTGCCCTAGCCCTTGCTTCCTCTACTTGTGCTACTACAGAGGTACAACGTTCTGCAACACACTGCGGTTTACTGCCACAATTACTTCCGCAACAACAACCTGTACCGTTATATGAGTTATTCTTGCAGTGATTACTTGCACTTGATAAACAAACCCCACCTTCATTTATGGTAACAGCATAGCAGGTCCCTGAACATATACCTCCATCATTTATTTGAGAGTATTGGCTAGATGATCCGTCATTAATAGCGCCGTCACTATAGTTTCCTTCTCTACAGGAACCTATGCAAATACTTCCTTCTGTTAAAGTAGAGCTATTACATCCTTTACATATACCGTGATTATAAACTCTAGATCCGAGGCATGATCCAGCACAAACACCTCCGTTAACTTGTGCGTGATCACAACTCGGCCAAGTACCTACACACTTTCCTCCTTCTTCAATATATACATTACTACAACCACTTACATTGCCACCCTTACATAGACCCCCTGCAGTAATAGTTGAGCGACTACAGCCAGCATTTCCATGGGACGCATCACATATTCCGCCGTTATTTATATTTGAATAGTCACATCCTGAATTCTTTGTGTTAACACATATACCACCGTTATTTATGATTGAATATTGACAACCGTTATGCGATGATGTGCGACATTCCATTGCTTCATTTAATTCTTGTTTATTAGTTTGTCTATACCCACATATTTCGTAACTATCTTTCCACATATCATCACCATATAAACCTTTACATCTGGCTTCTTCATCTATATAACAAGTGCTGTTTGTGTTTGCCCAGGCCATACCTACTTTTTCACATGGTACTTTGGTAAATGCTCCTAAATCTTCACAGATATAATGGGTACCCGGGGTGCATAATATTTGTTGATTTTCATAATCTTTATACAAAGTATATTCACCGTTATTCCTATCGGCTATAATACCTGTGTCTAACAGTTCATAAGTGTAAA
>JAZUPU010000012.1:0-34874 GCA_045605325.1 Elusimicrobiaceae bacterium
TTGGTATAACTGTTATTGTTAAGATACCATCCGTGTTCGCTCTTTGCTATTGCCTGCATAGTAGTAAGGGCATCAGAAACTCTGCTCTTTTCCACTGCTTTTCTATACCCCGGCAAAGCTACTGCCGATAGTATACCGATAATGAGTACAACAACTAATAATTCAATTAGTGTGAACCCATTATTACTTTTTATTGCATTTTTTACTTCATTTTCTTTTTTCATTTTTTCCTCCAAGTTTTTTAAACTGTTTTTGGATGCAATGAAAAACGGCTAATATATCTGGACCAGTCAAGGGGTTCCGAAATATAACAGCCGTAATTTGCCGCTGATAACAGCGGCAAATATTCGGCACAAAATATACGGGTAATTAGTCCGTATACTTTGTGCCTGATTCGGCTGTTTTTGGACCTTGACTGGATTTCTTTAGAAATACCTTGCATTCTTCATGCAATTCCAAAAACAGATTAAATTATTTTAGGGTTTTTAGCCCTTAATTAAAGGTTTTTTAAACTCTCCTTCATAATAATAGTATCAAATTTCAGTAAATATGTAAATAAAATTATTATTATTTAGTTTGCATTTTGTTTAATTTTTTGTTAAATTTTTTAATTGTTTCAGGTGATATCTTTCTTAGTTCTTTAAGACGCTCATCAAAAGGCATATTTGTTGGGAAGAGAAATAAAGCAAGGTCCGCACCTGCGGAAAGGGAACGGGCAACCTTTTCCCCGATACTGATATTATCGCCCGTTGCCTTCATATTTAAAGAATCTGTAATAATAAAACCTTTAAATTTTAATTTTTTGCGTAAAATTTTATAAAATTTCGGGCTGAAAGTAGAAACATTTTTACTATCAATTTGCGGATATAAAGCATGCCCCATCATAAGATATTTATAATTTTTGGCTGACGCAAAAGGTATAAATTCCTTATTAATTAAAGTTTCTAAATTGACTTTATTTATAACTGGGATAGTTTTATGAGGGTCCGTTTCCGAAAGGGCTGTACCGGGGAAATGTTTAAAACATGGTTCTACCCCTCCGGCACGGGTGCCTTCGGCAAACGCCTCAGCCAGAATTTTTACCGTTTTAGGTTTTTGTGAATATAAACGGTCTTTAAAAAAAGTGTCAAAATTTCCTAACGGGCGTATTTCCGCATTAGGGGCAAGGTTTACATCTATATCAAGCAATTTAAAATACCAGGCAATTTCTTTTGCTTTTTCAAAAACTAATTTCTTTGCTATTCTTATACCCTTTTTTTCAGCTACTTTACCATAATATTCAGCACTCGGAAAATCAGTATTAGGAAAAAGATATTTAAGGCGGTTAACTTTCCCCCCTTCTTGGTCTGCAAAAAAATATATTTTGTGGTTAAGTAATTGTGTAAGTTCTTGTTTTAATGAGGGAAAGTCAATATTTTTTTTGAAATGTTCTTCAACGAAAACAAAACCGTAAGGGTTAACTTGTTTGATATAAGATTTTTCTTCTTCCGTAACGGGGTAAGTGCTTATTCCTATAATAAGAGGTAAAATATCCTCTGAAAAAGCCGGTGAAACGGCAAGTAAAAATATTGTTACAAAAAAGAAAATAAATTTTCTCATAACAAATTATATAATATTTATGGTATAATTTTCTTAAAGACCTTTGGAGGATATATGAAAAAAGTATTAATCTTATTATCAGCATTTTGTTTAAGTTCTTCTGCCTTTGCTTTAAATTGGCAGATGGTTGGTGCGCGCTCAATGGCTATGGGTGGTGTCGGTGTTGTTACCGCTGAAGGCACAAACGCGCAATATTATAACCCGGCTTTGCTCGGCGTTGTTGACGGCGATGAATATGCCTATTATGATGCCATACACATCGGTGTGCAAACGGAAAACCCTAAACTTGCATCAGAAAGTAGCGCTACCGCAGCTAAAGGTTTTCCTTATATAAAGGATTTAATGAAAAAAGGTTACGGTTCTTTTACTAATGCCGATGTCGGTTTTGGTATAAGGAGAGGTAATTTCGGTTTTTCAATCAGATCTTTGGAGACATTGGCGGTTACCCCTCAAACAGGAACACGTGCTACAATTGAGGGAATGGCGTTTACAGAAGCAAATTTTGGTTACGGATTTCATCTTTTTGAAGGGGTTCGCATAGGTGGTAATTTAAAAGTTATTGAAGGAACTTCCATAGCGACAGGTTTTCTTTGGAATAATGATGAGGCCGGTTTCGGCGGGCTTATGAAAAGAGCTTGGAGAAATAAAAAATTCTCCACTAGCTGGGGTATAGATCTTGGTGCTGCAGTCAATTTGTCTGATTTGTTCCAAGGTAATTTTTTGTTTAACCCTGAAATCGGTATAACAGCAAAGAACCTTAATACACCCAAATTTAAAAGATATGATGTATACTCGTTGAAATATACTTATAAATTGAAACCGCAATATAGGTTGGGTGCGGCAATTCATCCTATTGATCGCTTGACTATTGCCGGTGATTTAGATTTAAATAAAAATGAAACTTTAATTGAGGGCTATGATTCCCGCCAAATTGCCGGCGGTGTTGAATATCTTGTTGTAGATAGGCATACTTTCCAAATACCTTTGCGTGCAGGTATAAATAAGAATTTGGTTGAAGATGATGCCCCCACTTATTTTACAGCCGGTTTCGGTGCAATAGGCCATGTGTTTGACTTCGAATTAGGTTTAACAATTGGTGATAAGATGATTAAGAAGATTGACAAAAATAAATGGCCCAATGCTATGGGTTTGGCTATGAGTTTCTCTTGGTATTTCTAATATAATTTATAATAGTGCCCCCCGGCTTATGTGGTCGGGGGTTTTTGTTTATATAGATAACTCGTTACGAATTAAGTCCTTTAGTGTGCATGTTCTTGCAAATTTAAGCCCTTTTTTATTTTTCTGCTCCTAGTGTACCGAGAGTCGCTTCGCTCCCGTTCTGCTTGGTACACGTCGTCGCAGAGAAAATAAAAAATCATCTTAAATTTGCTGCGTCGCACAAAAATATGCCCATACGCTTCAATTCTATATCCTAAAATTTTCAAAATTTCCCCCCTTGACAAAATTAATTGTTTATAATATAATTATACTAGTTTAAATAACTAAAAAAGGTTATTTAAAGTTTGTTAGGGGGATATATGAAACATAAAAAAAAGGGGTTTAATTCAAAACATACTCATAAAGAAGATAAATTTTTACACGGACATATTTATTTTTCACTCTTAATAATTTTAATACTTTGTCTTTCTTTAATTATAGGTTGTAAAAGTAAAAGTAAAAAAGAAGAAATGGCTTTGCCTGTTTCGGCAGTAAAGGTCTTAAAGGTGGACTTGCCTTGGCAGCTTGAATATCCCGCTTTGGTTAATGCAAGTTTGGAAGCGGAAGTACGGGCTCAGGTCGGCGGGATTTTGCAGGCGCGCAATTTCCAAGAAGGCAGTTTTATTACACAGGGTACCCCCCTCTTTCAAATTGATGAAACCGATTATGCCCTTGCCCTTCAAAGTGCCGAGGGGCAATATAAGCAGGCGAAAAGCGTTTATGAAAACGATTTACTTACTTTTAACCGCGTCAAGCAACTTATGCCAAGTAATGCCGTAAGCCGCCAAGATTATGATAATGCGTATGCAAAGTATTTGTCCTCAAAAGCACAAATGGAAATTGCCGCAGCCGATTTGGCAAGTGCAAAAGTAAATTTAGCTTATACCACGGTACAAGCCCCAATAAGCGGTTTAATCAGCGAAACAAATAAAACTGCAGGCAATTTAATATCCGTTAATCAGGTGCTTACCACTATCCAGCAAATTGACCCTCTTTATATAAATTTTTCTATGCCGGTTGAAGATTTTTACGCGCTTTCTTCCGCATACGAAAACGGAACTTTGGAATTTTCCGCTAAAGACAGCGCCCCTTTAAGCGTTGAAATCATTTTGCCGTCAGGCGAAGTGTACGAAAATATCGGGCAAATAATTTATTTTGCCGGTTCGGAAAACGGTGAAAATTCAAGCATAAATATTAAAGCACAAGTTTCAAACCCTTTAAATAAAAAAGTGTTACTGCCAAAACAATTCGTGCGTGTAAAATTGCACGGTGCAAATTATAAACACGCGCTTGTTATACCGATGTCCGCCGTATTACCTACAACAAAGGGTAATTTAGTTTATACCATAGAAAACGGCAAAGCTAAATCAAATTTTATTGAAATGCAAAGCCAGGGCAATATCGCCATAGTAACAAAAGGTTTAAAAGAAGGGCAAACTGTTGTTTCCGGCGGATTAATTAAAATTAGGGATGGTATGCCTCTTACAGCGCAATACGAAACTTTTGATCCTATCCAAAAACCTTTACCCGTTGCACAGGAACAAAACGGAACAGCTGCTTTAGATGCCTTGCTAAAAAAATATCAACCCGATACCGAGCAAGATATAAGAACGCAAACACAAAAAAAGACAGATGCAAATAATAATAAGTTATTAAAAGGCGGTGTTTTATAATGTCAAAATTTTTTATTAACCGCCCTATTTTTGCAACAGTTCTTGCCTTGCTTATTATGCTTGGCGGTATTGTAGCAATAACAAAATTACCGATAGAACAATACCCTAATTTAACACCGCCTACAATACAAGTTTCTGCTACTTATTTGGGTGCTTCACCCGAAGTTATTGCCCAAACCGTCGCCGCACCTTTGGAAGAACAAATAAACGGTGTTGAAAATATGCTTTATATGGATTCCACTTCAAGTGCTGACGGTTCCATGTCTTTAACCGTATATTTTAAAATCGGTACAGATCCGGATCAAGCTCTTATTGATGTAAATAACCGCGTGCAGCAGGCGGAATCTTCTTTACCTGCAGAAGTCCAGCAATATGGATTGACGGTTGAAAAGAAATCGTCATCTTTGGTTTTGCTCGCAACGCTTTATTCACCGGACGGTTTATATGATGTGAACTATATCGGTAACTATGCACTTATAAATATTATTGATGAACTTAAGCGTATTAAAGGTGTCGGTGATGCACAGGTAATGACCGCAAATGATTATGCCATAAGAATTTGGCTTAAACCGTCGTTATTTAACAGGTTTAATTTGGGAATAAATGAAATAATTTCAGCAATAAAAACACAAAATTCGCAAAGAAGCGGCGGTAGTATCGGCGCTATGCCGATGAGTGATAAAATACTCAAGACATACCCTTTAATTACCCCCCCGCGCCTTGTTACACCCGAGCAATTCGGGAATATTATTTTGCGTGCTTCCCCTGACGGCAGCAGTTTGCGCCTTAAAGATATTGCAGATATTACTTTAGGTACTCAAAATTACGGTTCAACAGGTTATTATAATAAGCAGCCGGCTGTACCTATCGGCGTTTATTTAAGTGCCGGTGCAAATGCCGTTGAAACGGCAGGTTTAGTTAAAGCGGCTTTGGCAAAAATGGCACAAAATTTCCCCGAAGGCATAAATTACGATATCGCTTATGATACAACAATATTCGTTAAAGAATCAATTAAAGGCGTTGTGGTAACTTTGGTGGAAGCATTTGTTTTGGTTTTCTTTGTCGTGTTTTTGTTCCTAAAAGATTGGCGCGCAACTTTGATACCTTGCGTTGTTGTTCCTGTTGCGATTATCGGCGCATTTTTAGGGATGTTGATGCTGGGCTTTTCAATAAACAGTTTAACTTTATTCGGGCTTGTTTTGGCTATCGGTATGGTTGTTGATGATGCTATTGTTGTTATTGAAAATGCCGACAGAATTTTAAGTACCGAAGATTTACCTGTCAAAGAAGCCGTAACGCGTGCTATGGATGAAGTAAGCGGCCCGATAGTCGCAATAGTTTTGGTTTTGTGTTCGGTGTTTATACCTGTCGGTTTTATGGGCGGTTTTAGCGGTATAATGTACCAGCAATTTGCAATCACTATTGCAATATCGGTTGTAATTTCAGGTTTAATGGCGCTTACTTTAACACCTGCTATGTGTGCGCTTATGCTTGAAAAGGAAAGGAAAGCAACAAAAGGATTTTTCTTCCACTTTGATAATTTATTTGAAAAATTCACCGATAAATATGTTACTGTCAGCGAATTTCTTATACGCAAAGTTAAACTAGGCGTAATTTTATTTGCGGTATTTTGTTTGCTGTCTTTTCTATTATTTAAAATGGTACCGTCAAATCTGTTGCCGCAGGAGGACCAAGGGCTTTTGATGGTTTACTCAGGGCTTGATCCGGCAACATCGCTACCGCAAACTGACGAAAGCGCAAAAAAAATTGAGGAAATAATGCTCTCTTTCCCCGAGGTAGATAAAGAATTTACATTTAGCGGTTTTAATATTTTAAACGGTACGGCACAAACAAATGCAATAGCAAGTTTCTTAACTTTAAAACCGTGGAGTAAAAGAACAAAAAAGAATCAAAGCGCGGCAAGTTTAGTCGGTCAAATTTCGCAGGAAGCGCTTGTTAAAATGCCGAAGGCGTATGTCTTACCTTTTATGCCGCCGCCGATTATGGGTTTAAGCATAACAGGCGGTATTGAAGGGTATATTCAAAGCAAAGGTAACGGCACACCCGAAGAACTTGCACAGATTACGGAAAATTTTATTGCCAAAGCTAAAGAAATTAAGGGTTTAAGTAATACGCAGACAACATATTCCGCAAGTTACCCGCAATATACTTTGACGGTGGATAATATAAAAGCACTTTCAATGGGGTTAAGTTTGGATGATTTGTATACCACCCTCGGTTCAACTTTCGGTGCAAGTTATATAAATGATTTTACGCTTTATTCCCGCAATTTTAAGGTGATGATTCAAGCGGAAGACAGCGCACGGCAGACGGCGGAACAAGTCGGTAATTTATACATAAAAGCAAATAACGGTGTTATGGTGCCGATGGCTGCTGTATCAAGCGTTACACCTAGTTTAGGGCCAAGTATTGTGGAACGTTTTAATGCTTTTCCTGCCGCAAATTTGGTTATTACTCCGGAAGGTATAAGTTCCGGTCAAGCAATAACGGAACTTGAAAATTTAGCCAAAAATACTTTGCCGGAAAATTATGCCCTTGCTTGGAGCGGTACTGCTTTGGAAGAAACGCAAAGCGGCAGTTCCTCGGCATTAATTTTGCTTTTGGGTATTGTGGTTGTGTTCTTAATTTTAGCGGCGCAATATGAAAGTTGGTCCTTGCCGTTTTGCGTATTAACCGCTGTGCCTTTTGCAATATTCGGGGCATTTTTCGGCACTTGGTTAAGGGGTTTAAGTAACGGTATATACTTCCAAGTTGCCTTGGTTGCACTTGTAGGGCTTGCGGCAAAAAATGCAATTTTGATTGTGGAATTTTCCACACTTCTTAAAGAAAAGGGCGCAAGTGCCGCCGCAGCTGCTTTGGAAGGCGCAAAAATACGCTTTAGACCGATTATTATGACTTCGCTTGCTTTCATTTTGGGTACACTTCCTTTGGCTATAAGTAAAGGGGCAGGTGCGGCAAGCCAAATTTCACTTGGTACTGCGGTGGTTTTCGGTATGCTGGGGGCAACAATTTTTGCACCGTGTTTTGTGCCTTTGTTTTTCTATTTGCTTAACAGGAAAAGGGGCGAAACACCTAATTTTGAATTGCCTAAAGGAGACAGAGAATGAAAAAATTATTTTTACTTTTAACTATGACTGTTTTTACAAATGCCTGTATGCTAGGACCAAGGTACAAAAAACCTGTTTATGATTTACCGCAAAATACAGCGGCGGAAAGTGAATACAGTACTGTTTTAAATCCGTCTTGGTGGGAGATGTTTAAAGATGATACTTTAAATAAAATTATAAACGAAGCACTAGTTTATAATACAGATTTGCTTGCCGCAACCGCGCGCCTTGATTATGCAAGAGCAAATTATATTGAAGCACGCGGTAACCGTTTACCGAGTTTAGATGCAAATTTTAATCCCGCTAAAGCAGATACAAATACGCCATATATTACCGGCGTTAGTGAAGCCAATTTAACCGCCGCTTTTGAAATTGATTTATTTGGGAAATACCGCGCTTTAAGTAAAAGCGCTTATGCAAGTTGGCTATCATCAAAAGCGGCGCGCGAGCAGGTGCGTTTAACATTAATCGGGCAAGTAACAAAGGCATATTTTAATTTGCTTTCTCTGAATTTGCAAAAACAAATTGCGGAAAGGACTTTAAAATCACGTCAAGAGGACTATGATATTTATAAACTCCGCTTTGAAAACGGCTATATCAGCAAAGTTGATTTAAAAAGGGTTGAAGCGGAAATGTATAATGTCAGTGCTAAACTTGAGACAATAACTTTATCACTTTTAAAAGCACAAACAAATTTGCAAGTTCTACTCGGTAAAAGCCCTAAGGAAATTGTTGAGGGTGCTTTGCCGTTAAATAAAAATATAGAAGAAATTTTTATTTTACCGGAAGTTCCGGAATATATTCCATCTGATTTGCTTACACGGCGCCCGGATATTGTTAAAGCCGAACAAAGTTTGATTGCCGCCAATGCACAAATAAGTGTGGCGCGTGCGGCATACTTTCCGGATATTTCTTTGACGGGTATAGGCGGTTTTGCAAGTGAACCTTTGCATAAACTTTTTGAAACAAATTCAAGTTTTTGGCAAATTTCCGGGGCAGGTATTTTAAATATTTTTCAAGGCGGTAAAATAATTGCGCAAAATAAAGCCGCAAGCGCAAAATACAGGGAAATGTTGGCAAGTTACCAAAACACCGTTCAGCTTGCTTTCAAAGATACTTTTGACGCTTTAAATGCAAATAAACTTTGCCGCAAAATATTTGCAGAAATCAGTCAGCAAACGGATGTATTAAAAGAAACATACCAATTAACTAAAATGCAGCAAAATGCCGGTTTAGTTAATACTACCGATTTGCTTTTAGTGGAACAAAATTTGCTTTCTGCGGAAATGAGTTTAGTTCAAGCGCGCCAAGCGGAACTTGAGGCGATTGTAAGTTTAGCCCTTGCCGTCGGCGGCGGTTTTGAAGAAAATAAATTTTTACATCCCAAGAAATATAAAAAAAGAGATTAGAATTTAAAAGCACCCGAAAGGGTGCTTTTAAATTTTCAAATAGAAAACGCAATTAAATATTTGAAATATGTTTCGTTGGTGCTACTCCATATTTCTTTTCAACTTCAAATAGATCAGGCATAAAAATTTTTATAGCAAATGCCGCCAAAGCAATAACTATTAAAAACAATAAAGAAATTAACACTTTTGATATTTTTCTTTTCATATTTTTTTCCATTTTTTTGCTTTATATTAGTATTATATCATATATCTGTTTTTCTTATTTATCCCCCCATTCGCCTCGCTAATGCTCGGCACCTTCCGCCCGTATGACAAAGCATACGGGTGAAGGCAATAAGGGAAACAAATTGTATCTAACAAAACCAAACCGTACACGCAAGCCCGACAAGTATTTTTGAGAAAAGTTAATAAAGTTTTTCTTTGTATTTTCGCCCCACACTTTTGTGAAACAAAAGTGGGTGGGAGAATTAAAGAGGGGGGTAGTGTAAAATAAAAGGTAATACAAATTTAATACTACCCCCACCCCTAGCCCCTCCACACACTTAAAAGTGTGGGAGGGAATTAAAGGAAGTATTTTTATTTTATAAAATTTACCAATAATATTTAGCCGGCAAAAAAATCAAAATTGCAGCATTCCTATTCTAAGTAATAAGTTATCGTGGAAACTACGCGCACTTTCTTGTTAATCTGTTGTGTTTCCTGTAAATACGGGATTTCTTCACTCGGTAAAATACTGAAAACACCTTGTTGTGCAGTATGTATTTTGCCCACTTTTGCACCGGAATTTTTGGCAAATTCTTCCGCTGCAACTTTTGCGTTTTTTGTGGCTTCGCTTAACATTTCCGGCTTAATATCGTTTAACTTCGTAAACAAGTAATTAACAGGGGAAGAATAACTCTGGCTATCAAAAATTATGCCCTTTTCAATCAAAGCACCCATTTTGCCGATAGAACTTGCCACTAAATCAACATTATTGCTTTTTACCGTTATTGTTTGCGATAAAATAAAGTGTATATTAGTGTTTGTATTATAGGGGTTTGCGGTTAAGTCATTAGTATCTAAACGCCCGATATTAATTTCCCCCTCCGCAAAACCTAATGTTTTTAAATAATCGGTTATAATCTTTTCCTGATTATTCATTTTTTGTTGCAAGACAACGGCATCATCACCGGTTTGAACGAATTTAAGTTCCCAAACGGCAAGGTCCGCTTTTACGGCTTTTTCAGCCAAACCTTTAACGGTTACAAAATTTGCACCGAAATGGGCTTTATAATAATAAAAACCCGTAAAAAACCCGCCGAAAATAAGACCTATACTTAAAATTACGGCGGCAATAGTTAATTTTTTATTTTCCATATAAACATCCTCCTAAAATAATTATAGCATTTATACAAAAGAAATAAGGTATAATATTTTTATACGGAGGGTTATTATATGTTAAAAAAATCAGCAGTTTTATTTGTTTGTATTTTATGTGCTTGTACTTTCGCTTATGCCCAAGAGGATGTTGATATACAGAGTACTTATGAAAAGTTAATGAAGCAAAGTGAAAAAGCTAAAACCCCAAAATACAGCTATCTTTATGATACCTCTTTAATTCAAGCTATTAAAAAACAAGATCTTGACAGGGTTAACTTTTTGCTTTTAGCAAATGTAGATCCTAATGAAAAAAACGATGAAGACGAACAACCTCTTTCAATAGCAGTTACTTACCCTTCCGAACAAATTGTTGTTAATTTATTAGATAAAGGCGCTGACGTCAATGAGCCATCCAAATACGGTATAACACCGTTAATGTACGCCGCAGCAAAAGGAACAGGTAAAACCGTTAATAATTTGCTTGAATACGGTGCAAATCCAAACTCCCAAGATAATGAAGGAAAAACTGCTTTAATGTATGCAGTGGAAATGTCTAATTATGATACTGCATCAGCTTTATTGGATGTAAAAAAATTAGATTTATCTATTACCGATAAAAAAGGTAAAACAGCTTTTATGTATGCTTTACAAAGTAAAGATGCAAATATGTTAATACTTTTCTTACAAAAGGGTGTTAAGGTGGATTCTAAAGATAAAACAGCACAACAACTCTTTTTAAAAGCAGTAAAAAATAATGACGAAGATACCGCCAATATGTTATTGGGATACGGTTTAATTTTAGATAAAGATAATGCAGATGCTAAAAAGGTCTTAATAAATGCGGTTAAAACAGGAAATAAGGATGCTGTTTCTAAGCTTATTGCAGCGGGTATGGATCCTAATACCAAAGATTCTGCCGGTACTCCGCTTTTAACTTATGCCGTTAAAAATAATAATATTGAAATGGCAACACTTTTATTAGAATCCGGAGCTGATGTAAATGCAAAAGATTCAAAAGGTAATGTCGCTTTAACTTATGCTGTCAAGAATAAGAATGAAGAAATGAAAGAGCTCTTATTAGCATTTGGGGCTGTGGAAAAGAAGGAAAAACAAGGGATAGATTTCTCAAATTGGACGAAAGAAGAAATAAGAACTTATATTGAACGTTCCGAATATAATTTGCGTTTGGCGAAAAAAGAACTTGCAAAGAGGGAAGGCAGAGTGTCAACTTACAAAAAAACCACTACAACTGCTACTGCGGTTAAAACTGCTTCTAAACCAAAAGTGAAACAAGTCGGTACAAAATCTTCAAGAACACAGGTTAGCAGTAAAAAGGTTAGTACTAATAATGTTAATAGCTCTAATAAAGCAGCGTCTTCTGCGCATAAAACTGTTCATGAGGTTACAACTAATACTATGATAGTAACTGAAGCAGACGGTATCACAACAGAACAAACCGAAACAATTGAACATCATGTAACACAAGGCGGTGAAATGTTTGCCCCGAATCCTTATGATACTACCCCCCAACCTACTGCGGAATCGGCATCACAACCGGCATCACAATCGGCTAATACTATAGGCGGTGTTGCCGCAGTTCCGGTAGAAGATGATCAAGCCACTAATTATGAGGAAGAAGAAGCAAACCCGTATGATTTTTAGATAAATAACATATAAAAAACCCCTCTTACGAGGGGTTTTTTATAATCTTATTTTTTTTCTGTTGTAGTTTTTTGTATTAAACTAGCAGATTTTTTAGAAGGATTTGTACTCTTAAAATCCATTGCCTTATTAGGTTTCACCGGGGTAAGCTTATTATTTTTAGGTTTACCTTGATTTCCCTTACTAGGATATGGGGGGCATTCACCGTCTCCGCCGGGTCCGTTATGTAAAAAACAGGAAGGAAAAAGTTCACCTAACTTTCCTGTGGCTGCTATACAGCTATGGTCCTTTTTATAATAAATAGGACATTGGCCGCAAGGATGTTTTTGACCTTCATCTATTTTACAATGTGATGGAAGCTGATTCATAAGTTGTAAATCGATATCGACATCAACGCAACATTTACCTTTTGCAGGAAGATCATTCGGACCACATGTAACAAGCTGCCCATTTTCATCGCATACCGGACAAAAACTACAAGCAAAAGAGTAAACTGCAGGATGTATCAGATTTTCATTAACCTTTTTACATACTCTAGGTAAATTATTTGAATGTCTACAAAGAGGATGACGATGGTCACCACTATGGTTTGGAACACTGTTACCCACAGATGCTGCGTTAACCAATAGAGAAAAAGACATCAACATAACTATAGTTATTACCTTTTTCATATTAATTCTCCTTTTATAATTAATTTTCACTTACAAAATAATTATAATGGAATTTCTATATTTTGTCAAGGGAGGTGTTAAGGTGCAGATAGGTATAATACTTTTAAATAACTACCAAGGGCTTTCGCCCTTGGTAGTTTATAGGGTGCGTTTAGAAAAAGTAAGAAACGCTTTTACAAGGAGAAAACCCTATAATCGGTGAAATCTGTTTTACGTGTTAATGTTCCTCATACAATAGGAAATTTGCAATTTCTACTTGCAGCCGGCTAATTCTTTTTGGTAAATTTTGATTTTTCAGTTCCTAAAGTACCGAGAGTCGCTTCGCTCCCGTTCTTCTTGGTACTTGTCGTCGCAGCAAAAATCAAAATTTCCTCAAAAATATTTGCCGGGTTTACGCGCACGGTTTGACTTCGTTTTATTTTACGTCACTGTTATTCGTTTTGTTCCCAATAACTGCGCGAAGCCCGAAAAGACCAAGCCCTTCAAGTAAGTGTAAAGTTGCCTCATTTGAAGCAAGCCCTTTGCACCACATAATAAAATCAGTTAAGCCGTTAAAAGAAATAAGCTGTTCAATATAAGTTAAAAGGGCCTGTAAAATTATTATCAAAGCTGCCAAATAAACTTTTTTATTCTTTAAAAATTCTTTTGCTTTTTTAGCAAAATTTATTATTTTATTTATCATTTTTAATACTCCTGTTAATTAAAAAATTTTTTATTGTTTTTGTGTCCTGATTAATTAAAGCAAGTTGACCCTCAAGCTTATTTTGACGTGAGGATAGTGCCTGTAAAGTACTTTCCACTTTCTCTAGTTTTTCCGGGGTTTGTAAAGTGGCGGAAAACCATAAAATAAATGAAAGTAAAGCCGCTAAAATAATAATTAAGTTTTTTACTGTCAAACTTAATTTGAATATAAAGGGTAAAGTGCCGTTTAGTTGTTTTGATGTTAATACAGTTTGCATTTTACACCTCCGTTAAATCAAGCCGTATTTGCCAATTTGTAAGATCAAATTCTAAACCTTCTACTTGCATATTAAGATTTAAAAACGGCGGGTAATTTATATTCAAAACATCACCAAGTTCAATTTGTGGTAAAAATTTGCAGAGCAAAGCAGCCCTTTGTTTTTTACTGCAAGCGCGGGCATAAATATCAGGTGCGGCGGCGCGTGCCAAATTGGCATTTTGAGCAGGTAAAAAAGATGAACTTAATGCAAGTTCTTTAATGCCGTATTTGTCAATAATATTTGGGCGTTCTGCCTCTAAAGTAAAAGGGTCCACGGTATAAGAAAATTCACCGAAATTAACTTTAACGCGTGTATAAAGTTTGCTTAAACCGGAATCTAAACTTTCAAGGTAAATGATATCGTTTGCGGTCAAACTTAAAACAGGGGTTGTGTTTAAAGAGCGGTTTAAAAATAGAAATTTGCCGTTACTGTCAAAACCTATTTGATAGCCACTCAGGGCGGCAAGTTCCTTCATAATATCAAGGCAGGACATATTTTTTGTGCTGATTATAGCAATATTTACACCGCTTAATTCCCAAGTTAAAGTGAAACTGTTTAATACAGGGCTTTGTGTTTGCTCGGTATTGCTTTGTGCTTCCCATTTAATTTGCGCACAATTTTTTGTTGAGCTTATATCTTGTTGGTTTGAAATACTTTCCCAAGCGGACCAATTTTCTTCGTCTTCATTTTTAAAACGCATATAAAAAGCACCGTTGCCGTTATTTAAGGTTTGTTGAAATGTTAAATTACCCCAATTTTTAAAATTTCCCCCCGCAGATATTATAGGGCTTAAATAGGTTCCCTTCGGGCTTAAAGTGCCGGTACCTGTTGCAGGAATCGGGCTGGTTTGATAGTTATAAACATTGTTTCCGCCGAATTTAGTCATTTTAAAGAATTGGTAATTTGTCATTGTGTATGTGTTATCTTGAACGGGGTTTCCTACCGGGTTTACCCAATTACTTTCAGTAGGATAAATTGTTTTAACCCAAATTTTAAAAGTACCGTCTTGTGTTCTGCTTAAGCGGTATCTTAAACGGTTTGCGTAATAACCGAATTGATAATACCACTCTTGTAATATTGTTTTTTCCCCGTTTGTTATGCGGTACAAATCAAAAAATACCATATTATAACTGTACTCAAAAGTAAGCAAGTAACCGTTTGTGTTTGATAATGTGTCGGAAGAAGAAATAAAATAATTATATTGACAAAGTTGTTGGTCTTCTGCCGAAGATACTTCCGCTTCCCAAGTGCCGTATGCTTGCGTTGCAGGGGCGCGGAAGACAGCGTCGGTTGAAATAGCTCCGCCGATAACCAAAATTGATGACGGCGTTGTAGTTATTGTTACATTTGAAGGTGCAGATATTGTAGTCCAACTATAATCTGTATCAGTTAAAAAATTATCTGTAAGCTCTAATGTATTATTATTTACAATTAAAGAATTTAAAGTGCCTTCCGCAAAATCATTATAAATAGGGCAGCTGTAATTTGCTTCAACTGTGCTTGAATAAAAAACATTGTCAATTTGACGCGAAGATGCCCCGTAAATATCTGCAATTTTACCGGCAATCCACTCACAATTTTTATCGGTATAATAATAGCGGTAGGAACACCATAAAGTGTCGGTATCCGGTAAAGCAATATTTAGGTTAATTTCGGCACCTTTGTTGTATTGCCCTAAAGATGAAATTTTATAATCATTTTCAGCTTTTAAAAGGGTGGCATTTCCCACACCTTCGGCAGTATTTCCTTGGTATACGGCAATAATTTCACTAACGGCATTATTTGCGGTAATGAATTTTTGAGTAGGGGTATCTTGTGTAGGTGTTAATGTTTCAAGTTCGGCAAATTGTGTTAAGTTTTCGGCACTATATGTTTCAAGCAAGGCAAGTTCACCGGTTAAGTCAAGGGTTAAAGTTCGGTTTTCTCGGTCATAAGACGGACCCCCTAAAACAAAACCCTGAAAGATTTTAATTTCTTCGTTTGTGTTTCCGTTTGCGGTTTTTGCGCTTATATAAACTTCAACTTTTGCACCTGCCCAAAAATAATTTGTTTCCGCAAAATTATTATTTTGATTACTTAAAACTAAATTTAATACAGCATTGTTCCAAACAGAATAACCCTCATTATCAAGTTTCCACTTTATTTTTGAACTTTCCAAAACATATTTGGTTATATCTTCAGCATTAGAAAATATATATGTTTGGTTTTCGGCTTGCCAAGTGCGGGTATAAAGCAAGAATTTTTTTGTATATACCGGCGCTTGGGAATTTAGTGCATTAAGTAAAGAGTTTGAAAGTGTTTTCATATCATTTCTCAAGTAAATTTAAAGTGGTTTTATAGAGGGCTCGCTTTCTGTCTAAATTAAAAAACGGGGTATGGTCTAAGGCATATTCGCCGGTAATAGTTGTATCAAAAGCACCGTAAAAAATATAAGTCAAAAAAGTATTATTTTTAAGTATACTTTCTAAATTTTGTTTGACGGTAGAATTTATATTTTCTATAGAAAGCGTTAAATTAAATTTAGTAAAATCCTGCCATTTAACCAAAGTGCCGTTTGCCAAATAATGGTGGCCTTCGCGCGCATAAATATTACCGCTTAAATTGGTTAAAACCTCACTTAAAGTTATCAGATTATTTGCACCGATAATTTTGCTTGTTTGTAAAGTTTCGGTAAAGCTAAAAGTAAGTTTTAATACAAGTAAACTGACAGGTGCGGCAAAAGTAAAAATAAAATCCTTACCGTAACTTTCTTGAGTCGGTGTAAGGGTTTCAAAATCACCTTCGGCAGTTGTTTTATATTCAATGGTAAGTGCGGTTAAATTTGTGTTTTTGATTATTATTTTACTTAAAGCTGTTAAACTTTCAAAAGTATAAGTTTTTGTATTTGATACTTCCGTAAGGGTAGCATTTTCAAGCAAATTCGGTGTTAAGATTTCTGTGCAGGCAATACTCATAGTGATGCCTCCGTACTTCTTTGCTTACCGATTTTATAGGATATCTTTGCCTGTTCAACTGCCCAACTTACGCCGCGGCGTGTGGCAGAAGCAATTTCTTCACACAGTTCCCTTGCATTAAGTGTAGAGTCAGGGCTTCCATTAATTGTTATTGGGCTGTTTACCGTTATATTTATTGTGCTTTCCTGTGTGTTTGTTTCGTTTACGGGGGCAGGATTATTTTGTATACTGTTTACAATTTCAGGAGGTAAAACAAATTCCCCCTCGTGCAAATAATATGCGCCTGTTTTATTTATTGCACCGCCGCTTCTTCTGCTTCCAAGCAATCCGCCGAAAAGTGAAGAACCTCCCATAGCACCGCCGAAAATACTGTTTATTGCAAAATTGCTAAAAGCTGATAAAGCACTATTTGTAATAGAAGAAAATACTTGTTTTGCCAAAGTATCCATATCTAAAAAACTTTTGGAAGTTACATCAAAGAAATTACCGAAAGCATTTAATGAGTTTGCGCTTGCTTTAGAGGAATAACTTTCAAATAAATCAGCGAAATTTGAACTTTTATTCTCTAAATTCTTAAAATAATTATTGAAAGAACTTTCACTTTGCGTAAGTTTATTTTGCGCCGCATCAAAACCTGATGGGTCAAATAATGTTGAAAGTTCTATAAAAAATGAATTATCGTTCATTTACTTATTCCTATAAGGGATAATTGGCCGTCTGTATCAAGTGGCACTTTTTGTTTACGCCCTTTTGTTGCATAACGGCAGGCCTCAAGCAGCCATAAGGGGCTTTGGGCCAAGATATGATCAGTAGTTAGTCCGTAGTAAGACGCAGTAAAAAATATAGCGCTGGAAAGAGCGTCTAATTGTTTATCGCTTTCAGCGCTACCCGAAAATTTAGCATTATCTGCTTAAAATCATTTACTTCGCTTACCGCAAGCGCCAAATTGCTTAATTCAAGCAAGGAAATTTTATCTTCTAAATTGCTGATATCTTTAAGCTGATAATGAGTGAAAATATCTAAAATTTCCCTTGTCTTATTTGTACCGGCAAGTTCCATAATTTTAAGAACTGCATTTTGTTTTTCTTCTTTTAACTGTGCTTGAATTTCTGTTTTAAGTTGCCCTAGGATGCGCCCTAAATTTATTGCTTCTTTTAAAGAAAGCGGGCGAATATCTATGGTCTTGCCAAGTATTTGAATTTGCCGCGTGGGCGGACATAAAATATCTATTGTTTTCATAGTTGATTTCCCCTCTTTTGAGGGGTTTTATTATGCGGCGGAGGTATCTTCAATTTTACCGAAGCGTTTTGCTTGGTCTTTTGTGGTATCTGCCATAACGTCAAATTCCACTTCTATTAATGTCTCGCCGTCGCGTTTATAACTTTGTGCGGTTTTGCCGTTGGGGCGGCATTTCCAAAAAGTATATTTTCTGCTTGCGCCGTTTGCGCCTTTAACATTTGCGTATAAGGTGTAATAGGCGCTTTGGCTTTTATCGCCGAATTCAAGAGTGTTATTTGAAGGTGTAGGAACGCCCAAAGCAAGGGCGATGTTTGAAAGAGTAGCTTCAGCCAAAGTCACTTTGATTTTTAGGGCTTCTTCGGTTGTAACTTTGGCTACTGAGGCAAGCACTTGGTCCACCTTAATATCATAAGATGTTTCTTCGTGCTCAATGGTAATACCGCCTTTAATAAAACCGAGGTCGGTTGCACCGCTTTCTGCGGTGCCGTAAGCGGCAATTTTAAGCGTGCCTTCCGCGGCAAGCCCTACTACTATATTTGTTGGTGATGACATATTGTTTCCTCTCTATTAATTTTCATTATTGTCGTTATTTGCGACAGTTCTTTTGTTGAATTTAAAAGTAAAATTTAAGGCGCGTATATGGCGGCCTAAATCGTCGGCATAATCATTGCCGCCGATTTTTTTGGCATAGTAAATATTATAAGTTTGTGAAGGTATTTCCGTGTCTGTTAAATCAAGTAAACCGGTTATAATATAACTGATGGCAACAGTTGTTTCAAAACTATCTGAAGTTATAATTAGGGTTAAATCTTCCTCATTTAAGACCTCGTCTTGCGTGCCGCCCGTGTTTGTGCTGTGGTAAACTATAAAAGGCAATCTCGAAGACAAACGCGCATAATTAGGGTAAATTTTGGTGTCCGTTTCGCTTGCATTTAAAGCGTTTTGCAAAGTTTCATTTGAAGCTAAAAAACTGTAAATATCTTGTGCTATCATAAAAATAAATCCTCCGTTTTCGGTAAATGATTTTGCAAAACCTGTTTATATTGCCTTAAAGTGGGTCTTAAAAATGGGCGCGGTTTTATATGTGCGGTACCATACTCCAGCATTTTTGCATAAGGTGCTTTGCCGTTAAAAACCCCTGCCCAAAGCCCAAGCTCTTTACCGGAACTGTGAATTTTTACTTCTATATTTGAGCGTAAATTTCCGCTTTCCATACGCGGTGCTTCTCCGGCTTTTGAACGCAAAGTTCGGCTGCCCTGTTTTTCAATTTCCGTACTTAAAAGATAATATAAACTTGTTTTGATTTTTGTGGCTAGGTCATTAATCAAAGTTTTTTGGTAAGTTTGGAACTTTTTATTTGCTTGAGCGATATTTGCTTTAAGCTGTACGCTTTGGCAATTTATTTGTGGGTTAAACATTAAGCCCTCCTCTCAGCATAAAGGCAAAATAAACGTTCTTCCCCGCCCATATTGATAAGCCCTATTACATCATAAGTATTATTATCAATTTCAACGGAAAGTTTTTTGCCGTACAAACTGTTTTTTGCTTGCACATATATTGAGTGCGTTGCCAAAGCATAAGCAGGCAAAGAATATTTGCGTTCACTTACACTCCTTGTTCTTAAACGGCAGGGTAGAGAACTTTCCAGTACGGTGGAAGTAACTGTTTGCTGTCCGCTTGCGGAAGATTGCATATAAGTTATTTGATTTATTTTACAGGTTTTGTTTAAAAGTGTTTTAAGTGACATTTCCCCCCCCTTTTTTATAAATCAATCCTTTTATAACCTTCAAGCAAGCTGATGACTACCGGCGGTATAGGGTTTTCTTCAAGGTAATTTACTGAATAATCACCTAAAGTTTCACTGTCTATGCCTTGCGCACCTTGGGTATTTAGCAAGTGAGATATCCATTGCCAAATCGCAAGTTGTATGTTTTTCGGTACGCTTGCGGTATTTACGGCAAGACCGGCGGTATATGTAACCAAAACAGCGCCTTTCCAAAAAATATTGCGCTTAATAATACCGTTTGAATTGTCTATTTTTAAAGTGGCAGTATCAAGTGTTTCTCCGTCTTCTACAATGGTGCTTACGGTTGTTACCGGATATTGTTTAAGCTGTAAATATTTGCTTTTTACATTAGTGCAATCATAGGGTTCTTGGCTTATTTGGCGCGCTACGATATATCTTCCTAAATATTCTTCGGCGGCATTTGTTGCGGCGTCAATTAAGAGTTCTAAAAGTTCATCTTTTGAAGTGTCACCGCTTGCTATATTTAAGTATTTTTTACAGTTTTCTAAAGTAGTTGCTGCAGTTGTGGGTAAAGACATTTTGCTCTCCTTTATGGCCTTGCGCATTTAACGCAAGGCCACAAAAAATTATTTGAAAAGTAAATAACTGAAGGCATTACCGTAAGTTACATTGATTGATAAGGCCTGTGTGAAGCGAAGCCAGGTTTGGTCCGTCATAAATGCGCTTTCAAGTGAACTGTCGGTGGAATTCCATGCAGCTGCATCTTGGGAAACTTTGACCGTCATTTCTTCTCTTGGTGAAATTAAAAGGTTTTTATTAAAGCGGCCAAAGAAAGCGATGGTTTTATCTCCGCCGGTTAAAGTGCTTGCGCTGGTTACTTCGTTGGGGATTTGCGAGCATACAACGTATGGAACATTCCAGATTTTTGCCGGGCTTGTAGCTGATGGCGGGCACCATACATATTGACCGTTTAAATCCTTAAGTTGCATAAGTTTTGCAAGGCCTGCGCGTGATAAAACGATAACGCCGTCTTTTGCTTGTGTTTCATTTAAGCTGAAAATTAAGTTTGAAATATCATCAAAACTTACGGTTGAGGATGCCATACTGACAGCATTTACCCCTGAAGTATTTAAAATACCGTAGAAAGGATCATTTGAACCGTCACCTAAAAGTGCAACGCGTTCAATTTCAAGGGCCATGGCTTCGGCAACTATTTCAGATAAAAATTGGGTTAAATTGATGGCGCTGTCGCGGATAAGTTCGTCGGTGCATTTAATAACTGTTGCCAAGACCTTTGCGGTTTGTTCAATTTGACCGAATGTCGGGTTTGAAATAGTTTTTGTACCGCTTTCGGCAACCCAGCCGACTTGTAAATTGGTCATTTGTTTGGGGATTTGCCTTTTCCATGCAGACATCGGTAAAATGTTCGCAATTTGCATAATCGGGCTTGCATCTGTCATCAAGCGGATGACTTCGTTTGAAAATTCAGTCGGCACCAAATATCCGCCGATATTGTTTGTACCTTCGCTTAAAACAGCTTTTTGACCTTCAATAATTGCAGGGTTGTTTTTTGCGGCAAGTAAAAAATTCTTCATATTACCGAATTTACGCCCATATTCGCTGGTCCAAGGTTTTTCAGGTGCAAATTTACCTTTTGCGGCAAAAGCGGCAAATCTTTCAAGCAAGGCATCTTCGGTTGTAGGTAAAACCGCTTTGCTTTGAGCCGGGTGAACTTTGTTGATTAAGTCAGAAATGATTTTTTGTGCTTTTTCTTCGGTAATGCAAGAGGAAATTTTAGAGTCAAGCGTTTGCCTTAACTCGTGAAGGGAAGACATTATATCGTCCATAATACTCCTAATAATTTTGCGTGTGCAAAATTTAGTTTGACGACTCCCCTGTCTGATACGACTGTATCAAATATTTGAGCAAAATGTCAAGTATCTTGTCAAAAAATGTTTAAAAGACAAGACACCTGCATAATTGGTATAATTTATATATGAAATTATTATCTTTATTTTCAGGTTGTGGTGGATTAGATCTTGGCTTTGAAAAGGCGGGATTTCAAGTGCCTTATGCTAATGAATTTGATGGCAGTATATGGAAAACTTTTGAGGTTAATCACCCAAAAACTAATTTAATAAAAGGTGATATTCGACTTATTAATCCTAATGTTTTTGAGGGAGAAATAGATGGTATTATAGGTGGTCCCCCTTGTCAATCATGGTCTGAAGCCGGTTCATTAAATGGTATTAACGATGAAAGAGGTAAGCTATTCTTTGATTATATTAGAGTTCTTAAAGACAAGAAACCAAAATTCTTTTTAGCTGAAAATGTAAGCGGAATGTTGTCTTCTCGGCATACTGAGGCAGTAAATCATTTTATTTCTAATTTCGAAAATTCAGGATATAATGTTTCTCTTACATTAGTAAATGCAAAAGATTATGGTGTAGCGGAAGAAAGGAAAAGGGTTTTTTATATAGGATTTCGTAAGGACTTAGATATTAATTTTTCGTTTCCGGTAGGTACTACTAATGATGATTCTAAAAAATTGACTTTGAAAGATGTTATTTGGGATTTGAAAGATACAGTTGTTCCTGCTTTACCAAAAAATAAGCATAACCCTATGGCTGTGAATAATAATGAATATTTTTTAGGTGCATATTCGCCAATATTTATGAGTAGAAATAGGGTTAAAGGGTGGAATGAACAGTCGTTCACAATCCAAGCATCAGGCAGACAATGCCCAATACATCCACAAGCTCCTAAAATGTTAAAATTAGCCACAAATAAATATGAATTTGTAAAGGGTAAAGAACATTTATACAGAAGATTATCTGTTAGAGAATGTGCGAGAATTCAAGGTTTTCCAGATTCATTTAAGTTTATATATGAAGATTTGAATAATGCTTATAAAATGATAGGTAATGCTGTGCCCGTAAATTTGGCATTTGAAATAGCTAAGGAAATAAAAAAATCATTTAATGGATAGATATGAGTAAAAACAGTAATAATTATGGCAGAGCATTTGAATATGCTTGTTTAATCAAATTATTTAAGGATATTTCTGTAAAAAGAAGAGTAAAAATAGAAAAGAATAGTAGTTTCGAAGCTTCTAAGAAGGCGTGGAATAGTATATCTGATATAAAAAAGGAATCTTTAAATAAAGGTGCAAAATCTGCAGTAAACATTATATTTAGTTTAGAGCCACTTATATTAGAGAAAGATAATGAAGAAGAAATTTTACAGATTCAACCAGATTATGTGGGTCAAAGTGGAGATGTAAGAGACATACTTATCACCAGGCAAAATATTAAATGGACTATTGGGTTAAGTGTAAAACATAATCACTTCGCAGTAAAACATAGCAGAATTGCAAAAGATTTGGATTTTAGTAAAAAATGGTTTAATAATAAAAACAGTCAAGAATATTGGAATAGTGTAAGCGGTATTTTCAATAAATTAGAAGATTATAAAAAACAACGAAAATTGTGGAATCAATTGAATAATAAATATGAAGAAATCTATATTCCGTTATTAAATAGTTTTATAGATGAAATAAAGAGGCAATATAAAAGTGATAAAAATGTTCCTAATAAAATGGTAAAATATTTATTAGGGAAATTTGATTTTTATAAGGTAATTAGTGTTGATGTTAAAAAAGCAACTCAAATTCAATCATATAACTTATATGGAACATTAAATAAACCTAGTAAATTAACAAGACCTAGTACGATTATTCCAATAGTTGATCTGCCTACGAGAATTGTAAATATCGGTATAAAACCTAATAGTAATAATACTGTTGAGTTATATATGGATAATGGGTGGCAATTTAGTTTTAGAATACATAATGCTGAAAAGTTTGTGTGCCCAAGTTTGAAGTTCGATATACAAATTATTGGAATTCCTGCTACAATAGTGACAATTAATTCCTTTTGGTTATAAAATTGCTCATTATTTTAAAGACAACTTGCCCCGATAATTGCTATAATTTATATATGAAATTATCACCCTTAACAGCTTTGTGGCTATCACTTGCCATTACAGTATTTTACCCTATTGTCGGTAAACTTAAAACCGGGCATATTTCCCCTACTGTTCTTATGCTCTTTGCAACAGGTATACCTGTGCTTTGGTATATTCCATATCTAACAAAACACAAAATGTGGAAGATTTTGTTTGATAAAAAACTTATGCCGCGTTTGGCAGGGCTAGGGTTCTTTTCTTCCGCATTTCCTTTCCTTTGTATGATGATTGCTCTAAATTACACAACACCGGCAAATGCTTCAATTTTAAACCAGACGGAAGTTCTGTATTCCTTACTTTTAACTTATATCTTTTTAGGTGAACGTCCGACGGGGAAACAAATAATGGGTACCGTTTTAATTTTAACCGGCGTGATATTTATTTTAATGGAAGCAAATAAATTTAATTTTCAAATGAAAGGCGATCTGCTTGTTATCTGCACCACTTGGATGTTTCAGGTTGGGCATATTTTTGCTAAAAAACTCCCCCCCGATTTGACTGAGCATTTTATAACGGCAGCGCGTGCGTTTTATGCTTTTATATTTTCTATTCCTTTAACTTATATACTTACCTATTTTAATATTCAGCCCACAATAACAATATGTTGGCAAACTGTTGTGGCTGTATTATTTATGGGTATTGCGTTTTATGTTTACGGTAACTATTTGTGGTATATTGCAATACGCAGGATGGACCTTTCAAAAGCAACAACTTTAATTTTAACTTACCCTGTGTTTACTTATATACTTTCGGCAGTATTCGGCTATGATAAATTTACAATTTTAAAAACCTTGGGCGTAATTTCCGCTTTAGGCGGTGCCTATATGGTTAATAGTGTTATCAAAAAAAATAAGAGGGAAACAAAATGAAATTAGTATTATTTGATATTGACGGTACACTTTTAAATTGCGGCGGGCTTGGCGTTAAAGCCCTAAAGCGCGCTATGCAAAAACTTTACAAGAAATGCCCTGTGTTTGAGGAAAGTAATCTTTCAGGCAGAACGGACCTTTATAATTTTACCTATGTTTATAAATGCTTAAAAGGTAAAAACCCCACAAAAGCCGAAATTAAAAAAATTTATGCTGAATATTTAGCGCAGTTGCCGCGTGAAATTGCCGAACTTAAAAAAGCCGGTAAATTTAAACTTATGCCCGGCGTAAAAGAATTTTTGGAAACCCTAAAAAAATATAAAGAAGTCAAAGTTGCTTTGGCAACAGGTAATACTCCGCAAAGTGCGGAACTTAAACTTAAAGCAGCCGGGCTTGATAAATATTTTTCTTTCACTTACGGCGGTTTTGGCATGATGACAGATAGCCGCCCCGAACTTTTGGCACTAGGTGTTAAAAGTTGTGAAAAATATTTTAAAACAAAATTTACGCAAAATGATGTTTTTATTATCGGTGATACGCACCACGATGTCTTGGCTGCCAAAGAAAACGGCTATCATAATGCGGTTGTTTTGGAGGGTAATTTGGCAGATAAAGCAAAACTCTTGCGTGCCGCAGCGGAACTTGAAGTTAAAAATTTTAAAGATAAAGAATTATTTTTAATGTGGCTTGTTTTAAAAGCAGACCCGAAAGGTATTAAAAAAGGTGCGTATATTACGCCGGCAACCGCTATTGAACATGTGTTTTTCAGCAGAACGGGTATCGATGAAGACCGCCTAAAGATGTTTAAAATCAAAAAATATTCTGACTTGGAGAGCGGTAAAATATGGTAACTTGGCAAGAAAGTGCAAATTGTTTTATTGAAGCATTGGCAGATAAATCTTCTGTTCCGGGCGGCGGCAGTGCTGCCGCTTTAAACGGTGCTATGGGTGCTGCATTAACTTTGATGGCTATGGGTGTTACGATAAAGCGCAAAGCCACACCGCAGGCAGATAAAGATTTTTTGATGCTGTATATCTCAAAAATAGAAACTTATAAAGACGATTTTAAGAATTTAACGGCAGAAGATGCCGCCGCTTACCTTGAAGTAATAAATTTAAAAAAACAACCGAATGCCGATGCTGTAAAACTTGCTAAAGCACAAACTAATGCGGCGGAAATCCCGCTGATTACCGCACAAAAAGCATTGGAACTTTTACAAATTATTGACGTAATTAAAAATAAAATTTCTACGATTATAATATCTGATATCCTTTGTGCAAAGGCATTGCTTGTTGCCTGTTTAAAATGCTGCGGGGAAAATATTAAAGCCAATTTACCTTATGTCGAAGATGAAAATTTAAAACAAAAATTAACCCTACACTTAGATAAAATAATAAATTTATGCCGACAACTTTAAATCTAACAAAATTAAAAAATTATCTTCCGCGGGCAAATTCCTATTTGTTGGCAGAATTGTTATATAGTAATGCTTTAACGGAAGAAGAACTAAAAAAAGAAATAACAAAAATTAAAAGCGATTTAAGTTTGGGAGAAGAAGAAAATTTAATTGTCAATACTTTGCTTTTCAGGCAAAGTAAAATGTCTGTGGGTAAAAAAGCAAAAGTTATAAAGGCAAAAAAAATACTTAATGATATTACCAATCAAGTTGCTTTGGATAAAGCTTATTGCGATTTGCTTTCCCAAGTTTATGCGCAAGTTAACAGTAAAACTTTAATACAAGATTTACCCGGCGAAAAAACAGTAAATGCCTTGCTTGAAAATATTTCAGAGCCGCGTGTAATTTTAAAAGTAAAAGCGGAAGAAAATTTAAAACTTTTAAATAAATTATACAGCACTAAAAAAATTAATTTAGATACTTTCAGACGTTTATATGAAGTTTATGGTTTTGAAGGTGCTACCGAATTTAAACAAGATTTAAAACCGTTACTTCAAAAAATTACCGAATTTGCGCCTGATTTCAGGTATAAAGAAGAACTTGCATCAAAAGTACTTTTGGCAGATATTTCGGAGGAAGAACTAAAACCCATACTTGATTTATATAACAATTTTCCATATCCTTTAACTGTTGATGACTTGGAAACTGTATACTTCAAATACGGTGCTTTACCTAAAGGTGAAATACAAAATATATTTAAGACAATTTTAATGCGTTTACCCTATAAAGAAGAACCCTATGAAAATTTAGCCCTTGCGGTAAAAATTCTAAAAGAAGGCAGGGCTGAAATTTTTGATAAATCACTTCAAGAAGCACAAAATAAACAAAATAGATTAATATATATGCAGGAATTGGCTAAAATTCCTTTTTTTGCTGATTATCAAGATGAACTTACTTTAAAATTCTTCGGCAAAAAAACTTTAATAGAGCTTGGTCTTGATTTTAAAAACCTTTTAAAAAGTTTACCGTTTAATAAAAGTTATAAAGAAAATACGGATATAGGTTTGAAAATCATCCTCGGCAAATTGCCATTTAAGGTAGGTTATTCGCAAGCACTTTACAGGCAAGAAAATAAAGCAAAATTAGGTGAAGACCCTTTAAGAATTGAGGCCCTGCAAAAATACAGCGGTCCGCAAAGTAAAGAGGAAGTGCTTGAATTTTTACGTCTTAAATTAAAGCCATACACTTTTTATAAAAAAAATGACGGGCAATATTGTGCCGCGCTTGCTTATTTAATTGATGAACTGAACGGTAAAACCCCTGCCAAAGCCGCAACTGTTGCGCTTGAACTTTTTGAACAGGGTTTAGATGAAAAGCAAGTAGAAGAAATTTTAAATAAATTTTTGCAAAAAGTTTCTTTTGACGAAGAAGCTCTTTTAACGGCATACAAACGTTTTTTTGAAATTAAGCATGATAAAGAAGATGCAGTTGAGCGTGTGCTTAATATGCTTGATTAGTATTTGCAAGAATTTTAAAAAATTGTTATTATTAATTTAAATTTAGGTTAGGAGAATTTAAAAATGTGCCGCAGATAAAGCGGTAAAAAAATTTAAAGTTATTTTTGGGGTTTTGCCACGTAGCAAAATACAGAAAGATCCAAAAGTAGCGCTTCAGGCACGAAATTATTCGTATAGCTAACGAGTGGTTTCGTGCCGAGCGTTTATCAATTTTGATAAATCACGGCTATTATATTTTGGGTTATCTTTCTGGCCCTGTATAACAGCCGTTTTTGTTTGTAAGATTTAAAAAGGTTTTCAATATTGCCCTCACCCGTCGTGGACGGGCGGAAGGTGGCAAGCAAAAACTTATTTTTGCTTGACGGATGGGGGATGAAATTTACCTATTTTATTTACTTTATTAATCCCCCCTCTGCCTCGTAAACTCGGCACCTCCCGCCCGTATGACAAAGCATACGGGTGGAGGCAATAAGGAAATATTTTAAAAATTAAAGGAGATAAAAATGAAACAAAAAAATAGTAGTAAACAAAATAAATTCACTAAAGGTTTTACTTTGTTGGAACTTTTGGTGGTTGTAATAATTATTGGCATACTTGCCGCTATTGCTTTGCCGCAGTATAAATTAGCGGTTACGAAAAGCAAATTTGCTACTTTGAAAAATACCGTTAGAGCTCTTGCAGAAGCGGAGGAAAGATATTTTTTAATAAATAATGCATATAACCCGGATATACATGCTCTTGATATAAATATAAATTATTTACGCAGTGAATGTACCAACGGACAATGTAATTACTTTTTATATCCAGCAGGTCAGGGTGGTACAAGGTTTGCCCTAAATTTTCAATCGACGTTAGGAGGTCAAACTATAGGTATTATAGAAAAAAAGAATTATGATTATCAGATCGCTTTTGTATTTGAACATACTACTAAAATCTTTCGTTGCGTTGCATATAAATCGGGCATAATGACTAAAATTTGCCAAAGTGAAAATAATTAAAAAACAAAAAATTATAGCAAGAGCATATTCATGAATCGCGCAGCAGATTTAAATAAAGCTGCACCACTAGAATGAACACCTAGCAAGTATTTTGGAGATAATTTAAATTTTATCTTCGACGACGAATACCCAGAAGTACAAGAGCGAAGCGATTTTCGGTATTCTAGGAGAAGAAAAATTTAAATTAGCCCAAAAGACGCCGCTAGTAAAGAATTATTGGACTCAAACTTCCTTATAAAAATGGTAAAATATGAGTATATTACGAAAGGTGGTAATTATGGATATTGATTTGCTCACCCGCGGTTGTGTAGACCTTATAAGCCGCGCGGAACTTGAAAAAAAATTAAACAGCGGTAAAAAACTCCGCATCAAACTCGGTGCTGACCCGACAAGTGCTGATTTGCATTTAGGGCATAGTGTCGTCTTAACAAAACTCCGCGCTTTCCAAGATATGGGGCATACGGCAGTTTTGGTTATCGGCGATTTTACTGCAGCAGTCGGCGATCCTTCCGGACGTGATACAACGCGCCCTATGCTTTCGCCCGAACAAATCAAACAAAATGCCAAGACATATACCGATCAGGCATTTAAAGTTTTGGATCCCAGCAAAACCGAAATTCATTTTAACAGCGAGTGGCTTAACCCATTCTTTACCACCAAAGAAATTTTAAGCACTTTAAGCAAAGTTACATTATCGCAAGTTTTAGAACGTGATGATTTTAAAAAACGTATGAAAGCCGGTAACCCGATTTCCGTATTGGAAGTTATGTACAGTTTATTTCAAGGGCAGGACAGCGTTGCCCTAAAAGCTGATGTTGAACTTGGCGGAACGGACCAGATTTTTAATTTACTCGTCGGCAGACAACTGCAAAAAAATAACGGGCAAGAGCCGCAGGTTGTTATGACAGTGCCTTTGCTTGTGGGAACTGACGGTGTTAAAAAGATGTCAAAATCTTATGGAAACTATATCGGTATAAATGATGCACCGAAAGATATTTTCGGTAAAGTAATGTCAATTTCCGACGAACTTATGATGCAGTATTATGAACTTTTGACTTCTGAGGACTTAGCCGCTGTTAAAGCCATGCACCCGATGACCGCAAAGAAGAATTTGGCTAAAATTTTAACTTCGCGCTTTCACGGTGCGGAAGCAGGGCAAAAGGAACTTGAGAATTTTGAACAAGTGTTCTCCAAAAAAGAATTACCAACCGATTTGCCGACATTAAATGCAAATAATCAAACTTATGTCGGTGTAATTTTAGCCGCAAATTTCGCCAAAAGCAAAAATGAAGCAAGGCGCTTAATTATGCAGGGCGGCGTTAAATTAAACGGCGAAAAAGTATTGGAAGAAGGTCCTGTTAATTTTGACGGCGAAGCGGTTTTACAAGTCGGTAAAAAGAACTTTATTAAATTAATTAAATAAGGTAGTATATAAAGTAATTGAAATTTCCTTTTGTTTCCCGTCCCCTTCTTAAGGCGGAGTGTTATTCAACACGGAGGGACTAGGGGTGGGGTTATAAAATTAAATAATGAAGAAAATCATTTTCTTTTCTTTGCTAGCTATTTTTATTATAGGCGGAATTTCCGCCGCGTTGTTTACACGCCATTATTTGACTTATGAAGGCGCACCGGTAGTTGTTGAAATACCGCAAGGTTCCACCCCTAAACAAATAGCCGAAATTTTAAAAGCAAACGGTGTAATTAAAAGCCGGCTGGTTTTCCGTATTTGGTTAAAAATAAGTGATTCCGATAAACTTCTAAGAAGCGGAACTTTTAATTTAAATAAAGATATTTCCTCAATAAAAGCTATTTTGCACTTAGTAAATGATTCCGGTGCTAAAACTTATAAAGTAACTGTTTTAGAGGGCTGGCGTATTGAAGAAATTGCCGACGAACTTTTTAAACAAGGTATTTTAACTGACAGGGAAACTTTTTTAAATGAGGCAAGACGTATCAGTGCTGAAGGTTTTTTGTTTCCGTCAACTTATTATATGCCAAAAGATATGCCGCCTTTAGAGGTTTTAAGGGTAATGTATCAGGAGTATGAAAAACATATTTTGCCGTTAATAAATTCCCCCCTAAATCAAACGACATTAAAAGAAAAAGAAATTATAACCCTTGCATCTATTGTGGAGCGTGAGGCAGTTTTTAACGACGAGCGCCCCAAGATCGCAGCTGTTTATTTAAACCGCCTTAAAATCGGTAAACGCTTGGAAGCGGATCCTACCGTTCAATATGCCTTGGGGTATAGTGACAAAGAACAAAGATATTGGAAAAAGGGTTTAACTTACGGCGATTTAAAATATGATTCCCCTTATAACACTTACCGTTATGCCGGTTTGCCGCCTACCCCTATTGCAAGCCCCGGTATAAATTCTGTAAAAGCAGTTTTAAACCCGGAACCTGATTTTGAAGCACTTTATTTCGTTGCCGATAATACGGGCAGGCACATTTTCAGCAAGACCTATCATCAGCACTTGCAGACGATAAAAGCCATCCGCGGGAAATAGGAAGTTTACAGTTTGTAGTTCTTTGCCGTCGGCGTCTTTTCGGTAAATTTTGATTATCCTTCTACATCGCACGAGCGGATAACCGTAGTAGATGAAAATGTTTTCGCGCTGCGCAGCAGATTTAAAATAAAGCCGCACCACGAGTACATGCATCTGGTAAGTATTTTTGAGGAAATTTTAGTTTTTTCTTTGACGACGAGTACCAAGAAGAACGGGAGAGTAGCGACTCTCGGTACTCTAGGAGAAGAAAAACTAAAATTTACCAAAAAGAATTAGCCAGCAAAGAACTAAAGTATCAAAATTCCTATTTCTTACCAAAAACCCTAAATAATTTTGTATCATTATATTAAGATGTAAATTTATATCAGGAGGTTGTATGTTAGATATGTTGTATGGTATTTCCGCCTTAAAATGCAGTGAACAGTATGCAATGTTCGGCGTTTTGGCGGTTGCGCTTATCGGGTTATGGTATACCTTGTTCCTTAAAAAACAAGTTATGGCAAATGACTCCGGTACAGGCAAAATGGTGGAAGTTTGGACTGCCATTAAAGAAGGTGCAGATGCTTACCTTCGCAAACAACTCAAGTCAATTTTACCGATGATTGGTATTTTGACTGTTTGTTTATTCCTCTCAGTTTATATTGTTCCTGTTTCAGCGGAAGCAAAAATTCGTTTCTCCGCTTACAGTGATGAAACTGTTAAATTGATTATTGCTTTCGGGCGTGCAGGCAGTTTTATTTTGGGGTCTGTATTTTCTTTGCTCGTCGGGCAAATCGGTATGCGTATTGCGGTTGCGGCAAATGTGCGCGTAACTGCGGCATCAAAACGCTCTTTTGGTGAATCCTTAAAAATCGCTTACCGTGCAGGTACTTGCACAGGTATGTTAACTGACGGTCTTGGCTTAATGGGCGGTACATTGATTTTTATTATCTTCGGTGTTGCAGCACCTGATGCTTTGCTCGGTTTTGGTTTCGGCGGAACTTTGATTGCATTGTTTATGCGCGTCGGCGGCGGTATTTATACCAAAGCAGCTGATGTCGGTGCTGACCTCGTCGGTAAAGTTGAAGCAGGCATTCCTGAAGATGACCCAAGAAACCCTGCAGTTGTTGCTGACCTCGTCGGCGATAACGTCGGTGATTGTGCAGGTATGGCAGCTGATATTTTTGAATCCTATGAAGTTACCATCGTTTCCGGCTTAATACTCGGTCTTTCTTTGTGGCATTTAACAGGTATGTATGAGTGGATTGTTTACCCGCTTTTGGTGCGCGGTATCGGTGTGTTTTGCTCAATTATCGGTACTTATGCCGTTAGGGATGACGGATTAAAAGGCGATGCTATGAAGGCAATTTTCAGAGGTTATGCAACATCTGCGATTATTTCAATTATCTTGTTTGCAATTGTTGCTTTCTTCTATTTACAGGGCTTAAAAGGCGGTTGGTGGAGGCCATTTTTGGCTGTTACTATCGGCGTATTTTTGGCTATGGCTATTGATAGAATCACCGAACACTTTACAGGCACAACAGGTGCCCCTGTTATTGAAGTCAAAAAATCAACCGATACCGGCTCCGCTACAACTATTTTGAGCGGTCTTGCAGTAGGTCTTGAAAGTTCTGTTTGGTCAATTTTAGTTATTGCGGTAACTATTTTTGCATCTGTCTTAATCTTTGGTACCATTGACGGTTTAACCCCGTCTGAAAGGGTAACATTTATTTTGTACGGTGTTGCAATGACCGGTATAGGTATGCTTACTTTAACAGGTAACAATGTTGCTATGGACTCCTTCGGTCCGATTGCAGATAATGCAAACGGTATCGGCGAAATGGCTTGGCACGGTCAAACCGATGAAAAGACCAAAAAAGCACGCCAAATTATGGCTGATCTTGATGGCGTGGGTAATACTACAAAAGCCATTACAAAAGGTGTTGCAATCGGTTCAGCCGTTATTGCCGCAGTCAGCTTGTTTGGTTCTTATATGGTTGATGTCAGCAATGTTCAAGAGGCCTTAAACGCAACTTGGGCAAAAGAAGGTTTAAACCAAACTTTGACTTTGCTTAAAGATATCGGTATAGTTGTATCAAACCCCGTCGTATTTGTGGGTATGTTGATTGGTGCTGCGGTGCCTTGGTTATTCTCTTCCTTTGCAATTAATGCGGTAAGGCGTGCGGCAAGTTTGATTGTTAAAGAAGTACGCCGCCAATTCGGGCTTGGTATACTTGAAGGTAAGGCAAAACCGGATTACGGTACAACGGTTGCAATTTCAACCGCTGCTGCACAAAAGGAACTTATTATTTTGGCTTTGCTAGGTATTGTCTCCCCTGTCTTTGTAGGGCTTTCACTCGGTGTTGAGGCATTGGGCGGTTTCCTTGCAGGTATTATCGTTTCAGGGCAGTTGCTTGCTGTATTTATGTCTAACGCAGGCGGTGCTTGGGATAATGCCAAAAAACTTATTGAAGATGAACCCAGCGATATTGCCAAAAATACAGGTAAGGGCTCAGAACGCCACAAAGCAAGTGTGGTGGGTGATACCGTCGGCGATCCTTTAAAAGATACTGCCGGCCCGGCCCTTAACCCGATGATTAAAGTTGTTAATATGGTGGCGGTTATTGTTGCACCTATCATTGTTGCTTACAATAATGAGTATACCAAACTTTCCGCTTGGGGTTGGTGCATAGTTATTTGTTTACTTGCGATTTTGACCTTTGTAATTATGAAGAGCAAGAAACAAGTTTCCGAATAGTTTTTTCCCGTTGTTTTACTGCAACTCCTCCCCCGTGTTATCGTGTTCGCACGGGGGTATTTATTTGTAAAAATAGGTCTTTTTATACCTTATATATAGGTCTTTTGACCCTTGAAAATTATGATATTTTCCCAGAAACTATAAGTATAAAGCAAGGAGAAATATTAATTATGAAAAATATATTTATATTTATTTTGGCAGTATTGAGCTTATGCTCTGTACTTTATGCAGAACCTGTACTAAACAACGATTTAGAAAAATTTAAAACAGAAATAGAGAAAAGTATTAAAAATTCTGTAACTGAGAGAGAAAAGAAACAGTCAACTGAATTAATATTTGCAGCTATTGACGGAGATTTGAAAAAAGTTCAAAATTTATGGGAACAGGGTGTTAATTTGAATGCCACAGATGAATTTGGTGATACTGCTTTGATAAAGGCATCTTCGGGCGGGCATACTGATGTCGTTAGCTTTTTGGTTGAAAAGGAAGCTGATCCGAATATTCAAGGGTTAATTGGTAATACGGCACTTATGAACGCAATTATTTTTGAATATGTTGATATCGTTAGAATTTTAGCCCCTATAACAAATTTGAAAATAAAAAACGATTTTGGGGAAACCGCTCGTACATTAGCAAAACGTAAAAGTAATCAAGAAATTATTAACATCTTTTACGAAGTTAAAAAGAAAGAGAGAAGGAAAACATGGTGGTTTAGGCTCGGAAAGAATTCTTTAGAAGGTGCTGCAGCCGAAGGGCAAATTGATAAATAAATAATAAAATTGATAAATTTTCCCCTCTGCGTGTTAGTTGTAAATGCACGCGGAGGTTTTATTTTGCTATAATAAAATTAGATACATAAAGTATCAAGATTATTTGATGGGAGGGTAGGTCTGCCTACCTTGAGCTGGGGGATGTTGTTGAATTCCTCGGCACAATTCCAATCCACAAATAATTGCTTGCTTTATGTACGCATTTTTTGCGTACAGGCGGCGGTTATTGTTTGGGTTATTGGAATTGGCTCAGATATTACGCCGCTTTTTTATTTGCTTGTTTTTACTTCCTGCGTTTATTTGAGCCTACTAAAAATTTCCTCTTATTTTCGCCCCACACTTTTGTGAAACAAAAGTGGGTGGGAGAATTAAAGAGGGGGGTAGTGTAAAA
>JAZUPU010000013.1:0-12003 GCA_045605325.1 Elusimicrobiaceae bacterium
GCGGTATTACCCATACCGTCAACAGCATTGATGTCAGCACCGGCATCTAAAAGTATTTGCCCTATTTCCGGCTCTCCGGACACACACATTAAAGGAGTTGTACCATATGCAGGTTTATCACTATTTTTATAACTTGCTTCAAAGTTCGCTCCCACATCATAAGTAGCATCGGGGCTTGCACCTTCGGCAAGCAATTGCTTAACTTTATCTGCTTTTATTTTGGATGACATCTATTACTTCGCCTACATACATGCGGTGGGCTTGATGTTCGGGCGCATAAAACTGTTTGGCAAGTTCTTGTGGGATGGACGATTTAACTAAATCTTGGGTATATAATTTCTTGCAGATAAAAGAAAGTTCTGCTTCTTTGTAATGCACCGCATTGTCTAAAAAGCACGGGGTGAGAGAAGTCCCTTTTAATCTGTCTCCGTCTCTGCCGGAGCGACTGCCCATAAGACCCAGTTCCTTGCGATATTTGGCTGGGAAAAAATCCACCGTAAACAAATCATTTTTATTCATAAAGTCATATGTGTAGCGTAAGGGGTTTACATAAACGGTAATAACGGACTTATTCCATAGGGTTCCCATCGTTCCCCAAGCAATGGTCATGGAGTTAAAATCCTCTTTATTGCCGGCCGTAAGCAAGGCCCACTGGTTTAAAAATAATTCAAATATATTTGCGTTATAATGAGTTAGGTCCATATTTATTCTCCTTTTAATTTAAAAGCACTTTTGGGCATAGTGCAAACCGGGCAGGTGTAATTTTCAGGTTCGCTTTCCAAATCGCCCTCGTACTCGTAGCCGCACACAGAGCAGACATAGCGTTTTTTATTGTTTTGTTTCACGGCTTGCGGGGCATATTTTTCTACGAGTTGGTGGATTACCTGTGCGTGGTATTTGTGCTGGGCGGCGAACGTTTGAACGGTTTGTGCAATATCTTTGTGCCCGGCTTCCTCCAGTTGGCGGCTCAAATTCAAGATAGCTTTCTCGCCGTATTCTTCGGCTTTGGAAAGGCCTTTAATAAACTGCCATAGAGCATGTGTCTCTTGCGGGTAGCGGTTGGATGCCGTAAAGTAGAAACTGGCTTGGTCGGCGTGTTGGTTGGACAGTTCGGTAAATTGCATAGAAACATCTTCTAAACCGTGTGCTTTGGCAATGCGTGCTAACGTAAAGTACATCCCCGCGCCGGACAGTTCCGCTTGCGCTTGGCCTTGTAGTGTTTTTTTATAATCTTTCATAAGTCTCCTTTCGTGTTTGATGAGCAGGTATCGCAACCAGGTAATATATTTTCCTTCTTCATTTGCTTGACGGCCCACTTGCCCATTTCGGTAAGTACGGGCAAAATGGTTTTTCCTTCTGTGGAAAGCGTGTATTCTACGTGCGGGGGCACTTCATTATACTGCTTGCGGTAGATGATGCCGGATGCTTCTAACTCTTTTAGCGTTTTAGAGAGCATCATGTTGGTAATGGGGCCAAGTCCGCGTTTGATTTGCCCATAGCGCACGGGGTGGCCGTTAGCTAAGATACATATAATAGGCAGTTTCCACTTGCCGCCAAATACGCTAATTAAATACTTAATGGGGCATAGTTGTTTAGATGATTTTTTAGCCATAGACAGTTTGCTTTTACCCCTTTTCTGAAAATTATAGTATTAAAAAAGATACTACTTGCATAATAAGTACTTATATTTATATAATACCATAAAGACAGCTAATTTGTAAATAGGGAGATACTATGAGCATTTACGATTATAACGTTCCCACCGCCAATGGCGAAAACTTGACCTTGTCCACCTTGAAAGGCAAAGTGCTGGTCATTGTAAACACCGCTACCGGATGTGGATTTACGCCCCAGTATGAGGGGTTGGAAAAAATGTATGAAAGCTACCACGAAAAGGGCCTGGAAATTATTGACGTGCCTTGCAACCAGTTTGGGCATCAAGCCCCGGGTAGTGATGACGAAATCCACCAGTTTTGCACATTGCACTACAATACCAAGTTCCCACAGATGAAAAAATCCGACGTAAACGGACCTAGCGAACTGCCCTTGTACACTTACTTAAAAAGTCAACAAGGTTTTAAGGGATTTGGGGAGCATAAGCATAAAGAGATTCTGGAGAAAATGATGGCTGAAAAAGACCCAAACTGGAAAAATTCGCCGGATATTAAATGGAATTTCACCAAGTTTGTGGTGGACCGTCAGGGGAACGTGGTGGCACGTTTTGAACCGACGGCAGATATACAAGAAGTAGAAAAGTGTATTGCCGCTTTAATCTAAATAAATTACAAGGAGAAACAATATGACAGGAATTGAAAAAGTTTATCAATTTTTGGATGAATCACATACTTACTACCTCGCTACGGTAGAAGGCGACCAACCCCGCGTAAGAGCATTTGGAACAATTCTTTTACACAATGGGAAGCTCTATATACAAACAGGCAAATCCAAACCTGTTTCCAAGCAAATTGCGCTTAACCCGAAAGTGGAAATTTGCGCGTTTAAAAATGGGCAATGGTTACGTGTAGCAGGTAAACTAGTGAATGATGATAACCGTAACGTCAAGGTAGCTATGCTTGAAAAGATGCCGTCCCTTAAACCGCTTTACAACCCCGATGACGGCAATATGCAGATGTTGTATTTTAAAAATGCTACAGCTACTTTTTCTTCATTTACCGAACAATTAGAAACTGTAAATTTTTAACAAGCTACACGTTAAATAAAATTATTAGGAGATGAACATGACAAAAATTGAATTCTTAAAAGACCTTGCCAAAGGATGGTTTGGCAATTCCCAACAACACTCTATCCATGCGCAACTGCTACGTAAACGCGGGTATGTAGCGCTGGCCGATAAGATTGCCGCTGAATCTGACGAAGAATGGGAAGAAGCCAAAACCGTCAACGCGCGTTTAATTGAATTGGGTGAAACGCCGGAAGTGGAAATTGCCAAATATCCGGTGATTAGCGACGTTAAAGAAATGCTGGAATATGATTGCAAAGATGCGGCAGAAGCATTGCCTATGATGAGCAAAATGCTTAGCCTGTTTGAAGATGATTATGTATCTAAAGACATGGTACAAAAGTTTATTGTAGAAGAGCAAAACCACTTTAACTGGGTTCAGCAACATCTTTCTTTGATTGAAGAAATCGGTATGGAAAACTACTTAATTGAACAATTAGGAAAATAATTAACTTGTTAAATAGAAAACCGCTCTTGCAATTAAGCAAGAGCGGTGTGAAAGAAAGCACTATAACCTATTGCCTTATAAATGCTTTATCTTTGTTCGGAATACCCTCGTTTGATACATAACGTTCTACACGCATATGCAGGTCATATTTATTACGAAGTTCCGTAATTTTTTCCATCATCGGTGTTTGATGATGGGCATCTATGGCCTCTTGATTTTCCCAACTGTCTATCAAAAGTACGGTTTCTTTGTCATTTAACGGATAAAAGTACTCATATTTCAAGTTCCCTTTTTCCGCTCTGATAGCAGCGGCCGTACCGCTTTGTTCCATTTCTTCGGCGAACTTACGGGCATTACCGTTTTCCCCGGTATAATAAATATTTATAGTTAAACTCATATCTCTTTCCTTTGTTTCCTTTATATTACTGAAAATTACAAATGAAATTATCAGAATTATTACTAAAAATAATAGTTTCTTTATCATACAGTTTTTTACTTTACAATAACGGTGCCACCCATTTCTTTAATTCTTCAACGGAAGGATTACCGTTTAACGTCTTGCCTTTAATGATTTTGGCGGAACTTGAAATACTTGGTTTTAAATCCTTATCTGTATTTCCGATTGAGCTACTTCCGGATGTAGCAAAAATAATGATTTTCTTGTTTGCGAAATCTTGCTTTTCCAAAAAAGTATTTATAATTCTTGGTGCTGTTCCCCACCAAATAGGAAAACCAAGCAATACCGTATCATAATCTTTGACTGAAAAATTATCTTCCGATATTTCCGGACGGGCAGATTTATCGTTCATCTCCACAGAACTACGGGAATTACTGTCGTGCCAATTCAAATCAGCACTTGTATAGGGTGTTAAAGGCTTGATTTCATAAATATCCGCATTTACCGCTTTAGCCAAATTTTGCGCTACTTTTTTAGTGGTACCTGTTGCGGAAAAATATGCTACTAATACTTTTTGATTTTTAGCCATAGGTTGTTTTACCTTCTGAGTATTGGGTTTTGCATTACAGGCCGTAACAAATAAAACTGCTGTTAAAAATACTAATATTTTCTTCATATATTGCTCTTTTTATTTCAAGTTAGTTTTAAAGAAATTTTCTATCTTATCAAACGGAATTTTTGCCATATTATCATATAAATCAACATGACTTGCACCCGGGATAATAAGCAATTCTTTATTTGTGCCTTTTAATTTTTTAAAGGCATCTTCGCCAAAATAGCGACTGTGGGCTTTTTCGCCGTGGATAACCAAAACGGCATTTCTAATTTCATCGGAACGTTGCAAAGCCGGTTGATTTATAAGCCCTAAAGAAGAAGTTGTGTTCCATTTGCCGTTAGAGTTAATTGAGCGTGGGTGAAAACCGCGCGGTGTCTTGTAATAATTAAAATAATCTTGCACAAATTGCGGTTCTTGGCCTGTTAATTTTTCAGGTAAGCCATCTGCACCGGCATAGGTGCCGTTTTTATAATCTTGTGTGCGCTGATTATTTAATTGTTTAAGCATTTCATAGCGGGCATTTTCGTCAATAGAATCATTATAACCTTTAGCGGCCACACGCGTCATATCATACATTGTAGAAACAACCGTTGCTTTAATGCGCGTATCCATAGCAGCCGCATTTAAAGCCCAACCGCCAAAACCGCAAATACCGATAATACCGATTTTATTTTCATCTACATTGGGTAAAGTAGTTAAATAATCTACTGCTGCGCTAAAATCTTCTGTGTTAATATCGGGGGAAGCAACATTTCTTGGTTTGCCGGAAGATTCCCCTGTATAAGAAGGGTCAAAAGCAAGAGCAATAAAACCGCGCTCTGCCATAGTTTGAGCATAAAGACCGGAAGATTGTTCTTTAACTGCGCCAAAAGGTCCTGATATGGCAATAGCAGGTAGTTTCGCATCTTTGGCTATATTTTTAGGGGTATACAAATCCCCTGTCAGCTTGATCCCATAGCGGTTGGTAAAATGTACTTTCTTAACGGTAACTTTTTCACTCTTATCAAAAACTTTGTCCCAACTTTTTGCACCCAACATGTTAAATCCTCCCAGTAAAATAATTCCTAATAGTAGTAGCTTTTTATTCATAAAACCTCCTAAAAATATTATATCACTTAGAGTAAACTCTAAGTCAAGGGAGGAATTTAAAGTCACACAATATTATGCTGTCCACCTACTTTTGAACACTAAAAAACCCCCTACACTTAAGTAAGGGGTTAAAGCTTTTAAACACACGCTTATGCTTTTAGGGCTTGGATAATACCAATCATGCCAACCCCGGCTATATCTTTGGTAATTTGGCCTTTATCGTTGAAATAATAAAAGTTCATAAATGTAGTTTTAAATTGCTTTTGCGTAGCAGGAATATTCATAAATGTGCCTTTGTGTGTGCCGGTGCACTCCCATAAAACTGCCACTTTATCTTCTTGCGCTACTATATCTAATGCGTGCCACTGCACATCAGGAAATGACTGCCTTAACCAATAGACAAGGGATAGATAACCTTTCCCACCATATAAAGGTGTAGGGCTTGCCGGAGTGATAAATGAGGCATCTTGTGCAATTAACTGTTCGGCTTTTGCCTCATCTGCGGTATTAATAATAATTTCAAATTGTTTCATTAATTCTATATTTCTTTTTATTTTCATATAATGCTCCTTACAACTATGTTTATTATACTAATTATTTATCTATAAAATTATACAGTTCAAAACTTATACAAGTGGACACTTAACCACAAAAAGCACCTTGGACCTTGAGCAAATAAAAATATGTTTTGATAAGATTTATTGCACTATATTTTTAGCCATTTCAAATGCTTTTTTTAAATCTTCGGGGAATTGCTTATCGTGCATTTCTTTTTTGTGTTTGGCATCAAATATACCCATACTGTATTGGCTATAATCTTTAACTTGCAAAGTATCGCAAGAGGCACAAGAAAAGACCTCCCCCTTTAATAAATGCCTAAAACCGGCTTCCAAAGATTTTATAGAAGATTGCAATGCCGTTTGATAATATGCAAGAGGAGCATTCATAGTGTAAATAAGACCTACATTTATCTGCTTATCTAAATAACTTTGGCCATTATCATAAGAAAGCACACAAAAAAGCAAGCGTTCATATAAAGCGCGGAAGTGAGCGGTAGGCTCCCCTAAATAAATAGGGCTGCCTATTATCACACCATCGGAGTTTAAAACTTTTTCAATAAGAGGTGATAAGTCATCTTTTAAATAACATTTATTGCGCTCGGCATCTTTGCGTTTACAGGCAAGGCAACTTCTGCAACCGCTGAAATTTAGATCATATAAATCAATATATTCCGTTTGCGCCCCTGCACTTTGTGCACCTTTTTGTGCTTCCTTTAACAATTGCGCCGTATTCCAATTTTTACGAGGGCTTGCATTTATAATAATAATCTTTTTCATAAATTTATTTCCCGATAAATGCTTTGATACGTTCTGCTACTTCTATTGGTTTTTCCATTAAAATAGTGTGCGTGGTGTTGGGGAAATCTTTTTCTAACACAAATTCCCCTTTCACATTATTTTTGTAGAAATTGACAGTTTCCATAGAATAAAGCGGAGTGTCCGGCATCACATACATAAACGGAACGGTAATTTTGCTAATAGTATCACGTTGGTCGGTGCGGAATAAGGACCACCATAAACTCGCCATGGTGTATGTATCGCAACCTGCACCGCAAACAGTTATCATGGTGCTTTCCGTTTCTTTAGGTGTGTTTTTAAGGGCAGGGTTCATCATATTTTTTACTATATGCCAGCTTGCTTCCCCCACATCATTAAACATGCGGTCCATATCTTGCAAGAAATCTTCGTCAGTCCAATTGCCTTGCCCGATACCGCCTTTCCATACACCGTTACGCATATAAGGCGTCATATCTACGGCTACAATTTTTTTAAGACGTTCACAACCAAATTGCCCCACATAACTAAAGATAGTGGCCGCACCCATGGAGTGCCCTATCACAATAATATCTTTTAAATCTAAATATGTGATTAACTGGTGCATATCTTGCCCGAGGGTTTTGACGTTCATGTGCTTTATAGCGCGGTCGGATGCTTCATGCCCGCGTTGGTCATAACAAACAACGTGATAATCTTTGCGAAATTGATCTAAAAAAGTTTTTACTTTTAAGTGGGAAGAGTTAAGTCCATGTGCAAATAAAACAGTTTGTTTTTTATCTTTTCCGGTTTCTTCATAATAGATTTTGGTTCCGTCCTGCATGGCTAAATAGGGCATAAAACACCTCCTAGAGATTATAAAGTTATTATATCAATTATGGAGATTATGGAGGGAGTATGATTTCAGTAAGAATTGAACTTATAGCAGGTAAGTTTTATGAATTTGGACAAATTTAAAAATATATGGGTAAATAATACAAAGTAGAAAATTGCTAAAATAAATATAATAAGAAATGATTGTATGAACATATTTTCTTCTACAATGAAACAATATTTTATGGCTCAAATGGAACCAACACATAATGCCAGACAGAAGGCATTAGAAATTTTTTATTTGTCTCAATTTTTAAATACTCCGGAAGGACAAAAATGGAAAAAAGAAAACATGGTTTGTGATTACAAAGACTATGAATGTCCTGATTTTCTTTTTTCTACTTCCACTGGAACAAAAGTTGGCTTAGAAATTGTAGACTGGGTAAACCAAACAAAAGAATGCCGCGCTACTCAAATTTTAATTGATATCGCAGGAGATATTTGCCGAACTATTAAAAGAGAAAGAAATATTGATTTAAGTTTAATTATTGACATTTACGATCCCAATAAATGGGAGGCAAAAACTCGTGAAGATTTGATAAAATATGCGAAAAATCCTGGAATAAAGCACTTACAAGGAAATAAAAAAGAAATAAAAGAACGCTTTCTAGAAATTATTTTAAATACTCCTAATTTAACTGATTATCCAGAACAGAAATGGGTTGAAATTAATTCTCAAAAATTTAAGCTCTCTTTTTCTCGTTCTTGGAGAGATTACCCTAATTTTTTTGTTAATAATATAAGCACCTGTTGGAATAATCCCATACAAGCAATCCAAGATGTAATAAGTAATAAAAATAAAAAATATGATTCTTATACAAAGAATTGTGAAACTTGTTCCCTTTTAATTGTTCCCCCTTTATACAATACGGGGAATTGTTTAATCACTCCACATACCATTTATTCTCACAACTTTGATTCTAAATTTAAGAATACATATATTCTAGAATTACGTGATACAGATGCTCCAGTTGTAAGAGAACTAATAATATCTTAAATAATATTACCAGGTTGCATATTCTTTATAGTTTAAAACTATTTTACAAAGTCTTCGCTTACGACTTCTGCTTGTTCTAAAACACGTTCTGTGGCGGAATCTTGTTTATCTGGTGGGTAATTATATCTTCGTAGAATCTTTTTGACTTCTTTGCGTATTCCAGCTTTTACGCTTTCACGTTTGCTCCAGTCAATTTTTACGGAATTACGCAAATAGTTTGTGAGTTCTTGGGCAATTTTCTTTAAAATTTCATCTCCAAGGTCTCTAACGGCAGATTCATTCTCTTCCAAAGCATTATAAAAAGCAAGTTCTTTTTCAGAAAGGCCTAATTTTTCCCCCTGGCGAATAGCTTCATTCGTTTCTTTGGCTATGTTAATTAATTCTTCAATAACTTGAACTGTTTCAATAGAACCATTATTATATTTATTCACGGTTTCTTTTAATTTTTCAGAAAAACGCTTCTGTAAAGAAACATTTAATCTAAATTTGCTTTTTATTTCCCCTTCAATTAACCTTCTTAACAATTCAGCAGCCAAATCCTTATGTTCCATAGCGCGTATCTTTTCTAAAAATCTTTCATCTACCAAAGATAAATTCGGCTTTTCCAAACCTGCTTGCTTAAAAATATCAATTGGTTTATCTGTAGCTATGGCTTTGCTCACAATATTTCCTATAATTGTTTTTATTTCTTCTATAGATTGTTTATTTTTATCACTTTCTTTTTTGCTTATAGCAGTTTTTAACAAACTAAAAAATGCAAGTTCTTCATTTAACTCTGCTGCCTCCGGCAAACTTTGGCATAAACCATACGCCTTTAGTGCCGCTAGCACCTTATCGGCAAATTCTTTTTGCACAGATTCTTTATCTTTAGCATTTTCCAAGATGTAGTTCCAGGCAGATGCTACTAAATCATAAGGTTTTGTTTTAAACTGGCTATAATCAAAACCTTTCAAATAACTACGGCAAATATCCATATAAGATAAAAGTTCTTCATAAGCCCTGCGTACATTTATAGCCACATCGCCTTGACCGCCACCGCGAGTATAATCGCGCACGGCTTCTTCCAAAGCACGAGCCATACCGATATAATCAACCACCAAACCGGACGGTTTATCCTTAAAAACTCTATTTACACGGCTGATTGCTTGTATTAAATTATGTGCTCTAATTGGTTTATCAATATACATAGTGTGCAAAGATGGGACATCAAAACCTGTAAGCCACATATCACAAACTATAACGAGTTTTAAGGTATCTTGCGGGTCTTTCATGCGGTTTTCAATTTCTTTTTTAACTATTGGGCTATATATATGCTTCTGATAATTTTCAGGGTCGGCAGCGGAACCTGTCATAATAACTTTAATAAAACCTTTTTTATAGTCATCACTATGCCAATTGGGACGAATTTTTATAATTTCGTCGTATAACCTAACCGCAATATCGCGGCTCATACATACAATAATGCCTTTACCGTCAATCAGTTTTATGCGGTTTTCAAAATGATTTACTAAATCAGCTGCAAGTTCTTTTAAACGCTCGGGTAATCCCGCCAATTTTTCAATAGTGGCATAGCGCAATTTTTCCTTTTCGTTATCCGCCATATCGGAAGTCAAATCTTCTACTTTCTTCTCTAATTGGCTCAAAAGGACATCGCGTGTGTTTAATTGAATATGCCTTGCTTCATAATAAATTTTAACAGTCGCCCCATCTTTTATGGCGTCTTGCATATCGTAAATATCAACATATTTACCAAAAACGGCTTGTGTATCCCTGTCTGTTTGCGAAATCGGCGTTCCGGTAAACCCTACAAAACAAGCATTTGGGAAGGCATCACGCAAATATTTTGCATATCCGTATTTTAATTTACCACTCTTAAAATTGGCTTCAAAACCATATTGAGTGCGGTGTGCTTCATCTGATATAACAACGATATTATGCCTATCTGAAAGCAAAGGGAAAACGGATAAATCATCTTCCGGTAAGAATTTCTGCATAGTTGTAAAAATTATTCCGCCACTTGGAATATTTTTGAGTATGCTTTTTAATTCCTCGCGGCTTTGGGCTTGTTTTGGTGTTATATCTTGCAGGGAAGAAGCAAAAGTATCAAAAAGTTGACCGTCAAGTTCATTTCTGTCGGTAACCATAACAATTGTAGGGTTTTGCATTTTCGGTGTTTGCATAATTTTACGGGCAATACATACCATTGATAAACTTTTCCCTGAACCTGTTGTATGCCAAACAACACCGCCTTGCCTGCTATTATTTTGTAAAGCGGATAAAACACTCTTTACCGTCTTGCGCCCAGCGTGGAATTGATGATAACCTGCTATTTTTTTAATTGTCTTTTTGGACTCTCTTTCAAACACTACAAAATAACGCAAATAATCTAAAATATACTCTTTATTAAAGAAACCTTTTATTAATGTTTGGGCTTCGTCTTCCATCACATTTTTGCGTGTTTCTCCGTCAATAGTGCGCCAAGGCATAAAGCGTTCAATATTGGCGGAAATACTGCCAATTTTTGCCACAAATCCATCAGATATAATCGCCGCTAAATTATAATCAAATAAATCAGGAATATCATTTTTATAAGTTTGGATTTGATTGAACGCTTCTTCAATAGTTGTCTTTTCATTAGCAGGGTTTTTAAGTTCAATAATAGCAAGCGGAAGACCGTTTATAAAAACCACAATATCGGGCCTGCGTATATTTTGCGGACCTTGAATTTTAAATTGATTAATAGCCAAAAAATCATTATTTTTAAGATCATCAAAATCAATAACTTTTACAAGGAAAGTTGAATCTTCTCCCAAATCCGTTTTATAAGGAACTTTTATGCCGTTTATTAGATAACTATGAATTTTTTCATTCCTGGCAATAGCGGTTGCTTCTTCTATACGGGTTAAGGCATTATAGGCCTCTTCCAAAACATTTTGTGGAGCATTAGGGTTTAATTCTTTCAGTTTATTTTTTATGATTACAGGCAAAAAAGGTTCCTTAATACTTTGACGGAGTGGACTAACAGAATCAGGCAAAATATCCGGGCCATAAGCTGTTTGATAGCCGATTTCCTTAAAATACTTCATACAATAATTTTCAAGGTCTTGTTCGTTTATTAAGGACATAATTTATTTAAAATCACTCTCATGCTCATAGCAATATTTTTCTACTTCTCTTACCCAATTTTCATACCAATACCATGTTGTTTTAGCAATTTTTTCTCCATAATGGTACTTCGGATTTTTGGCATCTCGCTCATGCCAAAATTTAACAAAATAATGCATATTAAATTTTTTAAACCCTTTTTCTCGCATCAATTGCACAATCTGGCCAGGTAAAAATTTCTTTTTTTCGGTTTCTTTTATCAAAACATACTTTTCATTAATTCCTTTTGCTACTTCAGAATCATCTGGAATAAATTCTATCACCTGATCTGCTTGTCCTTTATGGTTGCTAGTCTTTCTTACAAAAAAGTAGCGAACAGCAAATTCTTCACTATGATATTCTTC
>JAZUPU010000014.1:0-6068 GCA_045605325.1 Elusimicrobiaceae bacterium
GCGGTATTACCCATACCGTCAACAGCATTGATGTCAGCACCGGCATCTAAAAGTATTTGCCCTATTTCCGGCTCTCCGGACACACACATTAAAGGAGTTGTACCATATGCAGGTTTATCACTATTTTTATAACTTGCTTCATAGTTTGCTCCCACGTCACAAGTGGCCTCGGGGCTTACACCTTCGGCAAGCAGTTCTTTAACTTTGTCTACTTTCCTTTTGGTTACAGCATCTATTAATTTCTTGTCTTTTTTATGTTTTTCTTTTGTGGCTTTTTGGGCTTCTTTAATAAGCCTTATTTTTTCTTTATTACCGATTATTTTTGCCACTTGCAAAGGGTTTTTACCAAACCCGTCAATACGCCAAGGGTCCGCACCTGCTTTAAGTAAAACTTCCACAATTTTGGGGGAATTAGTGGCCTTGCTTATAATTGCTATCCTTAAAGCAGAACCTCCGGGAGCATAAAATTTATTTACATCCGCACCTTGTTTGATAATTTCTTCAACTACTTCAACACTATTTTGTTCTACTGCACGATTGAGAGCATTGTCACATACATAAAAACTAGTTTTTTTATTAACAGAACAGTGTACTAAATTAACATCAGGTTTTTCTTTTAAAATACGGAAAATAACCTCAGAATTATTTACTTTGTTTAAGGCAGATAAAAGAGGAATTGATTTTTTCCAATTTACATCAGCACCTGCATATAAAAGCATATCAACGGAAGCCAAATCACCTTTATAAGCCGCCCAATTTAAAGGGGTGTCCCCATTTTCATCGGAAACATTTGGGTTAACACCTTGCTCCAAAAGGCCGCGAACCTGTGAGGCATTGCCTTCTTTGGCGGCCTCTATCAACGCTCTTTCGTAACGCGCTTGCTGTTCTTCTTTGGTAAGTTTTTTTGGTGCTTGAGCGGCCTTCATAGCTTTATATGCTTTTATGATGGCTTGAATTTCAGCATCATCGGCATCTTGTGCTTGCGCAAACCCTGCACATAACAGAAATGTTAAAGCTAATAAACTTAATTTTTTCATATATTCTCCTTAAAATTTAGCGGGTTAAGCCCATTTGAATAACGTTTAATAATCCTTGCGCAAAAGCCGCATCTTGCTGGTTTTGGGCTGCTGCTTTTTGTTCCCTTTTAACTCTTTCTATTTCTTGTTGGGCAAACCATTTTTCATTTTCCGCTTCATCTTGCTTGGTAAGTTTTGCTCCGTATTGCTCTAATAAATTTGCAAGTTCTGTATTGTAGTTTCTTTTTGCATACATTAGCGGAGATATACCGTATATATTGCGGATATTCGGGTCAGCACCTTCTTCAAGCAGTTGCCGTACTGTTTGCTCCCCATCCCTTCCGCGCAAAATATGGCGAAATAGCGGTGTATGCCCATATACATTACGTGCATTTATATTCGCACCGTGTTTGAGTAAAAACGGGATAGCCTCTACATCTTTTGGATTTTTCTTATCACACAAAAATGTGTGTAATACAGTGTTCCCTTTTCCGTCTACTGCATTGACATCGGCCCCGGCATCTAACAGTAATTGGAAATTAGAAACAATATTATCTTGTTTCTGATGGGTAGCAACTATTAACATTGGTTGTGCAGCGGCAAAATCAAGCATTGAAATTGCCATATCTTCCACACTATATATACCGTGACTTACATCTGAACGATAATTTGGGTCGGCCCCTTCGTCAAGCAATTTTTTAATCTTTTTCAGTTTTACAAAATAGACCGGGAAATAGAGATCATCACTTTTATTGTATTGTTTTTTAGTGGCCTTTTTGGTCGCTTTAATAAGTTGTATCTTTTCTTTATCTTTGCTTATTTTTGCTAATTTCAAAGGTGTTTTACTATACCCGTCTGCAAACCATGGGCTTGCACCGGCTTTTAGTAAAACCTCTACAATTTTAGCGGAGTTACTTGTGTTTTTAGCAAGTGCCCAATTTAAGGCAGTACCCCTTGGGGCAGTATATTTATTTACATCCGCACCTTGTTTGATAAGTGCTTCTACCATCTCTACATCATTTGATTCAGTTGCAAACATTAAGGTTGTTGCACATTGATAAAGATTTTGTGCTTTTTGGCAATATACCGCGTTTACATTTGGTTTTTCTTTTAAAATACGGTAGAAAACATCTTTATTCTTTGCCTTGTTTGCTAAAGCTGCTAAAATAGGTGGCATTTGCTCTTCCCTCGGAACATCCACTTTTGCCCCTGCAAATAATAGCATATCAACTGCGGCTAAATCGCCCTTTAAAGCAGCATAAGTTAAAGGAGTAAAGCCGTCTGTATCTTCGATATTTGGGTCAACACCCTGTTCCAGTAAACCGCGGATTTGTGCGGTATTACCGTCCCTAGCTGCAAACATAAGGGCTTGTTTCATACGAAGTTCCGGGTCAACTTTCTTTTTCGGTGCAGGTGCTTGGGCGGCCTTCATAGCCTTATATGCTTGTATAAAGGCCTCAAGTTCTGCCTCGTCAATATCTTGCGCTTTTGCAAACCCCATGCATAATAAAAATGTTAGAACTAATAAACTGAATTTTTTCATTTATTCTCTCCTTAAAACTTACTTAGTTAAATTATATTCCAATGCTGACATTCCTGTATTTACAAGACCTTTAATAAGAGTGTTCCCAATATCATTACCGCCTTGTGCTTGCTTATTTAAGTAATTGGTTAATGCCTGCTGCTCTTCCACGCTCAAACGCACGCCCCTTCTCATTATTTCTTGAATCAATGTTTCATCTTGTAAATAATTGGCATATAATAAGGCACTGTAATTAGAATTATCACGAATACTTGGGTCTGCTCCGGCTTTTAATAATAACCATGCTTTATCCATAAAATAAGATTTCTTTTCCGGATACTGTATAGCATACAAAATAGTGTATACTAACGGAGTAAAACCTTTAACATTGCGCACATTTAAGTCCGCGCCTGCCTTAATGAGTAATTTATCTTTTTCAGAATCTCTTCTTAAATCGTAATCAAATAATGCCGTAGCACAATAGCATTCTTTTCTACTGTTTATATTTGCCCCTGCATCTAACAATATTTTTGCTACTTCAGCATTTTTCGCAGCTGTTAAAGGAGTATCCCCCCTTGCATACATATCACCTTGCGCGACATATCCTTCATAAAATATCCCCTTATAAGCATAGGCATTAGGGTTTGCACCTTCAGCCAGTAATTTCTTTACTTTATTTACATTTCCCTTTCTAGAAGCATTGATAAGTTCTTTATCTTTCTTGTTTTGTTCCTTGGACACAGCCATAGCATCCTTGATTAATTTTATTTTGGCCTGGTCGCCGCTTTGCTTTGCATAGTATAGAGGATTTTTCCCGCGCATATTGTCTACAAGGTACGGATCTGCCCCGGCTTGAAGTAATAGTTCGGACTTTTTCAAGGAAGATTGGTCCTTGCTTGCCAAAGCAGAACTTAAAGGAATTTCTGCTTTGCCGTTACGGCCACATAAACGTTGTTTTGCATCTGCCCCCTGTTTGAGCATTTGTGCAAAGAGTTCTGCATCTACATAAGGATGCGTTACCGCAAGGCTTAAAGCACTTTCTTCTGTAGCACCAAAACGTTTTAACGTTCTATAAATGGCATTCATATCCGGTTTGGCTTGTAAAATGCGTTTAATAATTGGTACTGCACTTTTTTGTTCATTATGTAAACTGTTAATTAAAGGAGTAAGGCCATTATAACCTTTGGCATTTACATCTGCACCTGCAAATAAAAGCATATCAACAGCAGGTAAACTGACTTTAGCTGCATAAATCAACGGGGTGTTTCCATCTGTATCTTTAACATTTGGGTTAATGCCTTGTTCTAATAGACCTCGTACTTGAGAATCATTACCTTTTTTTGCTGCATTTATTAGTGCTTGTTCATAACGAGTCTTTTGATCTGCTTTTGTACTTTGTTTAGGAGTTTTATTAGCCTTCATCATTTCATATGCTTTTATGATGTTTTTAAGTTCCTCCTCGTCAACATCCTGTGCTTGTGCAAACCCCATACATAACAAAAATGTTAAAACTAATAAACTGAATTTTTTCATACTCTCTCCTTAAAAAATTAAAAGTTATATCCGGACGTTGCGCTAAATCTGCACAAACAACCTGCAGGCCTGCCACCTGAAGAAAATGCGCTATAACTTGCGGGTTGCATTAACGGGCGACCGAAAGACTGACAGCATTGATTACATTCCATAGCATTACTTGGTTTATGGTTCACACAATGCTGACAGGTCGTACCGGAAAATCTTACACCCATATAAGAGCAAAACTGATTAGCGGCATTTTTCTGCTGTTGCTGTTGTTTTTGGAATTGATTCTTTGCGGCTTGGGCTTGCGCTTTGAATTTTTTGGCATCATCTAATGCTTTTTGATAGGCCATTTCAGTTGCTTGTTGCTGTGCTGCTATTTCCGCTCTAACTCTTGCATCTTGCGCGTCAAGTTCTACTTCAGTCGGTAAACTTGCTTTAGGTATTTTTATATTACTGTTAGCAGTAACAGAATATCCTTCTAACAAATTCTTTCTTGCGCTTGTATCCTTTACTTTAATCTCTGTATGGAAATCTGCACGTTTAGGAGTATCTATGTTATTTACTTTATCTGCTTTATTTGCTTTATTCCCTTTTTTCTTGGTATTTTTTGTTTTTTTAGCCGGTGTGTTTTGGGGAATTTGTGTATCTTCAACAGGTTGCATACCTTCAGGCAAAGTGGCTTCAGGTAAATTTACACCATTGCTCGGTTTATAACCTGCGAGTTTATTGACAGGTTTTTCTTCGCAAGTTGTTTGGCCAGGAAGTGGAACACACTTGGTTTTAATACCGTATTTAAGTGGCTTTTCAGGAATAATTACACCATTTTCTTTAATGTATACACCTGTATTCCCCGTCGGTGTTGCAGGAACGTGTGAAATACCGCCGATAGGTGCAGGGGAAGATGTAACTTTGGGTTTGCTGATTTTTGCTTTTTCAGGTGCTTGTAATTGCCCTGTTTGTTTTTGCAAAGTGGTCTCATTGTGGGCTTTAATTCTTGCTTGCTCTGCCTCACATTTTGTATCCCCTTTGTTACATACTATCTCGACTTCATAATCTTTTAAATGTACCTTCTTGGGGGCTGCATATTTCTCTTCTTTAACAGGAGCGGTTTTAGCTTTGTACTCTTGTGTAGGAACAGATGCTTTTACAGGGGCTGCTTGTTGTACTTGTTGCGGTGTTACTTGCTTTACTTGATTAGCAGTATTTTTTTGTTCCGTCGGTGTTTGGGCTTTTACAGGTGCCGGTGTAACGGTTTTTTGTTCCACAGGTTTAGTAATATGTTGAAGATTTTGAGTATCTTGTGTTTGACCGATCATAGGCATAGGTTTGCCTTGTTTCAGTTTAACTTTCGGGGAAGAATTATGCGGTGTTACTACTTTTTGACCGCCTTTTAATTGCACTTCGTTTGCGTTATTAACAGGAACGTTAGTCGGATATCTTTGAGGCTGCACTACTGCAACAGTTTTCGGTTTATTTACTTTTGTACCCTTGGTACCGCCGCCAACATCCACCGCATCCCTATAATCTGCATCTACAGGGTCACTTACTTTCGGGACCACTACATCTTCTTTGTAGTATTTTTCATCCCCTGCTTGGAAGTATTGCACTTTATCTGCAGGGTTTGTTTGCGCTAACAAACAAACAGGTAATAAAAATAATGGCAATATAAATAATAATTTTTTCATGACAACTCCTTTTTAAATAACTCTTGATATTATTTTACTATATTATGAGTATCCACTTTACATACTTGTGGAAACTATATATACAAAAAACACCCTCTACTTTTTGTAAAGGGTGTTTTGTTCGATAAATATTTGTTAAATACTTACTAAAACTTATTGTTCTCTATTCCGTATTGCATTGTCGCCATACCGGCATCTACAAGGCCTTTTAAGAAGGTTTTGCCTAAATTGTCGCCATCACTGGCAGCTTGCGCCCGTTCTGCTTCTTTTCGGGCAAAGTATTTTTCAATATCGGCTTCATCCTCTTTGGTAAGTTTTGCACCG
>JAZUPU010000015.1:0-17060 GCA_045605325.1 Elusimicrobiaceae bacterium
CCATAGTAAGGACCTCCTTGTGCTTTAAATTACCTGCTGTCACAGGTAATTTAATTATAGCACAAGGAGTTTTGATGTCGTAGGCATAGGTGGAACCTTTTTATCAACACCCCGGCGTAGCCGGGGGTTTATTTTTACAAAAAGAAACAAAAACCCCCGTGGGATTATCACGAGGGTTTAAAATTAAAACAAACAAAAACTAATCAATAAAGAAGTCCTTGCCTTCGGCTAAAAATTCAAGGCATTTGCCTGTGCCTAAAGCAACACATCTTAAAGGATCTTCCGCACGGCGGACAGGGATATCCGTTTCCTTATGAATAAGATCAGTAATACCTCTTAAAAGTGATCCGCCGCCTGCTACGACTAAACCCCTGTCAACAAGGTCTGCCGCAAGTTCGGGCGGGGTTTCTTCAAGTGTTCTTTTAACCAAATCTACGATAGCGCGGACCGGCTCAAGAACTGCTTGGCGGATTTCATCAGAAGTAACTGTCATAGTGCGCGGTAAACCTTGTGTCTGATCGCGACCTTTGACTTCCATACTCATTTCTTCATCTAAAGAATAAACAGAGCCGATATTTATTTTAACTTCTTCGGCAGTTGTCTCGCCGATAATTAAATTGTATTTTTTTCTAAAGTATTGAACAATGCAATCTGTAATTTCATCCCCGGCAATATCAATGGAGTTTGCAACAACCATTCCGCCGAGTGAAATAACTGCAACTTCAGTCGTACCGCCGCCGATATCAACAATCATATTGGCATGCGGTTCATTAATATCTAAACCTGCACCCATAGCTGAAGCCATAGGTTCTTCAATTAAAATGACTTCCCTTGCACCGGCTTGCTTTGCTGCGTCTTCAACGGCGCGGCGTTGCACTTCGGTAGTGGAAGAAGGTATACCTATAACGATACGCGGACGAAGCAAGGACTTCCTATTATGCACGCTTCTGATAAAATAGCGTATCATTTTTTGTGTTACGCCAAAAGAAGCAATAACACCGTTCTTCATAGGCCTTTCCGCGACTATATTGGCGGGTGTTCTGCCAAGCATTTGTTTTGCTTGGGTACCGACGGCTTTAACCTCGCCGGTGTCTTTATCTAAAGCGACTACGGACGGTTCGCTTAACACAATACCTTTATCTTTAACATAAATAAGACAATTGGCTGTGCCAAGGTCCATACCCATATCATTAGAAAACAACCCGCCTAAATAGTCCAGAAACATATTACGCCACCAATTTTATAATTGCCACTTCGGCATTATCGCCTTTGCGGATGCCTGCCCTGTAAATGCGGGTATAACCGCCGTTACGGGTAGCATAGCGTTCAGATAAAACCTCAACAAGTTTTTTGTAGACGGTTTTGTCTGTAACAGCATTTTTGAGGGCAAGATTTTCACCTTTTTTTGCTAAGGTAATTAATGCCTCAACTTCGCGCCTGACTTCTTTTGCCTTCGGCAAGGTGGTTTTAACTTCTTCGTGCAAGATAATGCTTTGCGCCATATTGCCAAGCATTGCTTTGCGGTGTGAAGTTGTTTTACCAAGTTTGCGAACACCTGTGTTCTTAATCATAAAATTACTCCTTATCCTCTGCTAACTTTAACTTCATTGCCGCTAATCTTTCTTGTACTTCTTGCAAAGATCTTGCACCGAAGTTCTTTACCATATTAAGTTCTTTTTCGGTTTTAGCAGTAAGTTCGCCAATGGTTTTAATATTGGCTGCTTTTAAACAATTTAATGAACGTTGTGAAAGTTCAAGCATCTCAACAGGTTGGGTGAGGACTTCAGTATCCGGTTCTTCTTGTTTTACCGGTTCTTCTTGCTGCGGGATTTCATCAAATTCCGCTTCCGCACCTTCAACTGTGAAGATGTGTAAAGATTGTGATAACCTAACCGCTGCTTTATGTAATGCTACGCGCGGTTCTAAAGTACCGTCGGTAGTAATTTCGATAATTAAGCGGTCATAGTCAGTTTTCTGCCCGACGCGTGCCGGTTCCACATCATAATGCACTTTTAAAATAGGTGAGAATATGGAATCAATCGGCATAAAACCTGCAGGGCGGGTGATTTTGAGGTTTTCCTCAGCATAACCGCGGCCTTTGGAAATTTCAATTTCCATAACAAGTTTTGCGCCTGCGTCTAAAGTGGCAATGGCTAAATCTTTATTAACGATTTCAACACCGGCAACTTCGGTAATATCTGCACCGGTTACTACACCTTCTTTTGCAACTTCAAGGTGCAAATATTGGCGCGGGGCGGAATCGTCCATCTTTACTCTGAGTTTCTTTAAGTTTAAAAGGATTTGTATAACATCTTCCCTAACATTTGGGATAGTGCTGTATTCGTGTACAACGCCTGCGATTTTAACAGCACTAACAGCAGCACCTTCAAGGCCGGAAAGCAAGATTCTTCTTAAAGAATTGCCAACAGTATGACCTAAACCCGGTTCATAAGGTTCAGCGACATATTTGCCGTAGGTGGCAGTTTCTTCAACTGTTTTTACTGCTTTGGGTAAAACTATACTTTCAAAAGCCATACAAATAAAACCTCCAAACTATTTAGAATAGTGTTCAACTATTAACTGGTCATTGACAGGGTAAGCACTTTCTTCCCTATCCGGCCAGCGGAGCAATGTTACTGTTAATTTGCTTGCATCAAATTCAAGGAAACTCGGGCGAAGAGTGCGTTTTTCAGCATCTTCCAAGGCCTGTTTTACATTGACATTGTTTGCAAGGCGTGCATCTAAAGTAACTTTATCACCTAATTTTAATTGCAAAGAAGGAACATTTACAACTTTGTCATTTACTTTGATATGACCGTGTAAAACAATTTGCCTTGCTAAGCGAAGTGAGGTTGCAAAACCGGCGCGTTTGACGATATTATCAAGACGGGTTTCCAAATATTTAATAAATTGAACACCTGTTTGACCGGTTGCTTTTGTCGCTTTATTAAAAAGGTTTGCAAAAGGAACTTCCGTCATACCGGAAATAAATTTTGCTTTTTGTTTTTCCTGTAAACGAACTGCGTATTCGGATAATTTTGCGCGGCGCGGGGCTTTGCCCTTTTTGACGGCGGAAAGTTTATCCATTACACAATTTGTATAACATTTTGTACCTTTTAAAAATAATTTGCATGCTAATTTCCTGCATTTTTTGCAAGAAGGACCTGTGTATCTTGCCATAATTACATTCTCCTCGCTTTAGGTGGCCTGCAGCCATTATGTGGAATAGGGGTTACGTCTTTAATAGATGTAACTGTAAGCCCTGCTTGTTGCAAAGCTCTGACGGCTGTTTCCCTGCCTTGGCCGGGGCCGCAAACTTTAACTGCTACTTCTTTCATACCTAATGCAAGGGCCTTTTCCGCAGCTTTATTGCAGGTAATTTGGGCGGCAAAAGGTGTACCTTTTTTGGTGCCTTTAAAACCGTGTGAACCTGAAGTAGACCATACAATTGTACCGCCTTTATCGTCGGTAACAGTTACGATGGTATTGTTAAAAGAGCATTGTATATGTACAACGCCATGGGCAGGCGCACGGCCTGCTTTCTTTTTAGCTTTAGCTTCCGCTACGGGAGCTGCTGCTTGATTTTCTTTTTTAATTTCTTCTGCCATTTTTTGGTACCTTAAATTAAATTTTAGTCAGCTTTAACTTTAGCACCCACAGTTTTTCTGCGGCCGCGCCTTGTTCTGCTGTTGGTTTTGGTTCTTTGACCGCGGCAAGGCAAATTCCTTCTGTGCCTGTTACCGACATAAGAACCAATTTCAATAAGACGGTGAATGTTTTGTGAAACTTCCCTTCTTAATTCGCCTTCAACTTTATATTCTTTTTGAAGTAAGGAGTTAAGCAAACCGGCTTGTTGTTCGGTTAAATCTTTAACTCTTGTTTCGGGGTTGATTTTGCCCGCAACTTTTGCCAAAATATCTTTAGCAATTTTTGGCCCAATACCATATACATATTGGAGGGCGATATCAATCCTTTTGTTTTTAGGTAAATCTATACCTGCGATTCTTGCCATATATTCATTAACTCCTGTTTAACCTTGGCGTTGTTTGTGTTTTGCAACGGGGCAAATGACGCGCACAACACCATTACGTTTAACAATTTTGCATTTTTGACATATCTTTTTTACACTTGCTCTGACTTTCATTTATTTCTCCCGGTAGGTTATTCTACCTTTGCTCAAGTCATACGGGGAAAGCTCTAATCTGACTTTGTCACCCGGTAAAATCCTTATATGAAACATTCTCATTTTACCTGAAATATGCCCGAGTATTACTTTACCGCCTGCGATTTCTACTTTAAACATTGCATTCGGTAATGCCTCAAGGACTTTACCTTCAACTTCTATTTTATCACTCATTGCTTCTCCGTTTTTTAGGGGGCTTACCAACGGTTATTCCGTCAAAATAAGCGCACCGTTTTTCGTTACTGCGACTGTATGTTCAAAGTGTGCCGAATATGCGCCGTCGGCAGTAACAACTGTCCATTGGTCTTCTAAAACTTCTACTTCATCACAACCCAAGTTAAGCATTGGTTCAATCGCCAAGACCATACCCTCTTTCAAAATTATGCCCTTTCCTTTGGGACCATAATTTAAGATACAAGGGTCCTCGTGAAGTTTGCGCCCAACACCGTGGCCGCAATAATCACGAACGATGCCCAAGCCACTTGCCGTAGCATAAGTTTCTACCGCATTGGATACATCACCGAGATGTACCCCAGGTTTTACAACTTCAATAGCTTTGTACAACGCTTTTCTTGTGTTAGCAAGAAGCTGGCTGACTGAAGCGGAAACTTTACCTACACTAAATGTTCGTGCCGAATCCGCGTGGAAACCATCTTTATATGCGCCGACGTCTATACCAACTATATCGCCTTCGCGCAAGATGACATCCTTTGAAGGTATACCGTGCACTACTTGTTCATTAACAGAAGTGCAAATACTGCCCGGAAACCCGCCGTAACCTAAAAAAGAAGGAACGGCGCCTTCGGCCCTAATCATTTCTTCTGCAATCTTGTCAAGTTCCCAAGTACTAATACCGGGGACTACTTCAAGTTGCATTCTTTTAAGAACTTTGGCAATTATTCTGCCTGATTCTTTTATTTTAGCGATTTCTGCGCTACTCTTTAATTCTACCATTTTTAGACCTCTAATGCACGTTTTACTGTTAAAGACACTTCTTCCGCACTTCTTGAGGCATCAACAGTAATGTATCCTTCTTCTTTAGAGTAATACTCTAACAGAGGTTCTGTTTCCTTCTTAAAAACATCTAAACGGTGCTTTGCGCTTTCAAGAGTGTCATCAGGGCGAGTATAAAGTTCACCGCCGCATTTTGAACACTTGCCTGTATAAGAAGGCCAATAAATATTTTCAATATGCCCGCATTCTTTACAAAGGCGGCGCGAAGTTAAGCGTCTTAAAACAACTTCTTCACTAGCTTTGAGTAAAATTACTTTTACTTTTTGACCGGCATCTTGTAAATATTTAGTTAGAGTTTGCGCTTGTGCTAAAGTTCTGGGAAAACCGTCAAACAAAATATTTTCTTTGCCTTTTATGGCATTAAGTAATATTTCCGTAATCAAAGCATCGGGAACTAAATTGCCTTTGCTGATTAAGTCCTTGACTTGTTTACCCAAAGGGCTTTCCTTCTTGATTTCCGCACGGATTAAATCACCCGTAGAAACATGAAAATAACCTCGTTTTTTTAAGTTTTCCGCTTCCGTACCTTTACCGGCACCCGGATAACCAAGAAGTATAATATTCATAAGCCCTTAAAATTATTCTCCGACATTAAACCAGCGCCCTTTTATTCTGTTACCTTTCATTAAAGGTTGATAATTATGCGCCAGCAAGTGGGCTTGAATTTGGCCCACAGTATCTAAAGCAACACCGACAACAATCAATAGTGCCGTACCGCCGAAATAGAAGGGAACATTAAATTTTATTCTGAGGAAATCCGGCAAAACTGCGATTGCGGAAACAAATAATGCACCCCAAAATGTAATTTTGTTCATAATGTCTTCTATATAAATTCTAGTTGAATCACCCGGCCTTATACCAGGTATAAAACCGCCCCCTTTCTTCATATTTTCAGCAATATCTTTGGGGTTAAAGGTCATTGAATTATAGAAATAGCAGAAGAAGATAATTAAACCGATATAAATCAAGGAATAGGTTATACCACCCCTTCCCATCCATTCCATAACCCATTGAGCCCAACGTGATTCCGGCATAAACTGTGCAACTGTTAAAGGCATTGCCATTACAGACATAGCAAAGATAACTGCGATAACACCGCTTTGGTCAATTTTCAAAGGCAAATAACTTGCTTTGCCACTATACATTTTATTACCAACCATACGTTTGGCATAATGTACGGGAATTTGCCTTTGGGCAGTTTCTACCCAAACTACTAAACCCATAATAACGACAACAATAGCGATAATTATTAGAGCTGTTAGAAGTTGCATTTCTTCGCTACTAACCAAGTTGAAAAGCATATAGATAGCAGAAGGTAATCTGTCAACGATACCGGCAAAAATGATTAAAGAAATACCGTTGCCGATACCCTTTTCCGTAATCTGTTCGCCGAGCCACATAATAAACATTGTGCCTGTTGCTAATGTCAAAGTAGTTGTTAAAATAAAGGACCAAGACGGATCAATAACAATGTTTAACCCACCGGGCGCAGACATTTTTGTCAAGGCAATAGTGAGACCAAAACCTTGCAGTAAAGCCAAAACCAAACCGAAAACTCTTGTAATTTGGTTTTCTTTTCTGCGGCCTGCTTCGCCTTCTTTGCTTAATTTATCAAGACCCGGAATTATATGTGCGCCTTTGATAAGGCCCATAATAATTGAGGCATTGATGTAAGGCATAATACCTAAAGCAAGAACGGAAAATTTACCCAAAGCACCGCCGGAAAAGATATCCAAGAAACCGAGCATACCGCCTTCGTGCTGTTTAAAGAAACTGGCAAGCGCCTCAGCGTTAATACCCGGTATTGGAATAACTGCAGCCACCCGATACACCGCAAGAGCGATTATAACAAATAAAATTCTCTTGCGAAGTTCGGGTGACTCAAAAAGTGCTGCAACAGGATTATTATTATCCATTATTTTTTAGCCCTTTTTTCAATTAAAGTAACTGTGCCGCCGGCTTTTTCAATAGCTGCTTTTGCAGTTGCTGAAAATCCGTGTGCGCTGACTTTTAAAGCGATTTTAAGTTCGCCTGTACCTAAAACTTTAACTTTATCAGCTTTCTTAATTAAGTTAGCTTTCTTTAAAGTTTCAGGAGTAACTTCAGCACCGGCTTTAAATTTCTTTGCTAAAGAACCGATATTTACAAATTCGCCTTTCTTTGCAAAAGAAACATTGGAGAATCCGCTTTTAGGAATTCTTCTTACCAAAGGCATTTGACCGCCTTCTTTACTTTCCTTTCTGGTATTACCTGAACGGGAAGTTTGACCTTTCATACCTTTTGTTGAGCTTCTGCCCATACCGGAACCGATACCAAGACCGATTCTTCTTTTGGCTTTTCTGGAACCATGTTTAGGAAAAAGTGTGCTTAAATGTACCATAATCATTATTCTCCTTTAACTTCTGCCTTTGGGGCTTCTTCTGCTTTTACTTCTTCTGCAGGAGCTTCCGGTTCTACATATTTACCGCGGGCTTGCAATACTTCTTTTTTGCTCTTAAGTGCTTTTAAACACTCCATAGTAGCATAAGCTAAATTGCAAGAATTGGTGCTACCGATACTCTTTGAAAGAATATTTTTAACACCTGCTGCTTCCAAAATCAAGCGGACAGCAGCACCGGCGATAACACCGGTACCGGGTGCTGCAGGTTTCATCCAAACTTTGGATGAACCGAAACAACCCATAATTTCGTGGGGAATAGTATCATTTAAGAGAGGAAAACTAACCATATTTTTCCTTGCTTGGAATTCCGCCTTAGATACGGCAAATTGTACTTGGTTTGCCTTACCTATAGCTACGCCGACTTTGCCATTACCGTCACCGACAGCAACCAAAGCTCTAAAACCAAACCTTTTACCGCCCTTTACCACTTTTGCGGTTCTCGCAACGTGAATAACGGTTGTGCGACCTTCGGGTTTGGCGCGTAACTGAAACTCGGCCTTATGGCCTTTCGCTTCTTTATTTTCTTTATTATTTAACATAGTTCACCTTAAAATTTTAAGCCGCCTTTTCTGGCTGCTTCAGCGAGGGCTTTAACCCTGCCGTGATAAACTCTGGCACCTCTGTCAAAGCAAACTTCTTTGATGCCTTTTTCCAATGCTTTTTTAGCGATAAGTTCGCCCAAAGCACTGGCTGCTTCAATGCTTTTGCCGGAGGATTTATATTTGCCAGCAAGTTCCTTGCCGCAAGTAGTAGCGGAAACTACTACCTTACCGTTTAAGTCATCAATTACGCTTGCATAAAGGTAATTTAAACTTCTGTAAACGGACAAGCGGGGATGTTTAATACCTGCTGCTTCAAGTTTCTTTTTAGTTCTTTCTTTCCTGAACTGATATCTTTCTTGTTTAGTTGCCATAATTATTTAGCACCTCCGGTTGCGGCTGCTTTACCTGCTTTGCGGACAATATGTTCGCCTTGATATTTAATACCACTGCCTTTATATGGCTCAGGTATTCTTAATTTGCGGATTTTAGCAGCAAAGTCACCGACTAAAACCTTATCCATACCTTTGATTTGTACCAAAGGTGTTTTAACATCGGCAACAACTGTGATACCTTGCGGTATATCAATAATTACAGGGTGGGAAAACCCAAGTTCTAAATTGAGTTTGTTGCCTTGTACAACTGCTTTGTAACCAAGACCGTTAACTTCAAGAACTTTAACGAAAGGTGTTTCAACCCCGAGTACGAGGTTTGCAATTCTTGCACGTGCAGTACCGTAAAGAGCATTTAATTCTCTTTCACGGCTTGCATCTTTAATAGCCAAATTTAAAACATTGTTTTCAAGTTTGGCTTCAATGCCTTCGGGCATAGTGTAAGAAAGATTACCAAGAGGGCCTGTAACTTTAACTTCAGAGCCCTTTACTTCCACTTTTACTTTAGAGGGAATTTGTATAGGTTTTTTACCGATTCTACTCATAATTCACCTACCACACTTGGCACAAAACTTCGCCGCCCACCTTTTCTTCTTTTGCTTTGGCATCAGTCATAATACCTTTTGAGGTGGACAAAATTGCAGTACCGAAAGCACCGCGAACGGTAGGAATATCATTATAGGAACTGTAAATTCTTCTACCGGGGCGTGAAACCCTGCGAAGCCCTTGGATAACGCAATTGTTTTCAGGAGTATACTTTAAAAATACTCTTACAAAACCGCCTTTAGTTTCGCTGTGAAGGGCTTTATAGTTTGCTATATAACCTTCTTCTTTCAAAACTCTGGCGATTTCGGTTTTTACTTTAGAAAAGGGAATATCTACCCTTTCCTTTTTCTTCATATTTGCATTTCTTATTCTTGTTAAGAAGTCTGCTATCGGATCCATAATAATTGCTTTTAGAATCTACTTTCCGCAAAAAAAGCACTGCACGCGGAGTTAAATTCTAATAAAGCCCTCCTTACCAGCTTGATTTCTTGACACCCGGGATCAAGCCCTGATGTGCCATTTTTCTGAAACAGATACGGCAAAGACCGAAATCTCTGTAGTATCCTCTTGCTCTACCGCAGATTTGGCAGCGATTATGATATCTTACTGCAAATTTTTGCGGTTTTGCCATTTTTGCAACCCATGCTTTTGTAGCCATATATAGTTGCTCTCCTTATTTAGAAATGGTCCCTTTCCTGAAAGGGAAACCCATTAAGTCCATTAAAAGTTGCCCTGCTTTATTGTTTTTAGCAGTGGTAACAAATGTAATGTTCATGCCTTGCGGTTTAGGGGATTTTTCAACATTGATTTCCGGGAACACATAATGTTCTTTGATACCAACATTTAAATTTCCTCTACCGTCAAAGCCGCGGCCGTTAAAGCCCTGAAAGTCACGGATACGAGGGGCAACAATGTTTACGAATCTATCAAAAAATTCATACATTCTGTCGCCGCGTAAAGTTACTCTTACACCGATTGGCATACCTTCTCTTAACTTGAAGTTAGAGATGGATTTTTTAGCGCGTCTGATTTGCGCTGCTTGGCCTGTAATGGCTGTAAGGTCTTCTTTTGCGATATCAACGAATTTGATATCTTCACGAGCATCTGCAACACCGATATTGATAACAATTTTTTCAAGTTTAGGTGCTGCCATAGGGCTCTTGACTTTCATTTCCTTCATTAAAGCAGGAAGGACTTGGTCTTTATAAAGAGTTTTATATCTGGGTGTATAATTTTCTGTTTTATTTGTCATAATATCCTCTTATAAAGCAGCCCCGCATTTGGAGCAAACTCTTGTAACAATGCCCTTGTCATTAGTTTTAGTTTTAGGGGTCATATGTTTATTGCATTTTGCACAAACAACAGCAACATTTGAAGCATCTATCGGTGCTTCCATTTGCTTGATACCGCCTTTATCATTTTGGCTGGGCTTTGTATGTTTGGAAATCATATTTATACCTGTAACAATAACTTTGTTTTTGGAAGGTATAATTTCACGGATTTCCCCTGTCTTGCCTTTATCTTTACCGGCTAAAACAATAACTTTATCGTTCTTTTTAAGTTTCATATTAGATAACCTCCGGTGCAAGAGAGATTATTTTAAGGAAGTTCTTTTCCCTTAATTCTCTTGCAATAGGCCCGAAAACACGTGTACCTCTCGGCTCACCGTTTTCGTTGATAAGGCAAACTGCATTATCATCAAAGCGAATGTAGGAACCGTCTTTTCTGCGTTTTTCTCGTGCGATTCTTACTACAACTGCTCTAACAACATCGCCTTTCTTGACATTTGAGGTAGGGATTGCATCCTTTACAGAGCACATAATAACATCGCCCAAAGAAGCAATATCCCTGTGATGGCCGCCGCGTACCTTAAAGCATTGTACTTTTCTGGCACCGGAATTATCGGCCACATTTAATATACTTCTGATTTGAATCATCTTTTATCTCCGTATTAGCCGATTGCTTGTTCCACAATCTTGGAAACGCGCCATCTTTTAAGTTTTGACAAAGGTCTTGTAGAGGTAATCTCAACCTTGTCGCCAAGTTTGCTTTCATTGCCTTCATCGTGGGCGTGATAGCTCTTGGTAGTTCTGATAATTTTGCCATAGAAAGAATGTTTTTTAGTCGTGGTTACTTCAACGGTGCGTGTTTTATTCATTTTATCTGATGTAACAATACCGACTAAAACCTTTCTTTCTGCGCGAGTATTTTTATTTTCCATAAATCCTCTTATTTACCTTGCCCTTTTTGTTTAATTAAAGTATTTAAAAGGGCGATTTCGCGTCTAACAACCCTAATTTCCAAAGGATTGGCAATGGGGGTTGTACGATGTTTAAAGAGAAGGTTAAACTTTTTCTCTTTAGCTTTAGCAAGCAGGTCTTGCAACTCCGCTACGCTTTTTGTTTTCAAGGTTTCTTTTTCTTTTGCCTTCATAAATTACCTTCTTGTAACAAGTTTTGTCTTAATAGGCAATTTGTCTGTAGCAAGGCGGAAAGCATTTTTTGTTTCTGCTTCGGTTAAACCTTCCATTTCAAACAAAATGCGGCCCGGCTTTACAACACAAACCCAATGATCTGGAGCGCCTTTACCTTTACCCATTCTGGTTTCAGCCGGGTGTTTGGTAATTGCTTTATCCGGGAAAATGAGCGTCCACATTTTACCTTTCTTTTTGATGAATCTTGATAAGGTAACACGGGCTGCTTCAATTTGACGGGCGGTAATCCATTTCGGTTCAAGGGCTTTTAATCCAAATTCACCAAAGGATACTTCTGTGCCCCTCTTTGCTTTTCCTTTAATGCGGGGAGCGCTATGCGGTTTTCTGTATTTAACTCTTTTAGGCATCAACATAGTTATTTCTCCTCACTCTTTTTTGTTTCCGCTTTAACGGCTTTTGTTTCTTTTTTAGCCGTTTTTTTGGCAGCAGTTTTTTTAGCAGTTGTTTTGGTTGTTTTTGTTGCTTTTTCGGTTTTAGCTTCTTTGGTTGCTTTTACAACCTTGGTTGCTTTTGCCGGTTTTACTGCTTTTTCTTCTTTAACTGCTATAGTTTCAGCTTTTACTTCTTTTGCAGCTTCAACTTTAGCAGGTTTTACTGCTGCTTTTGCTTTTGTTTCTTTTTTAAGCGGAGTAACTGTTTCTTTTACACCTTCAGGGGCTGCGTTTTCTTGCATTTCTCTGTGTTTTCTAAGTTCGTTTAAGATCTCACGAGGAGATTTTGCAAAGTGTGTTTTCTTGAAAATCCACACTTTTATACCGATTTTACCGCTGACGGTATTTGCTTCATAAGTGCCATAATCAATATCAGCACAGAGAGTATGTAAAGGTACGCGCCCTTCACGCTTCCATTCGGTACGGGCAATTTCTGCACCGCCTAAACGGCCGCCACACATAATCTTGATACCGAGGGCTTTACCTGCAAGGGCTTTTTCAATGGCCTTTTTCATTGCAGCGCCGTAGTGTGCACGTTTTTCAATTTGAAAAGCAATTGATTGTGCAACTAATCTGGCATCGGTTTCAGGATTCTTAATCTCAATAACATTGATGAAAGTTTTGCTTCCGGTCAATTTTTCAAGGTCTTTCCTTAAGTTTTCAATATCAGCACCTTTTTTGCCGATAACTACACCCGGGCGTGCGGTGTGGATATTAACTCTTAAGAAAGAACCTGCCCTTTCAATGCTTACAGCGCTGACGGCTGCAAGTAAGAAGCGGCTTTCAACAATTTGCCTGATTTGGAAATCTTCCATAAGTAAAGCAGGCATATTTTTAGGGGCAAACCATCTGCTTTGCCAATCTTGTGTATAACCAAGGCGTAAACCTTTGGGGTGTATTTTATGTCCCATTATTTATGCCCTCCTTTAACATCACTTACCGTAACCGTTAAGTGACAGACATTCCTCTTATAAGGCATTGCCCTGCCTTGCGGGCCGGGTTGAATTCTTTTGAGGTTCTTCATAGGGCCCATATTTGAATAGGCCTCTTTGATATAAATTTTCGTTAAATCAAGTTTATTACCTAATTTAACTTGCAGGTTTGCAGCAGCAGCATTGATGGTTTTTTGAACCATATCGCTACAACGAAGACCGCTGAAGGGAATAATCCCTTGGGAGGCCTTTACACTTTTACCACGAACAAGGTCTAACAGTAAACCAACTTTTCTGCTACCGAACCTTTGAAATTTTGCTTTGCTAGTTGCTTCCATTTGTCAAAACTCCTATTTCAAGGCCTTAGACTCTTTAGTCATGCCGCCGTGACCTTTAAACATACGGGTGAAAGCAAATTCACCGAGTTTATGGCCAATCATCCTTTCTGTTACATAAACAGGCAAGAATTTATGCCCGTTGTGTACTAAGAAAGTATGCCCGACAAACGCAGGAACAATAGTGCAAGCACGTGCCCAAGTTTTAATGTTTTTCTTATCATTAACACCTTGTGCTTCAACTGCTTTTAATAAGTTTTGGTCTACATAAGGACCTTTTTTTGTGCTTCTTGACATAATTATTTAGCTCCTGAAGTATTGCTGCGTCTATCTTTAACAATCATCCAATCCCAGGTTTTGGCCGGGCGGGTTTTTAAGCCCCTTGTCATTTGGTTCCAAGGAGAGCGCGGTATATTACCACCTTTACTGTGGCCTCTACCACCACCCATTGGGTGATCTACAGCGTTCATCGCGTTACCGCGAACTGTCGGTTTGATACCACGATGTCTATTCCTGCCGGCATTACCGATTACAACATCTTTGTGTTCTAAGTTGCCGACTTGGCCTATTGTTGCACAGCAATTTTCCGGAATTAATCTGATTTCGCCGGACGGCATTTTGACGTGGGCATAACCACCGTCGCGTGCCATAAGTTGTGCTTGGGCGCCGGCTGTTCTGACTAATTGTGCGCCTTTACCTTCTTTAAGCTCTAAAGCGTGGATAAAAGTACCTTCGGGAATATTTTTCAAAGGAAGGCAGTTACCCACTTTAATATCTGCATTAGGCCCTGACATTACGACATCACCGACTTTTAAACCAAGGGCGTGAAGCATATATTGCTTATCGCCGTCGGCATATTTCAAAAGGCAGATTCTGGCGGATCTGTTCGGATCGTATTCAATTGATACGATTGTAGCAGGAACGCCGTGTTTTGCTCTTTTAAAATCAATTTTTCTATAGGCCTGTTTATGACCGCCGCCGATGTGGCGAACCATAATCATACCTGTATTGTTTCTACCGCCGCTTTTTCTGAGGCCTTTAGTAAGTTTCTTTAAAGGTTTCTTAGTTGTGATCTCAGAAAAGTCAGCAACCGTGATAGTTCTCCTTGACGGAGTATACGGTTTGAATGTTTTTATAGGCATATTAGTAATTCTCCTTATTACTTAGAAACTGCTTCTGCAGTATCTATTTTATCGCCTTTTTTGAGTGTGACGAAGGCCTTTTTTAAATCCGGCCTTTTACCTTCAAAACGTCCCATTCTTTTGACTTTACCGCGAAGAACAGAGGTTGTAACACTTTCAACTGTTACATTGAAAATTGTTTCCACTGCTTCGGCGATTTCGTGTTTATTGGCGTTTTTGGCAACCAAAAACACATACTTATTATTAGTATCTCTTAAAACTAAACTCTTTTCTGTTAAGAGAGGTTTCTTTAAAATATCATATACTCTTGCCATATTAATCTCCCTTATTTAGCTAATTTCTCAATGGCTTCTTTGGTGAAAATAACTTTTGTAGAATTTAAAACTACATAAGCATTTAAGTCCGTAGGAACCATTTTATTTAAGCCGGCAATATTGCGGCTTGCTAAATCAAGTTTAGCGTCTTTAGAAGTAACGAGCAAAGGTTTTTTGCCTGCTTCTAAAGTTTTCAATACTTCTGCAACTGCTTTGGTTTTGGCATCTTTTAAATCAAATTTTTCCAAAACTAAAACATTATCGGAAGTATATTTTGAACTCAACGCTTGTGCTAAAGCTAATCTGCGTTTAGCGGCAGGAAGATCAATCCTGAAAGAGCGCGGGGTAGGCCCGAAAGCAACACCACCGTGCCTCCAGATAGGGGAGCGCATTGAGCCGTGGCGTGCGCGGCCTGTACCTTTTTGTTTCCAAGGTTTCTTACCTGTACCGGAAACTTCAGCGCGGGTTTTGACATCGGCTGTACCGGAGCGTTGATTTGACAAAAATGCGGTAATGACTTCGTGCAAGAAAGTCGGGTTCGGTTTTACACCAAATAAGTTCTCCGGCAAATTGATTTTGCCTACTTCTTGGCCTTTAGTATTTAAAAGTTTTGTTTCCATAATTACCGCCTATTTCTTCTTGGCAGCTGCTTGGGCAGCTTTAATGTTGGCTGCTTTAGAGGCAGACAATTTTTGCTGTTGTGCAACTGTCACATGTTTCTTAAATTTAGAGGTTTCCAAGACAGATACAATCGTACCCTTTGCACCGGGGACGGATCCTTTTAAGAAAATAAGATTATTTTTAGGATCAACTTTAACAACTTCTATCTTTGAAACTGTTGTTGTGGTAAAGCCATAATGACCTGCCATTCTTTGACCTGATAAAACTTTACCTAAAGAACGTCTTGAAGCAAGACCGCCTGGTGCTCTTTCTCTGTCTGAAGCACCGTGGGATGCAGGTTGCCCTGCAAAGCCGTGCCTTTTCATAGCACCGGCAAAACCGCGGCCTTTAATTTTACCTTGGACGTCTACATAATCGCCTTCTTTAAAGATAGCGCCTAAATCAATAATTTGACCGACTTCAAAACCTGCAATATCATTAACTCTGCATTCTTTAATATGTCTAACCGGTTCAACACCGAGTTTTTTGAAGTTACCCAAATCGGGTTTGTTTAATTTGCTTTCTTTAACTGTACCGAAACCTAAAGCAACGGCTTTGTAACCGTCTTTTTCTTCGGTTCTGACTCTTACAACTTTACACGGCCCCGCTTTTACGACGGAAACGGCATTTAAATTGCCTTTTTCGTCAAATAATTGCGTCATACCTAACTTTTCACCTAACACGAAACGCAAGGTTGCAGGGGCTGTTTTAACGGCTGCCTTCGGTGCTTCTTGAGCTGCCGGGGCAGTTTGGTTATTTTCCTGTTCTGACATTTAATTTTCCTTTTACTTGGCTGCATCATAAAATTTATTTTAAATTTTACTGCATCACCCTAATTTTTACTGACGCAGAGTTCCACTGTTTTCTGCGCCTGCCATAAGGCACTTATTTAAAGCAATTAATTGCTTTTAATTGCCACATCAACACCGGCGGGTAAGTCAAGTTTCATCAACTCATCTACGGTTTTTGGTGTGGGGCTCTTAAGATCAATCAAGCGTTTATGAATGCGCATTTCAAACTGCTCTCTGGATTTTTTATCAGTATGCGGTGAACGAAGTACCGTATATTTTCTGATTTTTACAGGGAGTAATACAGGTCCGGCAACAATGGCACCTGTTTTTTTAGCAGTTTCTACGATTCTGGCAACAGAGTTGTCTAACATTCTGTAATCATAAGAGCGAAGTTTAATGCGGATCTTTTCTTGACCGCTTAACTTTGCTGTTTTTTTGGTTTGTTTTTCTGCCATAATTTTCCTTACAAAAAAATCTTTACTTACTTTATTTTGCTTTAATTTTACCGCCTGAAATTTTGTTTTAATTTAACGCGGTAAAAGCACCAGCCCACACACTTTTATGTGAGGACTGCCGCCGCAAACACTTCCACTTAGTACAATAGAAATTATACCAAATTTAGAAGACCTTTGCCCCCAGTATCATAATTGACTTAGGAACTTAGATAATGAAATTATAGCATAATAACAATTAGTGTGTCAATAGGATGTACGATATCACTACATATTGGACTACTGGGATAAAAATTTAGAGCCATCAATTTGCTTCATTGTGTACTCCAGCGGTGTTTGCCAATTTAATCCTTGATGTGCTCTTTTTGTATTATACCAAATTAAGTATTCCATTA
>JAZUPU010000016.1:0-7177 GCA_045605325.1 Elusimicrobiaceae bacterium
ATATATTTTAAGAAAAAAAAAAAAATGTCAAGTAAATTTTTTATCGTCGTAAAATAAACATATATTAGGAAATTTTGGGGTTGTTAAATAAAATTTTAACTTTTATTACCTAAACCATTTGTTGTTTTATTTTTAAATGTTTTAACTTTTGCAAAAATAATAAAGAGCATTGATAAAATAATTTTATGGAAAGAATTTACAACCCCTAACCCCTCCGCCTTTGCAAGCAAAGGGACGGGGAAATTAAAGAAAAATTCCCAAAAAGAATTTAAAAAATACCCTCCGGTTAAGGAGGATATTAAACTACATTAGATAAGAACTAATTTTCGCCACGGTCGTCGTAATCTTTTAATTGCCTTGCGCGGCTTGGATGGCGTAAACGCCTGATCGCCTTTGCCTCAATTTGCCTAACGCGTTCGCGCGTAACATTAAACATCTTGCCGACTTCTTCCAAAGTGCGCGGATAACCGGAATCAATACCAAAGCGGAGTTTGATAATTTTGGCTTCGCGCTCTGTAAGTTTTGCAAGAACATCGGCAACTTCTTGTTTGCGTAAAAATTCCGCAGTTGATGCAGCCGGGTTAGGACCTGTTTTATCTTCAATAAAGTCCTCAAGGTTTGTATCCTCATCATCACCGATCGGGGTTGATAAAGAAACAGGATCTTGCATAATTTTTAAAATACTTTTAACCTTTTCTTCGGATACATGCATTGCCTTTACATAATCCCTTACATCCGGCTCCCGCCCTTGATCTTGGCGAATTTTATTGCCCACTTTAGTTAATTTGGAAACAAGTTCCTTCATATGTACCGGTATGCGGATTGTATTTGCTTGGTCAGCAATAGCGCGGTTAATGCTTTGGCGTATCCACCAAGTTGCATAAGTGGAAAATTTAAAACCGCGTTTATATTCAAATTTTTCTACTGCCTTCATTAAACCTAAACCGCCCTCTTGTATTAAGTCAGAAAGTTCCAAACTTGAATTAACGTGTTTTTTTGCAATAGATACAACCAAACGCAAGTTTGCACGGATAAGTTTAACTTTATCTTGCAAAATAGCATTTTCAAAGTTTTCAATACGTTCGTTTAAAATTGAAAAGTCCTTTTCCGTCATCGGTATAATTTGCATTAAACGCTCATAACGCCTTTGTGTGTTTAAAATATTTTCAATACTTCTTTCAAGATGTTCAGCACTGTCTGCATGGGTTTGGCTGATAAGTTGCCTTTCGGTAATTTTCTTTTTCTTGAATTGGTTTAAAACTTTTTGTGCTTCTTTAAGCGGCAAAAAATAATTGTCAAAACGTGACATATCGTTTTTGCAGCTCTCAATCTTTTCATACAAATCTTTAATTTTATTTGTTAAACGTTTAATTTTGTTTTGGTTCAAATTAAGTTTTGTAATTCTGTCAACAACTTCTTTCTGTTTGGCTTGCAAAGCGGTAGTATATTTGTTTTCCAAAGCTGCACTTAATTTGCTGTTTTTTAATTTCATCATCAAGGCGGTAATTTCTTTTTCGCGTCTTGCAATTAAGGTGGTAGCTTCTTTTAATTTTTTACGCATATTGGCAAGTTCGCGGTCCGTTCTTTTGCCGCGCGGCATAAGTTCTTTTGTTGTCATTTCATCTTGGTCAACAAGTTCTTCCCAAGAACAAATTTCGCGCATAGTAATAGGTGAAGACAAAACAAGCTGTCTTAAATATTGTTCACGGTCACGAATATTACGCGCCAAAGTTATTTCTTCATCACGGCTTAAAAGCGGTACTTTACCCATTTCCGAAAGATACATTCTGATAGAATTTGATGCATCAACAGTAGGTAATGCCTCTTCTAAAGATACAGGTCTGTCATTTATAATAGAAGGTGCAAGTTTTTTATCGTTTATTACATCTATACCGAGGTCTATAAGGTCATTAACGTCTTCGGAATCCATCTCAGAAGAACTTAACGACTGTGAAATTTCATCAGAAGTCAAATAACCTCTTTCTTTGCCTATTTCCGCTAATTTTTTAAACTTACCGTTATTATTTTTTGCCATATTTATTCCTTTACTTTGACTTTAATTTTTTTTGAATTTCTATTTGTTCTTTTAAAAGTGCTAAAGGCACTTGCCCGGGGCCGTAAGAACTTAATTGTTGCTGTAATTCTTTGTAGCGTTTTTGCAAATAAAAACCTTCCATACTCTTGATAAGAGCAGGAATTTCAGTTTTCGGCTTAAGCCCCTGCGGTAATTCTTTAGCTAAAAGTTCCAAAATAAAATCTTTTAATTCCGGCAAGGTTTGAATTAATTTTTGAATTAAACCAAAGCCGTCAGCGTTTTCTTTATATAAGAACGCTACATTTTTAAGTATAACCCCAATTTCCGTTTTTGACAAGGGGGTGTTTTGCAAATTTTCACATAAAGTGATATAAGCAGGATATTTTAAAATTATTCTGACCAGTGAAATTTCCGCAGGTAAAAAACTATTTAAAATATTTTGTTTTTCCGATATTTGCCCTACTGTTTGGGTTTCTTTTTTTATGTCTTTTTTGGTTACTTTTTTATTTGATTCAAGCAAAATACTTTGTTCTATACCAAGGCGGTTGGCGGCAAGGGCAGTCCACTCCGCTTTAATAATCTTATCTTGCTGGCGGGAAATTATATCCATAATTTCTGCCGCAAATTCAGATTTTTCTTTTGCTGAAATTGTTCCCGCACCGTTTAAAAATTTATCTAACTGATAAGTAACAATATCTTTACCGGTTTGGGTAATATTTTTAAAACTGTCTGCACCGTATTTTATTATATATTCATCCGGGTCTAACCCCTCAGGCAAAGTTGCGACGGTTACATAAAAACCCTGCTCAAGTAAAATTAAAGCTGTGCGCTTTGATGCCTTTAGCCCTGCGGCATCAGGGTCAAATAAAACGGTAACGGTATCGGTATAACGTTTTAAAAGTTTGGCGTGATTTTCATTAAAAGATGTTCCAAGCGGTGCTATACAATTTGCCACACCTGCCTGATGCGCGGCAATAACATCCATATAACCTTCAAGCAAAACGGCACGACCTTCCTTGCGGATGCTTGAAGCGGCAAAATTTAAAGCATATAAAACGCGGCTTTTGGAAAATAAAGGAGTATCTGGGGAATTTAAATATTTTGGCATACCGTCGCCTAAAACACGACCGCCGAGGGCAACTGTTTCCCCCCTATGATTTAAAATAGGGAACATCAAACGGTTTTTAAATAAATCAGTTCTGCTTGAATTTATAAGCCCGGTTTTTTTAAGGTCATCAATAGTAAAACCGGCTTTTAATGCCGCTTGGGCTAGACCATCATAGAAACTTAAACCGATAGCAAATTTTTCTACTGTTTCTTTTGTAAGAGAACGGCTTTTTACATAGTTTCTTGCCTGCACACCGCGCTCGGAAAATAATTGTTTATGGTAAAATTCTTTTGCAAAATCCATTAATTTATATAGTTTTAGGCGTGCTTTTTCTTCTGCCGTTAATAAATCTTCTTGGTGCCAATCAATACCTGCACGATCCGCGAGTTTACGGACAGCTTCGTTAAAGGACATATTTTCAATTTTCATTAAAAAATCAAAAATATCCCCCCCGGTTTGGCAACCGAAACAATAATAAAGACCTTTATCCGGACTAATGGTAAATGAAGGTGTTTTTTCCTGATGGAAAGGGCAGCACGCCTTGTAAGAAGTACCGGAACGTTTGACATTAGGTACATAATCTTTTACAAGGTCAAGGATATCAACACTATCTCTGATTTTTTCAACCAAACTTTGGTCCATAAAGGTTTTTACTACTCAAAAAAGGCAAGATTTTTAGGCGCAATAGTCCGCCATAAAATACAGCGGACTATTGCACAAATAATGACTAAAAGCGTCTTCTTTTAGTTCTTCTCATTCTGCGTTGTGCTTCTTGGGATTTGAGTTTGCGCCTCACACTTGGAGGAACATAAGTTTCCCTTTTCTTAATTTCGCGCAAAATGCCGTTCTTTTCGCATTCTCTTTTAAAGCGTTTTAAGGCCTCTTCTAAATGCTCTGCATCACGAACTTTTACGAATACCATTACTTTTCACCACCTTTTGTTTGAAAGGTTAACCTGCGGGCCAAGTAAAGCGGCGCCCTGCCATTAAATGATAATGAAGGTGCATCACACTTTGCCCTGCCCCCTTGCCGTTATTAGCGACAAGGCGGAAATCTTTAATATTATTTTCTTTTGCAATTTTTGCGGCTGCAAGTTGCAATTTACCTAAAATTAAGGCATCATCCTCGCCAGCGTCGGCAATATTTTCAATATGCTTTTTAGGGACAATTAAAATATGCGTCGGTGCTTGCGGGTTTAAGTCCTTAAACGCTACACAAAAATCATCTTCGTAGACGATTTGACTTTTAATTTCACCATTAATTATTTTGCAAAAGATACAATCACTCATATATAGATTATACAAAATATATCCGCGCGTACGCAATAGAACTATTGCAATACTATAAATTAAGATTTACGGCTCATGACATGAATCAACCTCATCCAAGCGGCGGGTGGTTCTATGACCCCATCTAATTTATCCTCAAACTTTTGCAGCGCATTGTTAAACTCATTCACACGTTTGTTCCTTTTATCTATGCGAATTGCTTTTTTCCATTTACGCATTTCTTTTTTGAAATTATCTATTAAAGGTTTTTTGTTCTCTATTTTCTCTTTTATCTCTTGAATTTCTTTTTGGTTAGTTTTTACTTTTATATTCCTTTCATATTCCTTAGCTATTCTTATTCCAAAAGATATATAAGTTTTCCAATGAGAATAAGAAATCTTCCCATAGTTTAATGCTTCTTCTATATATCTATCTTCTTCTGTCCTGATGGCAGCTTCAATAGGATTTATACCTATGGTGACCAAAAGCTCATAATTATCGTGGTAAATGTTTTTGTTCTTATCTGTAATATATTCCGCGACAGAATCCAATACTATTTCATTATTGTCGTCTTTTAAAAAAACATCTAAATTTTCAGATTCTAAATTATATTTTATTTCTTCTATATTATATATACAACCGTATCCCCCTCTTATTAAGTTTACTTTTAGCGGAAGTTGTAAACATTTTTCAGCATCTTTTATTATGTGTTGTATCCTCTTAAACTTTTTTGCGGTATCAACACTATATAATGATGTCGTATCCTCTTGCCCAGATATTGAAACTTCTTGTGCAAATACTAAGAAAGGTAATAAAAATAATAATACTAACAAAGATATCTTTTTCATCTCATTCTCCTTTAAAGATATTACCAAATTTTTATCTTATATTGTAAATATAGAAAAAAAAATAAAAAATAACAAGAGAATTAAGACCTATATAAATTTACCCAAAAGACCTATTTTATGATATAATTAAAAAGGGGTAACTATGATAAAAAAAATATTTGTAATATCCTGTCTTTTAATTTTACCTTTTGCCTGTTTCGGCGGACTTATAAATAATAATGATGATGTAAAGGTTAAAGGTGCAAGACCTTCGGAAAATTATACAACTTTGGAATTTAACCCAGGGCAGGATGTAACGAATGATTCACGTGGAATATCATCTACTTTCCTAACAACAAAATTTTATTATGGTTTTAAGGAAAGCAAGCATGACTTCGGTATTGAAATTCCGATGTTGCGTAATGAAGGCAATAATGACGGCATAAACGGACTTGGTGACATTTTATTTGCTACAAATTATAGCGGAAATATTACAAAACATCTTTTATACGGCCTTCAAATGGAATTAAATGTTCCGACGGCGACAAAGGATGATTTGGGCCTTGGGCGCTTTATGGCAAGCCCTGCAGCATTTTTGGAATATTCTTTTTCAAGCGGATTTTTTATTGCAGGCGGTGCAAAATATTATCACACTTTTTGGGGGGATTCAGATAGAGAAACAGTAAACAAATTGCGCCTTCGCTCAAACTTTGGTTATATTTCAAAAACCGATTGGTGGATTATAGTTGACCCCAAGTATTATTTTAATCTTGAAAATGGCAAGAAAGAAATTTATTTGGAATTTGAAGGCGGTTTTATGTTTAGGGGAAATGTGGCATTTTACATAAAACCCGGCTTTCATGTAGCAGGTGCCTTGCACAGCAAAGATTGGAATGTTCAACTCGGCGTCAAATTCTTTGATTTAATATAAAATAACCACGTGTTTAGGGCACGTGGTATCTTTGTCTTAATAATCTTTATAAAAATCTATAAATTAACAACTTGTTAAATGTTGACCGGTTGCAGGATCAATCGGGCATTCACAACGCGGGCGCCACCTATTATTAACATATCCTTCAGTACATCCTGTACCATAATAACCAACATCTTCACAATCACCGGATTTGGTCCATATACATTTTCCACCATCATTTACTGCAGACCTCCAACAAGTACCGATACATACCGCCCCATCGTTAATCTGTGATGTAGCACAATTTTCGCAAACAGCTCCTGATTCCGTATAAACACCTGTACAATTAATACACTTTCCACCGGCAGTTATTGTAGAACCGATACATCCGCCTTTACAAACTCCGCCGGATTTAACTATAGAGTCCTTACATCCGGTTGTTCCTGTTCCTATGCACGTTCCACCTTCATTTATAGTTGCAAATTGGCACCCCCATAGAGTAGAAGCTTTACATTCTCCACCTGAATTTATAGTTACATGTTGACATCCATTGCTTCCATTGCCACATTGAGTTGAAACACATTTCCCTCCTTCGTTTATTGTAGAATAATCACAACCATTATAACCGCAGGCACTACATTGCCCGCCGCTGTTTACCGTGCTTGAAGAACACATCGCTGAATAAGCCATTGTGCCATTACGTGTAATACACTCCATACCTTCATTTAATTCCTGATTGTTACTACGGAAATACCCACAAATTCCATCGGAATTTCTCCACATATCATTACCATATAATCCTTTACACCTGGCTTCTTCATCTACATAACAAGTGCTGTTTGTGTTTGCCCAAGTCATACCTACTTTTTCACACGGTACTTTGGTAAATGCTCCTAAATCTTCACAGATATAATGTGTCCCCGGGGTACATAATATTTGTTGATTTTCATAATCTTTATACAAAGTATATTCACCGTTATTCCTATCGGCTATAATACCTGTGTCTAACAGTTCATAAGTGTAAAA
>JAZUPU010000017.1:0-29815 GCA_045605325.1 Elusimicrobiaceae bacterium
ATTATTTAATTAACATAATAAAAATTATCACAACATTTTAAAGAAGAAAAAAATATGCCATAAAGCAAAAATAAATATGACATTTTATCAACAAGTTTATCCCCCCTTTAAATTTACACTTTTATTATTTATTTTGGAATAATTTTTATGCTAATAAAATAGATAATTTGGTAAAAATGGGGGAATAGAAAAATTTAAGTTTCCGGTATTTTTTCGGTATTTTTTTGCATTTTGGCGGGGAAATTTTAGAGTTTTGGCTTTGGTGCGTTTGGCTTTTTGGCAGTTTTGGATATAGATATCTTTATTTTCTTTATTCCCCCCTTATATTATAAGGGCTTTGTATTGGGAAATTGTGTAGTTTCGGTTTGAGTGGGAGATCATCATCAAGTGGCGAATTTTGGGGTAAATGGAGTGTTTTTTGGGGTATTTTTATATTTTTTCCGCTTTCCCCCACCCACACTTTTTATATTTTCCTCCCCTTTTCATATCAGTTTGTGTGCGATTTTTTTGGTTTTGTATTGAGGAAAGGCGGTATCCTGAGAGAATAAAAAAGGGCTTTTCGGCAGGGTTTTAATCAGATTTGTGGATTATTTGGTTTGATATCTGCTCTGATGAGGGGAGGATATACGGAAAAGTAAAAAATTTGCCCATCCCCCCACTCAAAACAAAATTTGTATAGGAAAAAGCTATTTGTATAAGAAAAAAGGCTTTTGTATTAGGGAACAGCCATTTGTATTTGTAATTATTGCTCGGTATATATTGAATATAATCTTTTTTGGCAAAGTACAATACAACGGGGAGTTAATCATTGAGATAAATTTTTATTATACAAAAAATAATCCCCCCCATTCCCCAGCAGTTAAAATAATTTTGATTATTTTTAAATACAGTTAAGAAATTAAAATTTTGTAAATACCGGTAAAAAATGATATACTAAATAAGGAAGTTTTGTTTATAAGGAGAAATTTTGGAGTATACCGCCCGTCATAGGGCTGGCGGTTTTAAAAATTTGATCTGTTTTTGGCGGGCTCTGCCCACTGTTTTGCCGGGGTAATGTTTTACCTTTGCAAAGCGAATTCGAAACCGAAAACTACCGATACTTCCAATAAAAACGGAATAATTACCCGGGTTTATTGGTAGTAACCCTGTAATTGATTTTATAGGTAGATGGTTGGTGTTTGAGAGTTTCGAATTCCTCAGATATCAGCCGTCTTTTTATTTTCACAATTATCAAAAGTATGAGGTAAAAATATGAAAAATAAAAGAAATAAAAATATAGAAAGCAAAAAAGGATTCACGCTATTGGAGTTATTAGTCGTAGTTTTAATTATAGGCATTCTTGCCGGTATTGCTTTGCCACAATATCGGCGTGCGGTAGGTAAAGCAGAACTTACACAGCTTATAAGTGCTACAAAAGTCATACAAAATGCAGCTGAAAGATATTACTTGATTAATGGCAGGTATACAACCAATTTGGTAAATTTAGATATAGTTTTACCTAATAATAAAGTTAGGTGTGTTGTTGAGAAAAAATGGTCATATTGTTATAACACCAATCATGTATTAATTCACTATTATGCGGAACAAGAAAGCAGCAGTTCAAGCAATGTAATTGAATGTTATGCAAAAAATAAAGCTCTAGTAAGTGCTTGTGAAGCTTATTTAAATAAAAAAGCAGAATTAAGTTATAATTGGTGGTGTAGCCCTATTAATGCCGGAACACCTTGTTGGGCAGTATGGGGCGTAAAGATGCCGATGTAAATTTGATTATATAAGAACTGTAAAAAATAGGCGCCGTTTTTTGGCGGTACATAGTCTACTTTGAGTGGCAGGCAATATATCGGTATAATTCAGTTATATTAATTGTATAAGAGTGTATTTTATAATATACTTTCCCCCCTCTCATTAATACAATAATAAGAAAAAGAGAGGGACCATTATATTTCCCCCCTCTTAAAAACTTAATTTATGATTGATAAGTTAATTTATGCTTGTGGTATTTCTAAATCAATAGAATTATTTAATGCCTCATTTATTGCTTTATCAAACACATCGTTTACGGAAACCTTTTTCGGATCCTGGTCATTTATTATAAATTGTTCATTCATTATTTTATCAAAATATGGTGTTGTTGCTGCTTCAACAGCAAGTAAAACCACGGCACTAAATTCTCCGATATGTTCTTTTATATAATTCCTTGAAGTCGGTAATTGATAAAAAGCAATCATATCGATTATATCTGCCGTACCGTTTTTTACCCTATGTTTAAGGGCGCCAGTGTTCATTGAATATTCAAAAGAATTGCCTTCGTCTGCATTTATAGTAACGACCGTGGCAAGTACTAATACTGCAGTTATTGCAATCAGAGGGATATTTGCCATTTTTGCAGCAAATTTCGCTGCGTCGGCAGCGGATTGTGCCGCTCTCGTTTTGGTTACTTCCGGTACATAATCATTTAATAATTTATAACGCAATTTATTATTCTGAACTTTTTTACATAATTCTTTAATTATTAATCTCTGATCTAAAGTAATACCATCTTCCATTACTTCTATAAATTGGGCTTGCCCTTTAGGATTGGTGAACTGTTTTAATGTTTCAAGCATATTAGGTATTGAATAAATCTTTACTGCTTTTTTTGATACTTCGTTTTGTGATATTTCCAGAACACGTTGAAGCCTGGCTATCATCGTGTCAATATTTAGGTCTTCATCCAATACATGCGCGAGCAATTGTTCTTTGAATTTAAGATTATTGTTTATCGGTTTTTCCAATATTTTAGCTATAAGACGACGCAATTCTTTTAATTCAGCTTTTGCTGCTTGGTCGGATGCATTCGGTAAAATTTTTTTAACCTTACCGGTGATCCCTGATAATGCTCTTTCCATATTTAAAGTTTTGTTATGTAATGTCTTTTTTATTACTGTTATTTCTTGAGTATCTGATAGAGTAGTAACAGCATTACCGTTAAGGATTAGCCGGATTGATCGTACTTGATTTTTATATTCTTGGAAATATTTTACATCAAATTGGTAATTTAAATTCTCAGCTATATTGGGATGTTTTTTATTTACATCTGAAATGATTTCTATATACTTGTCCATTATATCTTCAAGTTTCTTCAATTGGCTTGAAGAATAGCCCCTATTGTTCCAAAGGGATAATTCTGTATTTATTTCGCTATTTATTGCAGATAATTGTTGTCTTAAAACCTCTACACCTTCGGGAAATTGCGATGTAAATTGTTCTTGTGCATATACGTATGTGGGGACATATGTTATTATAATAAGTACCGATAGAAAAATGCTTAAATATTTTTTTATTGTTTGTTTCATTTTATTATCTCCTGTTACTTTTAAACTTCAAATTTTATTTTGGAAGACCAAACGGTTGTTGTTTCATATAATTGTTCCAAGATTTCTCCCATTTTTTATCCATTTCTAATTGCCTTTTTTGTTTTTCTATATTAATTCTTTGAACTATATAATTAAGTTTGGTACGTGGTAACAATAATGGATAAGACAAATATGTCAAATAGTAAGATTCGAAATCATTTTCATTTAAATCTTCTTCCGTTAATCCTTTTTCTTGTAATAAATTTGTATGGAACATTATAGTAGGTTCTTTATCACCGAAAAAACTAATATTCCTAATAGTAATTTGTGCTATTTTATAAGTGGTTATGATATCCAAAAAAGCTCTGTCAAATCTTAAACGATCGGTTTCATCAGAAAGTTCTTCTTTGATAAAAAGCAAAGCATGATACAAAGCAACCATTTCTTGCCTTGCATATTCTATATTTTCTTCAGGTGCTTCAGTTTTATTATAAGCAAACAATAAATATTGACCTAGATTTATACGGAAATGTTTGTTGCCTATATCCCTTTTACTGCCATTACAAAAATGTACTATAGGTTCCCATTTACGCATTTCATTTATTATCGGGGCTCTTCCGTTTGTGGCGGCATAGGCGGTACGCATATTATTAAAATTTTCTATGGCTTCAGCACAAATTTGTATTTCTTTGGATTCTATTTGGGATTTTAATATATTTCTATCTTCAACATTATTTATTAATGAAGATTTATAAATATCAACATCATTAATATTTTCTTTGATGCCTTCTAAATTCCGCAGAGAAAATGCAATATAATCCGTTGATAAGATATCTATTCCAAATATCGTCAAAAATTTAGCAGCTTTTATTATTTTTGTACCAAAACCGACTGTTGCAGCAGCATTGCCGGCAGCTATACCTACGGGAACAATTTCCCATAAGGCAAAACTCATAGCAGATAACATAAGCCCCCCTGTAGCAAATATAGCCCTTTTATCAGCCAATTTGTGTTTGTATTCCGGATTTTGTTTGAGGAGTTTTTCAATTTCTTGGGAAATTTCTTTATGTTTTTGTAAAATAAGCAAGACATCATCTTCATTTGCTATTTCATCAGGTTCAAAAGCGGTCCATTTCCAGTAAGGTGATTCCTGGGGGGATATACTATAATATAAGAAATTACTATAAGCTTTTTGTATGGATGATTCATTTTTAGAATATGGATTGCTTGGGACCGAAGAAACATCAAACGGATTATCAGCTATATCTTGCTTTAATTGGGCAATAAATTTATTTTCATCAGTTTCGCCTAGAGTAAAATTATCGTATTCAAAAGAAAATGAAGATTTATAATTAACCTGTTGGGCAAATACTTCTGCGTGAAAAAAATTTATCAACATTAATGCCGATAAGAAAATGCTTAAATTTTGCTTTATTATTCTCTTCATATATATTATTGTATAGTATTTATCTATGTAAAGACAAGAGTAATAAGACCTATTTGTATATAGGTCTTTTGGGTAAATAAAATAGACGCCGGTATTTCTTATAATCCGGCGCCTAGTGTGCTTTGAGTGGCAGGCAATATATCGATATAACTGCAGTTTGATGGTGAGATATCTCTTTTTTTTGTTATTTAATTTGGTGTGGTTGATATAACGGAAGGTCTGAACTTACAAAGACACTTTAAAGTTAGTTTAATGTTTTAAAACGCTTTAAAAAGTAGGGTTGTATAAAAAACTTCCTTACCGTAAATTAATTATACAACCCGTCCCCCTTTTCAGTTTACCCCAAACCTAGTAATCAGATATAATCTAATTACATTATAAATAATAATATAAAATAACTAGTTTGTCAAGTGCTAATTGGAGCAAGAAAAAAGACCTCGTCGGGCGCATAGGTCCAAATTAGGTCTTTTATATTAGATTGTTTTTAGGGGATTTTAATTTTACAACCCCACCCCTAACCCCTCCGCCTACGGGTAGAATTACCCTTTGACGAGCAAAGGAGCGGGGAAGAAAAGGAAATAATTTTAGAGTTTAGAACCGTAGCGTGCAAGAATAATATTGCGCTGCGATGCAGATTTAAGATGATTTTTGATTTTCTCTGCGACGAAGAGTACCGCGAAGAATGTGGAGCGAAGCGACATCTCGGTACTTTAGGAGCGGAAAAATCAAAAAGCACTTAAATATGCAAGCACGTTTCGCGCGTCTGTGGGCACAATGCGGAGCGTGGACACGTAAAATAAATTACAATAAAAAATGTTCGGCGGATGTGTATGCCTTGGCGGTGCCTGTCTGAGAAATCATATATTCGCGGTTGCGTTTGCTGCCTTCAAAAAAGAGTGTTCCGGCCTTGATTTCCGCTGCAAGTATGCGGTCAAGCCGATCCGTCGGCTTTAGATAGCCGGACATTTTTAGAGATTTGGAAAGTTCCAGCGCGCTCATCTTCATTATTCCGGCGAGCATTTTTGCCGCTGCCAAAGTTATTAAGGCGGCAATTCCGGGTTTTAAATCTTTGATTTTTCGGCGTAAAACAATGTCCGTTCCGTCAAGATAGGCAATTTTTGACCATATTTTCTCGTCAATTTGCCAAACACTGTTTGGTGCTTCTGCCGCGGTTGGATTTTGCTTTGAATTACTTTCCATTTGCCGGCGTTGTATTGCCGGTATGCGTAGGCGGTATTCGTCTGCTGTAACTCTTGATGCTGTTGCATAATTAAGATGTGTTTCCGGCGCGGTTTGGCTAGGTGTTATTTCTTCAGTAAATGGGGTTGTGTTAGAGTTTTCTGTTATTTCCGGTACAATGACAGGTTGGCTAACTTGTTGCGGGCGTTTGGCGCGAATATTGCCCGTTTGTGCCAAAAATTCATTTTTTTGTTCCAAAACAAAAGGGAGATCCCCTTCCGCTTCAAACTCTTCCCCAGATTTTAAGCGTAAGCGGAGTTTGACCTTTTGGTTTTGGGGATTGCCGTTTGTGTTTTGCGCGTTGTTTTGCGCCCCAGCGCGGTTAAAGTTTTGGTAATTTTTGTTTTCAAAATTGTCATTCATACAAAATGCCCTCAAAATGTTTTTTTGGCTGATGTTTTAATTTGTAAACAACCTTATGACATATAATAGCAATATTTTATTTATATGTCAAGTTATGGCAAAGTATGATGTTTATATGTCAAAGGTTGTTTATATATATGTTTTTCAGACGGTAAAATGCTTCGGTGTACTTCGTTTTGCGGGGTATCTGCTTGACATATAAATTTTGGGATGTAAAATAAGGCAAAATTTTGCGTATTTTTGTTTGAAAAATTGCAAGTTTTGCAGTTGCACTTTTTTTGCTGATTTTGCAAAAATGTTAATGCCTTAAAAGTTTTGGTATAATATTTATGCTAAGATTTGAAAGGGTTTGCGGTTGTAAAAAATTAGCGTTTTTTGGGGTGGTTGGGTGCGTGGACAAAAAAATTAACAATTTTGGGGATGTGGATGGTTTTTGGGTTTTTGAAATTTTGATTTTTATGGTAGTTTGGGTTAGGGTTTTTGGAAATTTTAATTTTTGTTAATTTTTGGTTAAGTTTTTGGTAAAACCCTGTTTTTGGGTAAGTTTAGCTAAAATTTTTTGGAAATCATAGTTTTGCGGTATTTTTGGAGGGAGCTTTTGGCAAATCTAGTTTTTTGTAATTTTACCTCCACTTAGCCTAAAAAACAATATTGGCACAAATTTTGTGCCAAATATATAAAAAATATCTTATTTATAAAAAAGTAAAAATTTTATTGTAAAGGTCTGCGAGTTTTTGGAAAAAGTTGGCATAATGGTTAAAAAATTAAAAATTTTGTAAAAGTGTTTATTCTATGCTTCCAAAAATCTATTTTTATAACTTTTGCCAATATTAGCATATTACATAAAGTTAATAAAGTTTTATAGCAAAATTACTAATTTATTTTTTAGTATAAATATGAACAATGATAAGTAAAATTGCAATTACCTTGTTTTTTCCCTGTTTCATTTTGACATAAACGGTTTACAATATCAGAAGTATTTTTGCTGTATGCATAGCAGTAGATTGGTTTATTGGTTTCTCTGTTTACATGATACTCAATTGTTTTAGAAAAAATTTTTCTATAACATACGATTTGAGCATCATCTTTAATGTAAACAGAACAGCTAATATTATCGGAAGTGGAGAAATTGAATTGGTCACTATCGACATAAGTTTGTTGCATACCATCAAAACTAATATCTAAATCGGTTGTTTTTTTGGGGTAAGCATTATTTGCTAAATAATAGCGTTGGACGGATTCTACAATGCTTTTTGTCATAGTTTTTAATGTGGTAAATTTTGATTTACCTACTGCCATTTGATATTGCGGTATCGCAATTGCTGCAAGTATGCCGATAATCAGTACAACGACTAAAAGTTCTATTAAAGTAAAACCTTTAGTGGATTTTTTACTACACATTTTTTGTTTTTTCATTTTATTTCTCCTTTATTGTTTCTTAACGAAATTATTTCCTTATTGCCCTCACCCGCATGGCGGGCGGAGTGTCCTTCGACACGGAGGGTGGCTCGCGCTGCTTTTTGCGAGAGACGAATGGGGGATAAGGTTTTCTTCTTTTTATTTCCTTATTTACCCCCCTCTGCCTCACTCGGTTATCCTCGTTCGGCATCTCCCGCCCGCACGACAAGGCGTGCGGGTGGCGACAATAAGGAAATCAGCCAAATAAAAAACGGCTGATAATTTAACAATATCTAATGTGCTAAAATAACAGCCGTAGTTTATCTTAACGATAAACATTTAGCACAAAACCCCAAGGGGATCAACCAAGAAGTATTGTGCCATACTAGCCGTTTTTAGAATTAGATATTGCTTTGTTTAAAGCCCATCTCTTAACGAGATACTAAAAACAGATAAATTGTATCGGGGGAATTTCTCCCCCCGCATTATAAAAAATCTCCTTTTTAAAAGTATATCATTTTTTATAATTAAAGAGGAAAAGTTTATCCCCCATCCGTCTTGCGCAAAAAGCCGTGCAAGACACCTTCCGCCCGTCCACGACGGGTGAAGGCAATAAGGAAAATTTTATTTACAACCCCACTCCCAACCTCTCCGCCTACGGGTAGAATTACCCTTTGCAAGTAAAGGGGCGGGGAGTAATCGAAGTAAATTTATTTAATAAAGCAAAACCGGGGGCGTAAAACTGGCAAGTATTTTTGAGGAAATTTTAGTTTTTCTTTGACGACGTGTACCAAGAAGTAAAACGAACTGCGTGAGTTTGCGGTACTCTAGGAGAATAAAAATTAAAAAGCACTTAAATATGCAAGCACGTTTTGCGTGTATGTAGACATAATGCGGAATATTAACGCGTAACATTTTCCACATTAAAAAAGGGCTGCTTTTGGCAGCCCTTTGTAAGTGTCAAACTCTAAATTAGAAGCGGACAAAGCGAACAACTTTCAACTCCGCACCGTTTTTCTTGCCGGTTTCGGCAATCAAATCGCGTACTGAAATTTTAGAGTCCTTAAAATAAGGTTGGTCAAGCAAGCAGACATCCTTGTAGAATTTTTTAATTCTGCCGGGGATCATCTTTTCAATTGCTGCTTGAGGTTTGCCTTCATTTTTTGCTTGTGTTAAGGCGATTTCCTTTTCCTTTTCAACGACTTCGGCAGGAACATCGGCTTCGTCTAAATATTGGGCAACCATACCGACGGCTTGCATTGAAAGATCTTTTGCAAATTTCATCATTTCTTCTTTCTTTGCAGGGTCGCAGGCACCGTCATGTTTGCAAGCAAGTTCAACCAAGGCGGCTTTTTTATTGTCGGAGTGCAAGTAGTAGTTCATTAAGCAGCTGTCTTTACCTAAAGTCCAGCAAATGGCTTTTGTAAAGGAAACATTTTCCCCAAATTTCGGGGCAAGTTCCTGAATCATTGCTTGGATGTTTGCGTCTTTAGTGTAGTCCGCAACAGTCGGGTTTGCCAACATATAATCGGCAATTTTATCGACTAAGGCAATAAAATCCGGGGTTTTGGCAACGAAGTCAGTTTCACAACCAAGATATGCCATAGCAACGGTTTTACCGTCGGCAGAGGTTTTGATTGAGATTCTTCCTTCCTTTGTTTCGCGCCCTGCACGTTTTGCCATATCGGCAAGACCTTTTTTGCGAAGGTAAGTTACTGCAGCTTCAACATCATTATTGTTTTGTGCTAAAGCTTCCTTGCAAGCACCGAGGCCGGCGCCGGTCTTTTCCCTTAAAATTTTAATTTGTTCAAGTGACATTTTTTACTCCTTATTTTTTAAGTTTGGAAGCAAGGGCTTCTTTTTTTGCCTTTTTTTCTTCGCGGCCGTGTGCCTTTACTTCCGGCTCAAGTTCTTCTTCCTCTTCTAAGGTTTCTTCTGTAATATTTCCGCCGATTGCTTTTTTAAATGCTTCTGCAAGAATAGGGTTTTCAACTTCCTTTTCTTCACCTTTTTCTTCGGTAGCAGCGGTGGCTTCTTCACCTTCTGCAGAGGTTACAACGCCATTTGCTTCGTTGCGGCCTTCAATAATGGAATCTGCAATAGCAGCGCAGAATAATTTGATTGCGCGTGCTGCGTCATCATTGCCCGGTATTGGTACATCAATATTATCCGGATCGCAGTTTGTATCGCAAACGCCGACGACGGTTATACCTAAAGTTTTTGCTTCGCGGACAGCGCCTTGCGTATCCATCGGGTCAATTACGAAGAGGATATTCGGCAAAGTGCGCATATCGCGGATGCCGCCCAAGAGTTTTTTGAGGCGGTTCATTTCTTTTGTTAAGCGGGAAGATTCTTTTTTGGAAATTGCTTTCAAAACGCCTTCTGCTTCCCATTTTTCAAGTTCGGCTAATCTTTCAACTGACTTGCGGACTGTTTGGAAATTGGTTAAAGTTCCGCCGAGCCACTTTTCACTGATGCAAGGGCAATTTGCTCTTTCGGCTTCAATTTTGATTACATCTTGTGCTTGTTTTTTGGTGCCGACAAATAAAAATTTTGCACCGTTTTTTGCTTCTTCTTTGACAAAAGCGCAGGCCTTTTTAAGTTCGCGTGCGGTTTTTTGCAAGTCAAGAATATGGACGCCGTTCCTTTCACCGAAGATATAGCGCCCCATTTTGGGATTCCAGCGTGAAGTTTGATGGCCGAAGTGGACACCCGCTTCAAGCATGGCTTTCATTGATACATTACTCATTTTTTCTCCTTAGTAAGTAACAACCTAAATTTGGGTAGAGGTTACCCATGGTGGCTGTTTACTTTAGCGGTTTTTCGGGGCATTTGATTTACGAACTTTTTTCGCCCGTCAAAATCCGCGTACTTATATTATAGCAAAAATATATCCCTTTCGTAAACATTCAAATGCTTGCGGTGCGGCTTTATTTTTAATAGAATTGAGGTATAACAGGTATATTTATAAGTTGTCTAAATAATGTCTTATGGATAACAAATCATCAAATACACAATTTGCATTTTTAAAGTATATACGATATTCGTATAAGGTTAGTATAATTGGTATTTTTGTTTCATGTATATTGTTTACAATAGGTAATGATAAGATTCAGGCACTTGGTATTTATATACTTTTATATTATTCATTGCGTTTGATGTTTACATTGACCTTATCTTTTTTGAAACCGTTAACGTTGGTAAATAAACATAGATATAAAATAGATTTAGATAAAAAGATTCTTAAAATAAAAAATTATAATGTTATTAGAGAATATAAGGGACTGTTTGGTTGGAGATATATGTTAGAAGCAAAAACCGCCAAGATATCAATAGATGCAATTGATTCTATACAAAGATATAAAAAATATTTTGTAATTACGGCATTTCCTATCAGAGAATTCTTATTACCGATAAAAAAAGATACCGAAAATATGGCACTTATGTATAATAAAACACTTCAAGGTTTAGTAGGTAAAAATGTCCTAATAAAGGAATATGATTATTTTGGTACCAATAAGTGTGATATCGTAATAAATGCCCAAATTATTGATGTTCAAGATAGTTTTGATGGGTGGTTTTATAGGCGTTTAATTATAGTAGAGGCCGAAAATGATGTAATTGTTCGTGATAAAAATTATGGTAAAATTTTGTTATTACTTAATAGATACAATGATAATTACACTGTAAACAGAGTAGTTCACATACATTATGTAAAAAACGCACAAGATCTACGTTATATCTATGATACATCTAAAATAGATATGGATTATTTTCTTATGGGATATTTAGAATTTATATAAGTGTGTTACACTAAAAATATGCCGCTTTCGTAAATGGTTAAGTGCTTGCCGTTCTTAAGTGTCGCGGTAACAAGTTTGTCCTCGGTATTAACAAGGTCCCAATGCAGAGCGGAATCGTTAAAACCGAGTTTTTGTTTTAAGGCCTTATTTAATTTGGATTGATTGCCGGTAAAAGTATCGGCAAAACTTGCACCGAGCGCAATATGGCTGTTGCCGAAATTCCCGCCGAAATTTTCATCAAACAAAGTGTCTGCCATAAATTTATTTATGCGGGAAAAGCGCCTGTCCGTTAAAGAAAATTCGCCGATTTGGCTTGCGCCTTTATCAAGGGAAATCATTTTTTTAAGGAAGTCCCCCCCTTGTTTTGCCGTCGCTTTAATTACGCGGCCGTTTTTAAATTCAAGCATAACACCTTTAACATAAGTGCCGTTCCTGAAACTTGTTAAATCGCTAAAATAAACACCGCGTGTGCCGCGAAAATCGGGTGAAGTAAAAATTTCAAAAGACGGAACATTACAACCGCGCGCCGCAATAAATTTGCGTTGCTCGCCCAAAGAAATTTCAAGGTCAGAGTGTTTTGACTGCAAGCGCAATGTCTTAATCGGAAGTGCGCTTAAACGCGCGGCAATTTCCGAAATTTGGGAAGACACTTCCATAAACTTTTTTGCCGGGTTTTTTGCGTATAAAAAACACGCTTTTATAACTTGATTTTCATATTCTTTAATTGTCAAATTTGCTTGGCGAGCCATGCCTTGTGTGGGGACATTTGCAAGTGTCCAGCCAAATAAACCCTTTTGTTCGCGTACGTCTAAAATTTCGCGGATCGGCTTCCTTGCAAGGGAGGCAAGCGCAATATTTTTTGGGTCAACATTTTTTAAATTTTCCAAATTTTCCGGTGCGCGAAGTGCAATTAAACCGTGCAGATTTTCATTTAAACATTTTTCCCAGGGTGCTTGGAAAGTGAGTTGTGCCTTGCTTGCGGTTGTAAAAAAGGTGCGTGCCATATTCTCACTTTGATAAGGGCGGACAATTACATTAAAGCCCTCTTTTAAAAGTTTTGTGTAAATGGTTTCCGCAAGCATTAAAGCCGGCGCATCATAGGAAACTAAAATGTTATCGCCTTTTTTAAATTTGCCTGTTCTGGCATTTTTTAATGCGGAAATTAAAACATCTGCATAGTTATTTAAATTCATAATTCACCTGTTTAAAAATTATTTAAAGCGGGCAAAAACAATGCTTGATTCCTTGCCCTCTTGATTGACTAAAGTATACCAAAAGCAGTTTTCTTCGTCGGTTTTATAAGCGTTTACGGTTATAGTGTCGCCCAAAGGAATTTCTTTTTTAAAATATACAACAATGTCTGTTAAAATTTTATTTTCCAAAATTTCCTTAGGTGTTGCCTGCAAAGCCCAAGAAGTAAAATGCTGATTATTGACGTGATTATTGATATCAATATCTTCAATACGCGTTTGAATTTGGCAAGTATTAACTGCCTGTTTACCTTCAAAAGAAGGCGCCCTTAAAAAATTCTGTGTTAATGCCTCTTCGGCAGGGGTTGAGGGATGACCGTCTAAAATGAACTGCGGCATACGAACAAGGCGGCGGCTTGATAAGTCAATTATGACCCACTCTGTTGTGCCTTTGACAATTGCATTACCGTCTTTATCGTACATTATGAAATCACGCCTTGACGTAACTTTTGAGGCGCTTACAATCCAAGTTTTAACTTTGACTGTATCACACCACTTTAGAGAACGGACAAATTGCATTTGCAATTTTGTCAAGACCCACGCGATATTTTGCGGCGTTAAGGCCTTGAACCCGAAGCCGAGTTCATCTGCCTCTATGCAGGCGGCTTCCTGGAAGAAATTTTGCAACCCCCACGGGGTTAATTCGTGTTTTGAATTATATTCGTAGTGACGGACATTAAATATCTTTTCTAACATAAATATATTATATCATTTGCGTCGTCTTTTTTGCTAATTTTATGAAAGGAAATTTGCAATTACTGTTCTTTGCTGGCTAATTCTTTTTGGTAAATTTTAGTTTTTTCGCTCCTAGAGTACCGAGAGTCGCTACGCTCCACGTTCTTCTTGGTACACGTCGTCGTAGTAAAAATCAAAATTTCCTCAAAAATACTTGCCGAGATATTGCACACGGTTTGGCTTTATTATATTAAGATTTATGCATTTTGTACATTCTGAGCGCACCGGGATAAATAAGGATTAGATCGTTAAAAATTTTTGGGCAATATCCTGTTTCAGGGAAATTATGTGGTGATGATATATATTCGCCACAATAGAGAATTCCTTTTTTTAGGCGATTATCTTTTGGATTTAACACTATTTGAAAACCTGTTCCTTTATATTTCCCGCTTGTACGTCCAATTGAGATATAGAAACCCAGGGTACCGTTTTTTATTTCTGCTATCCATTGTCCATTTTTGCGTTTGTCCATAACGTCATCGCTGTAAGCCCAATATTCAGATGTAGTTTGCCAAGGAAAATCAATATCTAATTGATTAAATTTAGTTGCATAAGCCCCGTTTGCAAGATAGTAAGATTCCTGTGCTTGATACAAACTTTTTAATATAGATAATATTGGTGCGACATTTGCTTTTTCCGTCGCTTTCCTATATTGCGGCAGGGCAATTGCGGCAAGTATGCCTATAATTAAAACTACAACTAATAATTCAAGTAATGTGAAACCTCTACTTGATTTTGATACATTTTCTTTTTTCATAATTTCTCCTTTAATTATAATTTTTTTTCTTTATTGCCCTCACCCGTGGTGGACGGGCGGAGTGTCCTTCGACACGGAGGGGGGCTTGCAAAAACTTGTTTTTTGCAAAACGGATGGAGGTATAAAGTTTCCTTATTTATTCCCCCCTCTGCCTCGCAAAAACAACATTTGCTCGGCATCTCCCGCCCGCGCGACAAAGCACGCGGGTGGCGACAAATCAGAAATTTCAGCCAAATAAAAAACGGCTATATTACTTACAGGCAGAGAAAGCGCTATAAATAAAACAGCCGTAGTTCCTCTATATAGAGAAACATTGGCATAAAACGAAAGGGTAATTAATCCTTTCATTTTATACCTAGTACGACTGTTTTTGGCTTTCTCTGCCTTTTGCTTCAGCAAAAGCGCATCTTGATTTATCAAGATACCAAAAACAGATTAAATTTTATTTTGTTTACCTTTTTGTAAAGGTTTTAAATCTCCTTATCTAAATATAAAATTATTCAAATTTTTTAACAAATTTTTGCAAAACCCGGACAGTTGCATTTGGGGGCATCTTCGGGGCAAAACTCACCGTGGCAGCAAGATCCTTCTTCATAAGTACCCTCACAAGTTTGAGGCATATTTGCAATACATCTGCCACCATTTTTAACGGTTATTTCATTGCAAACTGTATTTGCATTTGCTTCACAAACACCGCCGGATAAAACTGTTGCATTATTGCAAGATTTTGCAGCATACCCCCTGCAAATACCACCATTGTTTATAGTCGGTTTATTGCAAGCAAGGGTATTGCCGCCCCTTGCAAGGCATACGCCGCCTTTGTTTATTGTTGCATTTTGACAACCGTAAAGACCTGTATATTCTTCATCTACTAAACAAACGGACCCTTTATTTATTTGTACGGAGTGGCAAGCGGTATCTGCTTGCGGTACACAGTTACCGCCCTGTAATGAGCTTTGTAAACAAGCGAAAGGTGCTTTACCTGTACAAGTAGCCCCTTCATAAACATTTGATTTTTGGCAACCGCTCGGAGCTGTTGCTATGCAAGATGCACCTTCGTAAATTTTCTTATTGGGTAAGTTTTTATATCCGCAAAAATCTGTGTCATTTTTTGTTTCCCAAGGCATATTAAGAGCAAGGCACATATCCTTTTCACGGGTATAACAAGCTTGATTTCTGATAGACCAAAGCATATTTGCTTCTTCGCAGATATCTTTTGTTACAGAGGCAATATTTTTGCAAATATAATGTTCGCGCGGAGCACAGCCGAAAGAGGCATTTTTATAATCATAATAACCGAAATAATCCCCTTGCTTATGTATTGCTAAAATACCCCTTTGCAACAGTAGTAAATTAAAATTCTTAAGGTTTACACTATCACCAGAAAAATATTTACCGTATTTATCTTTTAACTTAATATCTAATTCTTTAAAATCATCTGCATAAGCATTATGTGATATTTCATAATTTGTTTGGGCAAGTGCAACTTTTTGCATTATGTTATATGTAGCAGATAGTTTCATCCTTTCTAAAATTTTTGTAAAAGTTGGGTATAAAGCAATTAAAACTACCAGGACTACCACCGGTATAACAAATGATTTTTTTGTTATAAAGTTTAGTAGTGTCGTCGTAAAATTTTGTTCTTGTGAATTGTTTTCGTTCTGTTCTTCCATAATACCCCTTTACAAATAAAAATATAAAACCTAAATATATTATATAAAAATTATCTGTGATAATTACAAAATATTTCTATTTTATCTGATTTACATAATTTACAATTTCAATAGCGGCTTTTGCCCCACTTCCCGCTGCAACTATTGCTTGACGGTAAACAGGGTCTTGACAGTCACCCGCGGCAAAAAGCCCTTCAATATTTGTGCGGTGTTTATTGTCAACTATAATATGACCGCTTTCAGCTAGTTTCACACCGCTGTCTTGTAAAAATTTCGTTTGCGGTATTGAACCTATTGCCACAAAAACACCTTGTACATCCAAAGTTTTAATTTCTTTAGTTTCAGGGTTTTGGAGTTCTATACCAGTTAAAGTTTTATCGCCCAAAAGTTTTGTGGTAACTGCCGGAATTACAAATTCAATTTTTGGGTTGCTTTGCGCTTTTTTTATTGTAATCTCATCTGCCCTAAAACCGGCGCGGCGGTGAATCAAATAAACTTTTTGGCAAAAGTTAGTTAAAAATAAAGCATCTTCAAAAGCCGTATTGCCGCCACCGATAATGGCAACTGTTTTGCCTTTGTAAAAAAAGCCGTCACAAGTTGCACAAGCAGATAAACCGTGATTTTTAAATTGGTTTTCCCCCTCAACATTTAACCACCTTGCGGTAGCACCTGTTGCAGCAAGAACTGCATAAGATGAAATAACTTCCCCACTTTCAAGTTCTGTTAAAATTTTTTTATCTTCTTTTTTGATTTTTACTGCGGTAGCTTTTAAAATTTCCGCACCTAAACGCTGGCATTGTTTGTGCATTTTATCCATAAGTTCAAAACCGCCCACAGGGTCAACAAAACCGGCATAATTTTCAATATCATTTGTTTGCACAAGTTGCCCGCCGAAATTTTTACCCCCAAGCATTATTGTTTTTAAACCTGCTCTTGTTGTATATAAAGCGGCACTGCAAGCTGCAGGACCGGAACCTATAATTAAAACATCTGTTTCCGTCATAAAAACTCCTTAATCATTTCTTTAAATAACTCCGATGGAAAGCCCACCACATTATCATAACTGCCTTTTATACGCTCAATAAATTGATCATCTGTATCTTGCATAGCATAAGCGCCGGCTTTATCTAAATTTTTACCTGCAAGATATTTTAATGTCTTTAAATCTAAATTGCGGGCTTTGCATAAGGTTTTATCATAACCTAAAAGTATTTTATTTTTACTTTTGCAAACTAAAGCAAGCCCGCTGTAAACCGATTGCCAAGAATTATTTTCAAGCTTTAAAAGTTTTAAGGCATCTTGTTCGTTTTTTGGTTTACCGAGTATTTTACCCTTGCAATATACTAAAGTATCCCCACCTATAACAAGAGCATTAGGATACAAAACCGCCACGGAAAATGCCTTTTTTAAAGCAAGTTCTTGTACTATTTTATGCGGTAAAATTTTGGCTGTTGTTTCTTTAACTGTCGGATTGATAATATCAAATTTATAGCCCAGATTTTTTAATATTGCTTTCCTTCGCGGTGAACCTGAAGCCAAAATTATACGCATATTACCTTCTGATAAATTTTGTTAAGCCAAGTGCTATTATTATACCGATTATACCGCAAACGCTAACGCTGATACCAAGCGGGCGGATACCGACTGAATAAGGTTTAATAAAAAAGCTTGACGCACTTTGCGGAAGTAATGAAGAAAACACAGCATCAAACCCATAAGCTATGGCACCTGCAATAACTAAAAATAAGATAAAATAAAGTATATCTCTCATAATCAACCTCTAACAATGAATATTTAACATCTCTTTTACATTATTAAATACTTCATCTACTGAAATATTTTTCATACATTTGAAATGCCCAAGCGGACATTTTTTGCCACCGTGTAAAGCACAAGGGCGGCAAGGCAAGTTTTTAACTTCAATAACCCTATGCCCTTTCCCATACGGGAAAAAACCGAGTTCCCTGGTCGTCGGACCAAAAATTGCTAAAGTAGGTACCCCAAAAGCTGTTGCTATATGCATGGGGCCTGAGTCATTTGTAACAAAAAGTTTTAGATGTTTCATTAATGCCATAAGTTCCGTTAAAGAAGTTTTGCTGGCAAGGTTTATAGGGTGACCGTCTGATAAACGTGCAACTTGTTCACTTACTTCCAAATCTTTAGGACCGCCTATTAAAACGGCTGTTAAACCAAGTTCCTTTTCCATACGGGTAATAAGTTTGGCATAATTTTCTTCGGGCCAGCATTTTGTAGGCCAAATTGAACTTGGATGTACACCGACTAATATTTTACCGTCTGCGCCGGCTTCTTTAAGCATTTTTGCAACGGTAACTTCTGCATCCATATCTTGTTTATTAAGGTTAAGTTCAACTTTAAAATTATCTTGCACTATGCCTTGAAGTAAATACAAATTGCGTTCGGCATCGTGAATCATCCAAGAAAACGGTACTGTTTTTGTGTAGAAGAATCTACCTTCGCTGTTACTAAAACCGATGCGGACTTTAACACCGCTTAACCAAGCAATTAAGCCGCTTCTGAAACTGCGGTGAGGAACCAGCAAAACATCCACTTTTGCGCGGGCAATACGGCGTGCAGTCCTGAATATACCGAATATTTGATTTAGACCTTTCTTATTATCAATAATAATTTTGTTTACTTCTTCTAAATGTCTAAAAATATCAACTGTTTGCGGGCGTGTTACAACAGTAATTTTTGCTTTTGGGAACATATGCGCTGTCTTTTTTACTAACGGTGTTGTTAAAACGGAATCCCCCAAAAATGATGTCTGAAAAATACAAATATTTTTAATTTCCTTTTTTAAATCAACGGTTTTAAACTTCCAATCACTTAAATTGGGCGTACGGTATTTTACCGGTATACCCCAATCACTTAAAACGGCTAAATATTTTTCAAGAGTATGTTTTTCAAGAACAGGGCTTGCAAATTTGAATTTTACATATATTCGCCTTGCCAAAAAGTTTTTGTTATATCTTTTTTTATTCGGTATGCCGCTAAATGCGCTAAGCAAAATAGTGCGAAGCGTAGCGTGCATATCAAGCAAATGCGTAAATCGCTGAAGGCGGATATCCCTAAGGGTATGTAAAAACCCTTTAAAAACCATAATTTCGTCAATATCAGGGTGCCCGCTTAATGCTTGGGCAAATTGTTCTTTGACAAGCAAAGTAATTTTAGCATCAGGCCAATGTTCTTTAATATTTTTAAATACAGGTGAAAGTAAAACAATATCCCCTAAAGATGATAAACGCATTACTAAAATATTTCGTTTTTCTTGCTTTTTGTTTTTGTTCATAACTTTATAACCTCTAAAGATTTTTTCGTAGCGCCTTTAAAAGATATTGCCGTGTCTAAAGCTGCTTGCGCTGAAGTATTTAATAAAATTTCATCATTTAAATATTTCGCTAATTTCTTATTAAAATTTATTTTGCTCACTAATATTCCGCCGCCTGATTTCAATAGTTTTGCAGCGACTTCCGGGGTATTATAATAAAATTTACCGAATAATACGGGTTTTTTAAGTATTGCCGGTTCAAGGAGATTATGCCCCCCTCTTTTTACAATTGAACCGCCTACGAAAGCCAAAGTTCCGACTTTATATAAAGCCCCTAAAAGCCCCATAGTATCCGCAATTAAAATTTGTGTATTTTGCGGGGCATTTTTTAAGTCGCTTAAAAAGGCAAATTTAAAATCTGTTTTCCCCAAAAATTCCTTTATTTGTTTTGTTCTTTCTAAATGACGCGGAGCTATAATAAATTTTACATCTTTAAGTGATTTTGCGGCGGCAAATATTATTTTTTCTTCTATTTCGTGAGTGCTGCCACATACCAATATCTTTGAATTTTGCCAAGCAAGTTTATTTATAATTTCTTGGGCTTCTTCAAGACGTTTTGGAGTGTCAGTTAAAGAATCATACTTAATATTCCCGCAGTCAAAAACTTTGTTTTTTGGGGCACCTAGTGCTATATAGCGTTTTTTAATTTCTTCCGATTGCGCACAAATAAATGAAAGTTTCGGTATAAGTAAATTGACCAAAGGTTTAAGGATCATATACCTTTTTGCACTTCTTTTTGATAAACGGCCGTTTATTACGCCCACTTTGACTTTTGCTTTTGTTGCTAAATATATCATATTGGGCCACATATCCGCTTCAACTATAATCAGCATTTTCGGTTTATAAAATTTTAAAAAGCGTTTGACGGAAAAATAAAAATCTATCGGTGCAAGCAAACAGCAATCAAATACTGTAATTTTTTGTGCGGCTTTTTGACCGGCTTTCGTAAGTGTCGTTACTAAAATAGGCAATTTATATCTTTCTTTTAAATCTTTTGCAATATTTGCAATACTTTTGACTTCCCCCACGCTTGCCGCATGAAACCAAATACAAGGACCGTTAAAGGGTTGCTTTTTTGTTACGAATCTTTCTTTTAACTCGGTAAATAAAGTTTTAAGCACACCGCGCCTTGAAGAAATTAAAAAGCATAATACTATTATTAAGGCAACAAGAGGGCATAAAATATTTATCAAAATTAAAATTAGAATACCCATTATTTCCCCCCGCAGAGTTTGGCAGCTTTTGATGTTGCATCTTGTATGCGTAAAGTTAAATCTTTGGACAGTTCTTTTAAATTATCTTCTTTATTTACTTTTATGGGTTTACCCAAAACTACGGCACATTTCCCGAAAGGTAAAATAACTTGGAATTTGTCCCAAGAATTTACGGCAAATTTATGTGTCGCATAAACGCCCACAGGGACTATGGGGAGCCCTGTTTTGCGTGCTAAAGCCAAAACGCCTTGGCTTGCTTGATAAACCGGACCTCTTGGACCATCTGGAGTTAGTGCTAGGGAATACCCTTCCTTTGCTTTTGCAATTAAACCGCGGAAAGCCATTGCGCCGCCGTGTGTTGTAGAACCGCGCGTTGCCACCATATTAAATTTAGGTAAAGCGCGGGCTATATATTCCCCGTCTTTACTTAAACTTACAAGCACACACATTTTTTTATGTTTTCTGTAAGGATAAAGTAAAAATCCTTGCCTGTTATGCCAGAAAGCAAAAATCACTTGATTTTTGGCTGATTCTTCTACGGAAGTACCAAGCCCTTCAACGGTATATTTAGTCAGTAAACCGCATAAACGAACATAGCCGTTAATCAGATTGGCAGCTATATTATATTTAATGTTTTCAAAACCACTAGTGTAAGCCATTATTTCTTACCTTTCTTTTTAACCCAAGGAATAACGAAAGCAACAGTTGCTTTCGGGGTTAAAGTATCTCCTTCAAAACTCACATTTATTTTTTGCGCTTCAAGGCGCTTAAGTAAATCAGGCAAAACTTTTTTTACTAAAGTAATATCAAGGTGTTTTGCTTCCCTTAAAAATTTCGGCTCAACTCCATAAGAAAAGATAGGTGCGCTTAATAATTCCATATTTAGTGGCGCCAAATTATCTTTTTCCGCTTCTTCTTTTAATAAGTCAATGACAAAATTTAAAGCCGTTCTTAAAAATTCATATACTGCAATATTTGCAATTGTAAGCTGGCTCATATTTGTAATGCAAGCCAACTGTTCTTCCAATTTTTTACCTAAAGTTATTAGGCATAAACTAAATGCCCCTTTATGTTCAAACCCGGCTGAAACAAGTTCCAAACAAGAACCTTCATTAAATTCATACAGCACGCCGGTATCTGCTGCTTGATGTAAAGAGGAAATAAAAACAGCCAAAGCGCTTTCGGAGGTAAACCCCGCCGCGTTTAAATCTACTTCTGCAGATTTGATGCGGCGGAGTATCTCTTTATAGTGTAAGGATATTTTAAATTTCCTTATTTTCCTCATGGTTTAGTTGTGGTATTTATGATGTTTGTGTTTCTTTGGTGTTTCGGTATTATTTGCTACACCTGTTGCCATAGCATCAAAATTGCTGCCTTTGGACCATTGATATACAAGACCCGGAACAAGCATTACCGTTGAATAAGTACCGGAAGTTAAACCGATAAGTAATGCCAAAGAGAAATTCTTTAAAACTTCCCCGCCCATTACATACAAGATTGCTGTTGCTGCAATTACTGTTATAGAAGTTATTATCGTTCTTGATAAAGTCTCATTTACGCTAACATTAAGCAAAGTTCTTAAATCATATTTCGGGTTTAAGCGTAAATTTTCGCGTGCTCTGTCAAAGATAACTATTGTATCGTTTACAGAGAAACCTGCAATAGTTAAAAGAGCTGCAACGATAACCAAATCAACTTCAATTTGGAAGAAGGAAAATACACCGACGGTTAATAAAATATCGTGGAATAATGCTGCAACTGCCATAGCGCCCCAAATAATATTTTGGAAACGAAATGCTACATAAATAATCATAGCACTTAAAGCAAGTATGAAAGCAAGCAAGGCCTTTTTAGCGAGGTCAGCACCGACGGTAGGTCCAATAAAAGAAGTTTGTTCAATATTAAATTTTGTACCGATAGTTGCTAAAGCATTTTCAATATTTTTTGAGACCTCGTTTACATTATCCTGATGTCCTTTAACTTTAATTGCATAAGCATCTTTACCGATATATGTTTGAATATCTGCATTAAGCCCTTTATTTTGTAAAGCAGTCCTTAAGGCCTTGATTTCCGTAGGTTGGTCAAATTGGACTTGAACCATTGTACCGCCGGTAAAATCAATACCTAAATTTAAGCCCTTTGTAAACAAAGAAACTATACAAGCAATCAAAATTATGCCTGAGATTAGGAAAAATGTTTTCCTTGCATTAATAAAATCAAAATGCGTTCTGGGTAAAAGTCGAAAATATCTCATAAACTAATATCCTTTGGATTTGAAGTAAGTAAAAAGTCATAAATTGCGCGTGTTACAAATACTGAAGTGAACACACCGACAAATAGACCTAAAGTCAAAGTTAAAGCAAAACCTTTGACCGGACCTGTACCGAATTGGAACAGTAAAATTGAGGCAATCCAGGTTGTTAAGTTAGAGTCAAAAATTGCACTCCAAGCTTTATCATAACCTTCTTTGATAACCATAGGTAAAGTTTGACCTTTATCTTTTTCTTCGCGCATACGCTCCAAAATAAGAACATTAGCATCAACTGCCATAGCAAGTGAAAGGATGATACCTGCGATACCCGGCAAAGTAAGTGTTGCGGAGAAATAAGACATTAAAGCAAGCAAGAAAATTAAGTTTAAAAATAAAGCAATACTTGCAATAAAACCGCCTGCACGGTAATAAATCATCATAAAAAGTACGATAAAGATAAAACCGATTGCAGAAGCAGTTAGCCCGCTTTTAATAGAGTCCTCACCTAAACCGGGGCCGATTACGCGTTTTTCTATAATTGAAACAGGCGCAGGTAAAGCACCGGCTCTTAACACGATAGCAAGCTGCCTTGCTTCTTCCATTTTAAATTGACCTGTAATTTGACCTTGTGAAGAAATACGGCTGTTAATACGCGGAGCGGACTGAACAGTATTATCAAGCACAATGGCAAGTTGTTTGCCGATATTTGCACCTGTTAAATTACCGAATTTTTTTGCACCGTCGCTATTAAATTGGAAAGATACGGCAGGATAGCCATATTCACCTGTTGTAACGCGGGCATCTTCAAGATCTGCACCGGAGACGGCGACAGTATCAGTTAAAGCTAAGTAACCGCCTTCTTTGCTTTTCATAACGGTAGTACCTTCCGGCATAAGCTTTTTGGCTTCTTCGGTTAAAGTACCGTCGTTATTAAACGGTTCTTCAAGTTCATAAACCTTTGAAGCTGCTTCTTGCGAGGCGGCATCTGTTTTGACTAAACGGAACTCAAGCATTGCGGTTTTACCGATTAACGCCTCTGCTTGTTCCGGGTTTGCAATACCTGGGAGTTGGACTGAAATCCATTTTTCCCCCTGCCTTGTTATTGGGATTTCCCCAACGCCGTATTGGTCAATTCTGTTTCTGATAATTTCAATTGCGCGTTTAACGGAATCGGTTAAAGTTTCTTTGCCTGATAGTTTGCTTACATCAAGCTCTAAAAGCAAAGAAGAACCGCCGCGTAAGTCAAGCCCTAAATTTAAAATGCGTTTAGGACGGGAATTTGATGCTTCAAGTTTCACCCTTTCTTCCGGGGTTTTTGAATACCACTCATAGTTAGGGTAAAGTAAAGCAGCGGAACCAATCAATATTAATAATATTAGGCCCCATTTAAATGCGAGTTTGTTCATTATTTTTTATCTCCTTCTTGTAAAGTGTTTCCTTTAAGTACGGTAACAATTCCCGACGGTAACACGGAAAATTTCGTAGTTTCGGAAACTTTAACTTCTAAAACTTCTTGGTTGAAACCTACTATGGTGCCGATTATGCCGCCAAGTAAGACAACCTTATCTCCTTTTTGTAAGGCACTGATTTGTTTATTTCTTTCTGCATCTCTTTTCTTTTGGCTTCTGCTGGTAAGCACCATCATAATGATGAGGAAAACCGCCATCGCTAAAATAATACTGTTACCGGACATTCCGCCACTTGCAGCCGTTGTAGCAGCTGCTGCTGTTGTTGGTTCCATAGATCCTCCTAAATATATAACATCTATATATATTTTAACATATTTTAAGAGGTATAAAATAGGAAATCTGAACTTTCAAATTTTTGCTGGCGGCGTCTTTTTGGTAAATTTTGATTTTTCAGCTCCTAGAGTACCGATATGTCGCTACGCTCCAAGTTCTTCTGGGTACTCGTCGTCGCAGTAAAAATCAAAATTTTCTCAAAAATACTTGCCAGGTATGGGCGCTTGGTTTGGCTTGTTTTATTTGTCGTCGCAGAGAAAATAAAAAATCATGTTAAATTTGCTGCGTCGCACAAAATATACTCACGCGCTATGGTTCTGTGCTCTTTTGGTACTCGTCGTCAAAGAGAAAACTAAAATTTCCTCAAAAATACTTGCCGGGTTTTTAGAGCCATAATAATATTTATTGAATAAAAATACCCCGTGATTAAATTCACGGGGTTAGTTTAGGTTTTAGTGTGTTATTATTTAGTAGTTTGAGCAGCTTTTACAAAACCTTCTAAAAATTTTGTGTTTAATTGTTGCCATTTTATTTTTTTTGCTTGTATTTTGGCTGCTTTATCAGCTTCAGTTAATATTGTTATAATTTCTGTATGACCTTTTTTTACAGCATACATCAAAGCTGTCATACCATATTTATCTTTAATATCTAACCTTGCGCCTTCGTTTACTAATAATTCAACAATTTTTGTATGACCTTCCGCAGCAGCATATATTAAAGCTGTATCTCCATAATAATTTTTAATATCTAAGCTTGCGCCTTCGTTTACTAATAATTCAACAATTTCTGAATATCCGTACATAGCAGCAAACATTAAAGCTGTCCTGTTAAAAACATCTTCAACATCTAATTTTGCACCTGCGTTTACTAAAATTTTAACAATTTCTGTATGACCGTTCGCAGCAGCATATATTAAAGCTGTCCAATCAGTAAAGAATTCTTGAATATCTAACTTTGCGCCTTTATTAATTAATTCTTCAACTTTGTTATTATCTCCTCTTCCAGCAGCCCTAATTAAAGCTGTTATACTTTTTTCATCTCGTTTATTAATATCATCTTGTGTTACAGATTGTTGAACAATTCCCTTGATTTCTGCATTGAGTTCTTTAAAGTCATTTTGGTCTAAGTTCGGCATAGCATAAAGCGCAGAACATAAAATTAATGCGATAAAAGAACTTATAAATATTTTTGTTCTCATAATTAATCTCCTATTAATGCTTAAATATAGTTTACTTACTTTATAGATAATTAACAAGGGGTAAAAGACCTATAAAAGAGAGTATTTAGACCTAAAAAAATGTACCCAAAAGACCTATAATAAAACCCCCGCAATTGTGTGTTATGCGGGGGACCTGCTCTCAAACAGCTAGGTAAATTTTAAACCACTATTTTTTTGAACTTTTCTTTGAAGGTTCCGGTTTAGGTGCAGGGGCAAGTTTAGCAGCTGAAATTGCCGCATAATAGGTCTGCGGATAATCTTCCATTAAACTTTTATAAACGGCTTTTGCTTCATCTGTCTTGCCGGACATTTCAAGCCCTAATGCCTTATAAAGTTTAATTTGCGGAACTGAAAAATCAGTCGGGTTTTTAGTGATAAATTCATCTGCTAAATTTACTGCTTTTTCATAATCGCCGAGTTCAAGAGTGTTTGCAATTAAAGCATTGGTTATCATAACCGCAAAATCTTTATTTGCATTTTCCAAAGCTTGTTTATAGAAAATTTCGGATTTTAAATAATCGCCTTGTTGTGCTAAAGCCGTACCTAAAATGAAATTTGCATAAACGCCGGCAGGTTTCGTTTTGTATTTATTTGCAATTTCTTCAAGCGGAGCATAAGAAGGGGCATCCCCACCGTTTGCAACTGCCATTTCTGCTATAAAAACATCTGTCCATTGTTTTTGATAGGCCTTGTCCCTTAAATTATCTACAATAGCAAAAATACCACCGATAACAACAGCCGTCACGGCCACTGCAACAACAATATTTTTATTGGCTAAAAGCCATTTGGTAAGATTATCAATAACCCCGTTTTGTTCGGGTTCTTGTGTTTGTTGATTATTTTTCATTTAATACCTCATCTAATTTATGGCATATTATGCCGATTTTATTTAGGAAATTTACCCCCTCCGTAGAGCGGTCGTAAAGTTCCTTAAAAATTACTTCTTTTATACCTGAAGCGGCAATAATTTTCGCACAATGTATGCAGGGTGATAATGTTATATATAAAGTTGTGCCTTCCGTAGTAATACCGCTTTTTGCGGCAAACAGTAAGGCATTTTGTTCGGCGTGAAGTTCATTATCATTTGAAAATTTGCCGTGCAAGTCATAAAATTCTTTTGTTTTAACAAATTCTTCAAAACTTGTAAACTGGTTTGCATAGTTTTTTAAATATAATTCTTTAAAATATTCTTCACAATGTTTTTGACCAGAAGCAACACCGTTATAGCCGATGCTTATAATGCGTTTATCCTTAACCAGCACAGCACCGACATGTAAACGTGTACAAGTCGATTGCCCTGCCACCAAAGTGGCAATATCTGTAAAAAGTTGATGACGGTTTTTCATAATTTATCCTTAAATCTTCATACTTGCGGAATTTTCAAGCAAATCGTAAATATCCATATAGCCCATTTCCGCAGCTGCTATAGCAGGTGTACGCCCATTTTTATCTATAATCTTTGGGTTTGCACCTTTCCCCAAAAACATAGGGACCAAAGAAGGTGCATTTTGCGCTACTAAAAATAACGGTGTTTCCCCTTGATTATTTTTTGTATTTATATTATGTTTATATTCAGTCAGTAATAGTTCTATTAAAGGTACATTATTTTCACGGACTGCGTAAAACAAAATATCTTCCCCATATTCGTCTTTAACATCTTTATTTGCACCCTTTTCTATCATATATTTTACGATATTGGTTATTTGTTCTTTATGTTCTTTAGGGAAATTACCTTCAATTTGACCTATATAAACTTCCTGTAAAAATGCTAAAAGCGGTGTACGGGAATGTTCATCCCTTAATTCCAAATCAGCTCCGTTTGTAATTAGGGTATCCATAAGGTTTATGTCCCCAATAAATGCTGCTTGGACCAGAGGTAAAATGCCGAAATTGTTAGGTTTATTTAAAGTTTCTTTTGACGTTAAAGGTAAAAGTGCACTTGCTAAATCGGATTGATTATTTATCATAGCATCAACAAAATAATGTGCCGGAAAAGTAAAATTAATTTTTTTGTTTTTCGCATAAATTGATAAGGCCTTTAAAGCTTTGTATTTACCTAAATTTAGTGTATCTATAAGAATATTGTTAGGACCTTCAAAATTCGCTGAAGCCCCTGCATTTAACAATAATATAACTTTTTCCGGCTGGTCAGCCATAATAGCTATTTGTAAAGGTGATACCCCTGTAAGAGCCTCTAAGTTTGGGTTAGCACCTTCGTTTAGAAGTGTTTTAAAAGTATCATTAAAACCATTTAATGGGGCAAGTAAAGAGAGTAAGGTTAAATTATTCGTTTGATAGGTTAAACGTGTGAAGATATCAATGTTATTTGCATAGATATTTTTAAAAGCATTTATATCCGGTAATACATTTAAGTTTAGCGGAGAATCCGGATTGACAGTATCAAACAAACCGTTTATTGTCTGTTCATTATTGCTTAATATCGCCTGTAAAATTTCTCTTTGTTGCAATTCGGTAGCCGGAACTCTTTTGGGAGTATAACAGGAACAATCTAATTTATGTTTTTGACCCGGAGGGCAAGCAGTATCACAATATTTCGGTGTAATTAAATTACAAGCTGAAAAAGCAAATATAAAAGATAAAATTAAAACAATGTATTTCATAAATCCCCTTTTTAACAAAATAGCTAATAAAAATATTGTATCAAAAAATGAGTAAAAAGTGCCAATTATTTGCTTAATAGTAAAAATATTGCTGATTAAAAAGTTTTACTTATTTTCCCCTCTAGTGCCTTACAAATAAATATTTACTTGACTTTCTCCTAATTATGTTTAGATTGTTAGCGGAATTAATTTATACGTACTAAATTAAAATTTTTAACTAAAAGCCCCCATGTTTATGAGGGCTTTTTATAATTGTTTTAATTAACAACTTGTTTTAATCACAAGAAGTTAAATGTTTGCCTGTGCTGGAATTAATAGGGCAGTTACATTTCGGTTGATTTGCCCTGCAATAAGCGCCCTCACAACAACCTGTACCATTATAGATAATTCCATAATTTACATCATAACATTCACCTGGGTTATTGGCTATACACTTGGCACCTGAGTTAATTGTTGCACCCGCACAGTTTCCTATACATGTACTACCCTCATTAAATGTAGAGCAATTGCATCTTCCTCTACAAATAGAACCCGACTCAAAGGTGGACTCTGCGCAAGCATATTGTGAACCTGAAACAAATTTGTCAATACATTCACCGCCATTTACCTGTAATTTAGAACAACCATTATCTCCTGCCTGGCAAATTCCGCCGGCATTCATAGTGGAACCATTACAACTATATGCTCCACCCGCACAAATCCCACCGCTATTTATTATAGAATTCATGCAAGCATAATTACCACCTGTACAGCTCATATTTTCATTAATTTCTTTTCCGCTTTGATTATAATACCCGCAAAAACCGCCTGATGCGGTTTGCCAAGTAGCCCCAATACTGGCACACCTCTGTTTTTCTGTTTCATAGCAAGTTTTTGTTTTGTTTGACCAAAAGCCTTCTATATCATTGCATCTGTTTTGGTCCATAAAATCCCTCCAACTGTTAAGTTGGCAGATATAATGTTCTTGCGGTAAACAATAAATATCACCCTTTTCATAAAACTTAAAGATAGAATATTCATTGTTGTTCCTTACAGCTTCTATATAATCATCTTTCAAATTGAAAGTATAATGTATACTTTCAAAAGAATCATCCTCTGCTTTATTACCGTCTTTGTCTGTTAGGTTAACATCCAAGTCGGAAAAGTCATTTGTATAACCGTTCCTGACAAGATACCAATTATGTTCGCTTTTAGCTACGGCAGACATAGTTGTTAAAGCTTCAGCTACTTTGCTTCGTTCTACGGCCTTTTTATAAGCCGGCAAAGCTACTGCCGCAAGTATACCGATAATGAGCACCACAACTAATAATTCAATTAGTGTGAACCCATTATTACTTTTTACTGCTTTCTTTACTACATTTTCTTTTTTCATTTTTTCCTCCAAGTTTAATTTATACAGCGCTTTTAATTTCGCCACAT
>JAZUPU010000018.1:0-10567 GCA_045605325.1 Elusimicrobiaceae bacterium
GCACCTCGGTTTTACCGAGGGGCTAAATTATTGTGAATTTTTATTTTGTTTCTTCGGTTGATGCTGCAGTATTTTGTACCGGTTGTGTTTCTTGTGCAGGTTGAGCATTTTGCTCGGGTTGAACATTTTGTTCCGGTTTAACTTCTGCCGGAGATTCCTGTTTAACTTCAGGTGCTGTTTCCGGTGTTGTGTTTGCTAAATTTTCAGCAGGGCAATTTGTGCTTTCTGCCGTCAAAACACATTGTGTTTCTTCCATACCAGCATTTTGATTTTCTGCCGCGGCGCGTTCTTGTGCTGCCTTTTCCGCTGCGATATGTGCTGCCTTTTCTTGCGGTGTAACAATTTTAATTACAACTTTACGCCATTTACCTTCACCTTCGGAAACGGTAATAATATCTTGTTCCTCAGATAAGAAATGGTGTATATATCTGCGCATTTGTGCGGACATCGGGCGGAAGCGATACGGCCTTTTGTTACGCCTTATTGTCATCAATGCATAGGAAATATCTTTATTAAGTTTTTCTTCAATTTTATTCCAATAATTTTGTGTATCTGCAACTACTGAAATAGGTGAACTGAAAGAGCGGCTTATAATTAAAGTAATAAGATATTGAATTGACTGCAATGTCTTTGCTTCTTTGCCGATAACCAAAGCAGGATAATCGCAATCAAAAGTGAGTAAAATACGTTCTTGTTTAGCGTCCCACCAAGCATTTAATTTTGAAACTTTTACACCCATTTTGTTAAGAATTTCATTTAAAGCATTTTTTGCATCTTCCATAGGTTGTTTTAAATTATCGGGTACGATAGCTTTTTGAATTTCCATTGAAGGTAGTTTTTGTGTTTCATTTGCTTTCGGTTCGCGGATTGTAACAGTTTTTTCCACCAAATGGCGCGGCCTGCGTGCGCGGCGCGGTTTTTGATTTGGGTTATACGCGATATTTGAGCGTTTGCGTATGCCTGTTCTCATTGGGGTAGAGTGTTCTGAGTCCCATGCTTTTTCCACAATTTGCACTCTTGCTTTTTTTGCACCGATACCTAAAAAACCTTTTGAAGGTTTTTGTAAAACCGTAACATCCACTTGATCACGGCGGCGGCCTAATTCATTTAAACCGCGAATAACTGCTGAAGCAATATCTTTTCCTGTTGAAATAACTTGTCTTCTTGCCATAAATTATCTCCTTTTATATAGGTCTATAAAGTACCTAATTTCTTTTTTAAAACTAAATTTACTACAAAACTAATACAATTACTGATAAACCAATACAGCGTAAGCCCGGCGGGGAAGTTTAAGAAAAGGAGTGTCATAAAAATCGGCATCCATTTCATCATTGCCATAGAGGGATTATCTTTAGTCATATTTTCCGGCATTGTAATTTTTTGCTGGATAAACATTATTGCACCCATCAAAATCGGTAACACATAATAAGGGTCTTTGGCAGATAAGTCCGTAATCCACCAAATAAACGGTGCACCGTGTAAAGCCCAAGATGTTCTTAAAGCATTAAACAGTGCAATAAAAATCGGCATCTGAATAAATAAAGGTAAGCAGCCGCTTAAAGGATTTGCACCGTATTTTTTGTATAAAGCTATCATTTCCTGTTGTGCGCGCATAGGGTCGCTTTTATACCTGTCTTGTATCACCTTCATTTGCGGTTGTATACGCTGCATTACGGCGGCAGATTTTAATTGTTTATAGGTAAGCGGAAACATTACAAACTGAATCATAAAAGTCATCAAAATAATTGCAAAGCCGTAATTGTGTGTATATTTATTAAGCCACTCAAGAATATTGCGCATCCATTTACCGAGTTGCCCGAAAAAACCGAATTGTATGGAACGTTGTAAATCATAAGGTAAACTTTCAAGCAAATTTAAGTCCTTAGGACCGAGGTAAAAATCGGAATTATATTCTGTTGTTTTATTGGCGGCTAATGTCGCCGGAATTAAAATTTTTAAGTCCGGTCCTTCCGCACGGGAATTGCCAAAAAGACCAAAGAACGACGGGGTTTCATACAAAAATTGTTTATTATATTTAAAACCTGTGTCATTACCTTTCCAATTTGTGGGTATTAAAGCAGCTAAAAAATAACGATTATCTACGCCGGACCAAAGCCAATTTTCGCAAGCTTCTTGAAGAAGTGAAGTTTTATTAAAAAACTTTTCTTTAAGAGCGTTTACGGAAATATTTTTTTTGCCTTTTTCCTGACGTGCGCAAAAAGCGCGTAAGTTTACGGCATTATCGCTGATTTCGCTTTTTACCGTATTTAAACCTGGGCCCATATTTAAATATAAGTCCGAAAGTGTTAATTCACTGTTCGTTTCATTTATAAAACTCATATTCAATTTGTTTAGGCCTTGTTCTTTATTTATCGTGTAGCTTTTAACTAAAAACACGCCGTCGGCAAGTTTTGTCTTGAAAGCAATGTCCTCGCCGTTTTGCGGTTTGATTTGTTCAAAATTAACTTCCGGTAAAGTTGCAAAATAATGTTCGTTTCCGAAGGGGATTAAATTAAGATCTGTATTAAAATCTTTATAAATAAAATCCCTTATTGCTGCACCTTTTGAAGTAAAAACTACTTTTGCATGTTCCGTTTCAACGGTATAAAAAGTTTCCTTTTCCTGTTTGTTTTCCGTTAAAGAAACAAGCGCTTTTGAAGAATTTGCATCAAGTTTTTTTTGATTTTCTTTGACTAGGTTTATTTGTTGCACAAGTGCTGCTGGCTTTTGGTCAATCTGTTTTTGTGCGGTAAAAGCATTATACCCGAAAAACACCAGCAAAGCCGCAGTTAATGCGATGAAAAAGTTTTTATCCATTAAGCTCTCCTGAGCTTTAGGAAAAATAAACTTTACTTATGGTACAGGGTCGTATCCGCCTTCGCAAAAAGGGTGGCACCTAAGCAAACGCTTAGCCGTCAAAAATAACCCCTTGATACAACCGTGTTTGTTTACTGCTTCCAAGGCGTAGGCAGAGCAAGTCGGCGTAAAACGGCACACCCCGCTTGGCCCTAAAAAAGGCCTTATGAACTTGATACAAAACCTCATTAATTTAAGCAGTAAATTTTTAACCATCTTCAAAAAATCTTAAGAAGGGTGAGGTTAAGGAATATTTGGGTCCTCACACTCTTCTATAATACCGGCCTTTTCGGATAATTCCAAAATGGCTTTTGTAGCCGCTTGTAAAGAAGGTAAAAGTTCCTTCTCTTTCGGATAAATTAGGATAGCGGCGTTTTTTAGTAAATGTTTATTTAACCTAAAAGCTTCCCTTAAAAGTCGTTTACAGCGGTTTCTTTCAACCGCCGAACCCAACTTTTTTGAAACAATTATTCCTATTTGGGGTTTTGACGCTTGCCCCAAATCAAGCTTGCACCATAAAGTAAACCCTTTTATTTGTACCTTTTTACCGGTGTTGAGGATTTTTTTGAAATCCTCTTTCAAATAAATTCGTTCGCTCTTAGGCAAGCCCAATGTCTTCACAATTACTTGCGAATAAGCTCTTTTCTGCCTTTTGCACGTCTGGCGCTGAGCACTTTTCTGCCACCTTTTGTGGCCATTTTTGCCCTAAAACCGATGGTTTTAGCGCGTTTTGATTTGTTTGGTCTGTATGTTGGTAACATATAAAAGATTATATAATTTATTTGCACTCAATGCAAATAAAAAATAAAAGGTTTGCAGTTATTATATAATTTACCTAGCTTGTATAGGTAATATCTAAAATGGTACAATAATGTATAAATTATACGCGTGCGCGTGACATATATAATTGAGGATTTTTTTATGCCTGAAGAACAAACAAAAAATATAGCCATTAATTCTACACAAAATTTAAATCAATCTCAGGGGGTAGCTGCGGCTAATTCTTCTGCGCAAGCGCCGCAAGATGTGACGGCTTCCGTCAATATACAACGACAGCAACAACCACAAAATCCTTTTATTGTAAACGCACCTGCTATTCCTACACAAGAAGGACCTATGGGTATCCGCTATGATTTTAACGACGGTGCGCGTGTTCTTCTGCCAAAAGGTAAATGGCATGTTCAGATTGAAGATGATGAAACCGATAATATTATTTTCGCCTGTGATGCCGACGAAGGTTGGGTATTAAGCACAAAAAAATATTATATTCCGTTCCGTATTCGTGTTTGGGTGCGTGGGGAAAAAGAACCTGTTTTAAACCATACTTTAAACCTTAAAGGTAAAGAGGTACAAATTAAATTTCCCGTAGGAACATTAGGTGATATTATCGGGTGGATGACTTATGCAGACCGTTTCCAACAAAAGCATGAGTGCGCGGCTGAAATTACTATGGCAGATAATTTAGCGACTATTTTTGAAGCGCAATATCCTAATTTATTTTTTACACATTTACCCGGTAAAATCCGTTTTGAAAAACCTTATGCAAGTTATATGCTTGGATTATTTTTTAAGGGAAATGATACCCACCAACCAATTGATTTCCGTAAAGTTGGTTTACACCGTACCGCAGGTTATATTTTAGGTGTAGATCCCCGTGAAGAAGCCCCGAAAGTGAAACTTGGCAGTAAACGCAAAATTAAAGAAAGATATGTTTGTATCGCTACCAAATCAAGTTCTCAAGCAAAGTTTTGGAATAACGGTTATGGTTGGGAACAAGTTGTAGCTTATTTAAAAGATTTAGGTTATCGGGTAATTTGCATTGATAAAGAACCTGTAACGGGTTTTAAGTATACTTGGAACCGTATGCCGCACGAAGCGGAAGATTTTACAGGTGCAAAACCTTTGCAAGAGCGTATAGAATTATTGGAACACGCTGACTTTTTTATCGGTTTATCTTCAGGGCTTACTTGGCTTGCGTGGTGTACCAATATACCAATAATTCTTATAAGCGGGTTTACATTGCCGATTTGTGAGTTTTACACTCCGTATCGTGTATTTAATTCGCACGGATGCAACGGTTGTTGGGATGATGTTAATGTAAATTTTGACCATTACGATTATTTTTGGTGTCCGAAATTTAAAAACACTGACCGGCAATATGAATGTACCCGTTTAATTACAGGTAAACAAGTTATTGGGCAAATCAAACAATTAATGAAAGATTTTAAATTAACTGCACCGAAAGACGAAAGTAAAAAACAGGGGAAATAAAATGTCAAAACACCATAATAAAGAAGAAAATATTTATTCAAGTGCAGTAATTAGAGAATTAGAGCAAAAATATTGTTGCAGTTGCAGTGCTGCAGTAATTAGTTCTTGTATAGTTTCAAGCCATGGGCTTGGTGCGCGTGTTATGTCCCGTGTTTATAATGGCGGAAGAAAAGTTGTTTATACAGCTACAATGACAGCAATGCTCCTTAATAATACACTTCCGGCTTATGCAGATTTGACGGTTAGCGCCGGGGAGACATCAACAGGTTTAACAGTTGGTTCATCACCGGATAATATAGTTGTAGGGCAACTTTTTAATTATGGAAGTACTATTGATACAATTATTAACCCCGGCGGAGTTGAAGAAATTTTTAATGGCGGTGTAGCAAGTTCAACAATTATATATTCTGATGGTGGACAACAGGTTAGCACAGGCGGTATTGCCTATGATACAATCGTTAGCGGAGATATTGTGAATAGTACTAGTGCGGCACAAAGAGTTAGGGGCGGCACTGCTAATAGAACACAAGTATACGGTAGCGGAGCCCAGACGGTATCTTCAGGCAGTGTAGCTAATTCTACCACTGTCTATAATGAAACACACGCACAACAAAGAATATATGGGGGTGGTACTGCAAATTATGCTGATATATATGGTGTTCAAGCGGTATCTTCAGGCGGTGTAGCCAATTCTACTACAGTTTTTAATACAGGTTCCCAATATGTTTTTGAAGGCGGTATTGCAAATGATACAATGCTTGAAGGAACGCAATTTGTGGGGGCTCAAATTATTGAGGAACCGTTTTCCCCGGGTGGCATAGTAAATAGTACCAATATTTTATCCGGAGGTTTGCAACTTATTGAGTCAAACGGTGTCGCAAACAATACAATCATCAGCGGTGATGGAAGCCAAGTAATTTATGCCGGAGGTGTAGATAATAATATAAATATCAATGGTGGATACCAACATATTTCATCAGGTGGTATTGCCAATAGTGCAATTGTTAATAGTGATGGGTATCAGAGAATTTATTCCGGCGGCACAGCAAATGATACGACACTTAACAGTAATGGGCGCCAGTATGTTTATTCAAGCGGTGTAGCAAACAACACTACAATTAATTCCGGCGGGAAATTGCGTGTATCTTCAGGCGGACAAGCATTAGGTGTAAACCAACAAGCGGGCGGAATTATAATGTTAGATGTTACAGGCAATGATAGCCAAACATATATTTCCGGTACAAATGAAAAAGGTAGTTTTATATTAGCTAACGGGGTAGCAAGTAATTTTGTTTTAAATGATGACGGATACCAATATGTATCAGAAGGCGGAGTGGCAAATGATACTACTGTCAATAGCGGTGCATTTCAAGATGTAGCTTATAGCGGTGTAGCAAGTAATACTATTATCAATAATGGTGGAGCACAGTATGTTCATAACAATGGTGTGGATAACAATGCTACCGTTAATAATGGCGGTGTTCAGTCAGTTTATGACGGCGGTATAGCTAATAGCACAATTATAAATAACGGTGGAACACAATTTATCAGTTCCGGTACAGTTAATAGTGCAATTGTTAGTAGCGGCGGTGTTCAAAATATTGATTTTAGCGGATTAACTAGTAATACAATAGTTACAGATGACGGTAATCAGAATATCTATTCCGGCGGCGTGGCTGATAATACGATTGTTACGAATTATGGCAGTCAAAATATTTCTGCCGGCGGTATAGCGGAAAATACAACCGTCAATTACAGAGGTTATCAGACAATTAATTTTAGCGGTGTGGCAAATAATACTGTCATTAGTAATTCCGGTACACAGTATGTTTCCGGCGGTGTTGCCAATAATACCACAATTGACCACGGGCGACAATATGTTTCTAACGGTGGCGAAACGAATTCTACAATTATAAATAATGGCGGCGCGCAAACAGTATCTTTCGGCGCTATTGCAAATAATACAACGATTAATTCCGGCGGGTTTATGTCGGTAGGTTCAGGCGGGAAAGCTTATAATGTAATTCAAAATTCAGGTGCTACTATAAATGTAAATGTGTACGGTGATGATAGCAGTACTTATGTTGCCGGCAGTAATGAGAGTGGCACTTTCTTTTTAGAAAACGGTGTAGCTAATAATTTTATCTTTAATAACGGTGGGTATCAAACAGTTTCATCCGGCGGTATTGCAAACAATACAACTCTTAATGCAGGGGCGCAACATATTCAGAACTCAGGTTCAGCCAATGAAACAATAGTTAATAGCGGCGGTTTTCAATATGTTTCACAAGGCGGTATAACAAACAGTACAGGTATTAACTCTCAAGGCAGCCAAGTTATTTATGACGGCGGTGAAGCTATTAACACAACTATAAATAGTGGTGGATTTCAGACAATTTCTTTAGGTGGTTTAGCAACTCATACTACTATTAACTCAGGCGGCATACAAATAGTTAGTGCAAACGGTATGGTAAGTAGTGCTACGATTAGTAGTGGCGGCTCTCAAATTATTTCCGGTGGTATGGCAAGCAATACAACTATTAATTCCGGTGGGGGTATGTATGTCTCTTCAGGTGGGAAAGCGTATGATGTTATACAAAATTCCGGCGGTGTTATAGATGTTACAATTAAAGGGGATGATTATAATACATATATCTCCGGCACAAATGAAAGCGGCAGTTTTTTGTTAGCCAATGGGGTAGCAAGTAATTTCGTTATTAGTTCCGGCGGTTACCAGGATGTATTGTCCGGTGGGAAAACCAATGATACAATCATTAACGATAATGGCATTTTAAATATATCTGCAGACGGTTCAGCCGATAATACAACAATAAACAGTAACGGGAGTATGTGTGTTTATGAGGGCGGTGTAGCAAATAATACTACTATAAATACATACGGTACACAAGATGTATATGGTGTTGCCAATAATACAACTGGTGACGGTACCGGTGCAGCTCAGTATGTATGGGACGGCGGCGTAACTAATAATACTACCTTAAATAATTACGGTACGCAGTATATCGGAAACGGTGCTGTTGCTAACGATACTACCATAGCAGAATATGCTTCTCAAGTTATATCTGCCGGGGCTATTGCAAATGATACTACGGTAAATGACGTCGGTGCGGCTCAAATTATACACGGTGAAACTATATCCGGTTTAACTGTAAACGGCGTTGCTAATAATACAACTATCAACGGAGGATTTCAGCATATATCTTCCGGCGGTATAGCAAATAATGCGATTATAACAGGTATGGGGCAACAGATGGTATCTAACGGCGGTGTGGCTGATACCACTGTTTTAAACGAAGGTGGACAGCAAAATATTTATGCCGAAGGTATAACAAACGGAACAATTATCAATTTAGGCGGCAGACAAAATATTTGGGAAGAAGGTATAGCCAATAATACTATTATAAATAACGGTGGAATACAAGAAATATCATTAGGTACAGCCAATAAAACAACAGTAAATGAAGGTGCTACACAGACCATCTTTGACGGCGGTGTGGCAACAAGTAACACTTTGCATGCCGGAGCGGTACAAAATATATTAGCCAACGGTACTGCCGACAGTACATTTATATCCGGCGCTGTACAAAATGTTGCGGGAAGTGCTAACAAAACTGAAGTATATGCAGACGGTATACAAAATATTTCTGCCGGGGCTATTGTTACAAATACTGTTATTGCAGGCGGTACACAAAATATCCTTGCAAATGCTACTGTAACAGATACTACTATTACAGGCGGAGAACAAAATATTTATGAAAATGCCTCCGTTACATGGGTTGTTGTTGCTGGCGGTACACAAAATATATCAGCCGGTGCAACTGCCGTAAATACAGTGCTTAATAACGGAAATGTTGATTTATACACAAACGGTACAATTAATAGTTTAACTGCTACCGGCGGTGCAGTGAATATATATGGTGATAACATATTAAAAGGTAATATTTCGCTTACAAATGCAAATGTAAATGTAAAGCACAGTAGCGGTTTGAATACATTAGGAATTGAAAACCTCTCTGCTAATAATGCAATATTTAATATGAACGTTGATTTAGAACAACAAACAGCTGATAAACTAAATATTCAAAATAGTTATGACGGAGATGCCAAACTGCAATTAACAAATGTTGCAAGTCGTGCAGGTTACATAATGGATGACATAAAATTGGTGGAGTTTAGCAATGGTGCAACAGTCAACGGAACATTTGATTTGGTAGGCGGTCAATGGGATGAGGGCGGTTATGTATATAAGTTAACCCAATATGAAGGTGCGCAAGATTATTATTTGAGTAATACACGGGAATTAAGCGACATCTTTAAAACTATACTAAATATCCCTGTTATGAATGTTATGATTGCACAGACAGGTATGAACTCTTTACAAAAACGTTTGGGTGATTTGCGTAATATGAATAACCATAACACTAAACAAGGTGTATGGGCGCGAAGTTACTATAAAAATATGACCGTCAAGGACTTAGCCAAAACCGATATAAACTTGTTCGGTGTTGAAGCAGGTTATGATTGGTTATTTATAGATGAAGAACCAAATAAATTATATGCCGGTGTTTTGTTAGGTTTTGTATCAGCCAATGGTATTAAAACAGAGAAGAACGACGGTATGTACGAAAAAGGTGACGGTGAATCAGTAAACATTGGCGTGTATGCGACATTGCTTAATGATGAAGGTTGGTTCGTAGATTTTGCAGCGCGCAATTTTTGGACAAAACTTGATATGACTAATCATACCAGTGGCGGTACAACACTTGCTTATAAACCTAAACGCAATATTTTCGCAGCAAGTATTGAAGCAGGAAATAGTTTTAATACAGAAATTGTACGCGGACATTCTATCCGTATAGAACCTAAAGCGGAATTGGCTTATATGAAAGCGTCATCTGCCGATACACAGGTCGGAAATGATTATCAACTTAAATATGATGCGACAAATTATATAAATGCCAAGACCGGTGTTTTGTTTTCTTATGATATTAAACAAAATAACGGTATGCTTATTCAACCTTTACTTGAACTTGCTTACCGCTATGAATTTGCAGGCAAGGGTGATGTATCTTATGGCGGTGCATCAGCAAAGAGTGATATGGGCGGCGGTACTGTTGAAATTAACACAGGGCTTAATATGCAAGTGACGGATGATTTATATTGGCATGGGCTTGTAAGTTATGAAAACGGTCCTAAGGAAAAGGGTTGGGGCGTGTATGCAGGTATCCGCTATGCATTCGGCGGTGGAAACTCTGCCAAGAAAATAAAAAGATAATATTATATAAAATAAAAACTATTCACTGAAACAATTATTGGATAGTTTTTTGCTTTATTTAAAAATTAACCCTCCGTAAAGGAGGGTAAATTTTTTCGGAGAGGGAGGGGAATTCGGGTTCCGGTAAAATTCCTAACGGAATTT
>JAZUPU010000019.1:0-26688 GCA_045605325.1 Elusimicrobiaceae bacterium
AATGGTCGGTTTAGCTCAAATGGTAAAGAACGGGGTAACATTATTAAAAGCGGCGCGTAGTTTAAAAGCATTAGGCGAAAAAGGAAGTTTATTAAAGATAGCGCGTGGTATAAGGAAAGGTAAATATGATTATTTAATAAAGCAACCAAAAGCTACGCAAGCGCAAAGTTCAGCAAATACGCAAATACAAGCACCTAAACTTGGCGTAGAAGCGGAAGCGAAACCTCAAGGTATACAGGGTATACTAGATAAGAAAAAAGTAAAAGTAGATTTAAAGACGGGTAAAATTACGGCAGTTAAACCTGCTAAAGCGGAAGCAGAAATACCAAGCAATTGGTTACCTTTAAGAGCAGGTGACGGGTTTAATCTTCAAACAGGGGAATATATACCTGTTGACGGGACTTATGCCAAAGGAACCCGTTTTAAAGTAGATTTACAGACAGGTAAAAAGACGGAGTTAAAGCCGTGGGAGAAATTAGACAGTGACGGAAATATATATGTAGACGGCAGCCGCACACAAGGCGATAAAACTTCATGGAACTCAAGGCAAACCAGACGCAATACACAAAAAGGGCTTAGCGGCGAAGATGATTTATCCATAGATACAAAATATAAACTTATTACAGGGTTAAAGAAACAAGTAAAAATAGCTGATTTCCAAAATAAGAATTGGTTTGCCAGGAAATGGACTTTATTACGCGGTCAATATGTTCCGGAAGAAGCATTAACCCCATTTGAATTAACTTTAGCAAAATTTGCAAATAAATATAGAACACCCTTATATTTTGTGACGCATCCAATGCAGACGGTAATGGGTGTTTCGCCGACAGTGGCATCAGGGGTATCGGTAGCAAATGCTCCATTAGAAATAACGCAGGCGGTAGAAGTTGTACAAACAGTAACAAACCCCGGTATGGTAAAAATAACAGCCGGACAAACAGCAAGTACAGTAGGGAAAAGCGGAGTTAATTTAGGTAAAACTTTACCTAATTATAATTTCTTAAACGGATTAAATTTATCAGCTTTACCAAATGCTTCGCCTTTTACCGGGGCAATAAGTGCTGCTGCGACCTTATTTGATAACCCGTTTATTGCAGTAAGGAAAGATGATGTTTTAGGCGGTTACATAAGCGGATATGATTTTACAAAGATGTATAAAGCCGGAAATCCGATTGACTTATCAGAATATAATTGGATAAAAGCGCACTACTCCAAAGAAGAACAGGTACAAGAAACTAATGCTAATACTAATGTAGAAACAGAAAATACCGAAACAGGCAAAACAGTTGAAAAAGGCGGTACAATATTTGATAATATCTTCGGTACACAAAACACAGTACCGCTTGCCAGAATGCAAAGAGAAAAAGAAATAAAAACCACAATCGGTGCCGCTGCTGCAATAGCCCTTGCTTTATCTTTAGGGTTATGCGGTATAACAGATGTTGTAACATCAATCGGCACAACTTTAGCTGCAATCCCAATAATTGATATTACTGATTATGATAACTCCGATAAACCTTATAATTCAGTTTTACAGGGATTTTATAATCAAACGCGTAAACCTTATCAATATGAAAGAGTTTCGTATGATCTGGGATATGATAAAATTACAGGTGAGGTATCCCCTAAACCTAATATAACTACACCCAAAAAACATAATGTAGAAGAAATAGAAAGGCACGTTCCGTATACTGATGAATATGATCCTCCCTCACCGTATGATCATATAAGAGAATTTTTTAATAATATATTTATGCCGGATGTTACCCATTCCCGTTCCTTGAGGGCTTATCAACATAATAAAGATTATAGTGTAATACATAATATTTTTAAGGAAGAAATCGGTTGGGTTAAGTTTTTAGCTATGACCGCTCAATCCAAAGAATATAGTGTAATGGAAGGTGAATTGTTTGATTTAGTATGTGAAATAGAAAAGAACCAAGATATTCCCTCAGCAGTGTTCATTGATATGCGCGATTCTTTAATGGAAATATCTTTAGCAGCAAGGGAAAGATGGCCCGAAGCATATATTTTGAGTAGGAAGGATACAAATCCGTATGGTTTTTTTGTTCCTGATGCAAGTATACCTACAAATCCTTTATTAATAAAGAATTTAAACATAATAGTAATAAATGATATGGTGGATGTTGCTGATGTAGCTGCAGATCAAATACGTAAATACTGTGATAATGTATATGTGGCTTATAGCGTAGATGAATTAGAAGAAATTATAAATGAATTGAAAAAAGAAAATAAAATACCTCATTACATAGTTAATGATATGAATTTGGGTCTGATTGATACGGAATATAATGCTAAAATGTTAATTAAAAAAGCGTATCCTAATGTTGCACAAAAAATTGGCTTTATAATGTTAACAGATGCGCGAATGGGAGATGAATATTTCAAAAATTCCGGTTACATTACCCGTATAAGAAGAAGCGATGGTAAAACTGACTTTAAAAATATCGGTAATATTATTGTAAATCTTGAACAAAAACTTAATATTAAAAATGTTTTAGATGGAGTTAATTTAATATCCGATATTGAAACAGAAAGAAGAGAATATAAGCAAGAACTTTGGGAAAATTTAGACCAATTAAATATTTCCGGTTTGGGTGAAACTTTAGATGTTTCGGAACTTGAATTTGTTGCAATAGGTAATTGGTTTGAAAATCCTTTAAAACAAGAAGGTATCACTGAATCAAAATTTATAAACACAAAAGAAGATTTATATAGTTACATCGCCAATATGAGTAATAAAAAGAAAGTGTTTATAATAGGCGATTTAAATCATGCAACATTAAACTATTCCCAAGTACAAGATATATTGAAAGGAAGTTTAATCGGTGAAGCTAAAGAATCTATATTTATAATCAGAGGTTCTTATAACGATGAGGGATTTGAACGAAAATATTGTGAAAGAGGTTTTGATGGTATTTTTTATTTCTCATTTGAAAAAAAACACAAACAAATTAATTATAATCTCTTAGATTATATTGCCTATTTGCAAAAAGTGTATGCAGGAGAGGATAGTGATACATCCGCGGTCCAAGTGTATACACAAGAAAATTCTGATAATCAAACCAATTTTCATAAAACAAAAGGAACAATTACAGACAGGCGCCAAGGTAGGCATAGAGGAAACGGTGGCAGATATATTAAAACATTTTTACCTTTTTTACTGCCCATCGGTGCGGTAGCTTTGAGTATTTCTTCTAACGATATTTTACCTTTTAATTTATCATTTCCGGCACCTTTTACCGCAATCGGCACGACTTTGGCTTTAACACCTATTTTTAGCGGGCAGGAATTGACACCTAATCTCTTTCAATATTTCCATAAAATAACTAAAAATCCTTGGTTAGAAAACGAAATTCCAGGTAACAGTGCCGACGTTGAATTAATTGAGAGTTTAATTAAAGAAGCCAAGGCATATGGTATGACGGATCAAGAAGTAGCAAGAATTAAGATGGAAAATATAAATAATCCGGATGAAATCAAACGTCAGTTGCGGGATTTCGTAATGTTTATTAAAATAGGGGAAGAATTGTTTTCAGAAGAACGTGCCAAAGCCAATGCAAAAGATTTAACAAAATTTATTAGAGGGAAATATAATAAACCTTTTAATAAAGATACTAATACTTTGGCACTTCTATTTATAACGGATGATCCTTTTGTTTTAGACGAGTTGGAGCAATTTAACTCCATTGAAAAAGTGAATATAGATTTTGTAGCTAATTATGAAGAGGCAAAAACATTATTAGCTTATCGAGGATATAGTTTTGTATTTTCCGAAAATTTTGATAATGATGCCGCTACTGCCGATATGGCAAATTATATTAGAGAGCATAACAGAAGCCCGTTTATCTTATATTCGGCATATAATAGTATAGATAAACAAACTCAAAGTAATTTTGACGGTTTTTTATCTTTCCTAGATAATCATATACAAGACGTCGTAAATTATGCAAGTAATTTCTACGTAAAAGAAAAGCCAAATATCTCCGGTTTTGTGGAGGAAAATTACATTCCTTATTATTATGATAAACCTTTTAATAAGGGTGTAAAGAAAATGCGCGTTTTAATTATCAATGATGCCCAAAAGATAGAGAAGGTATATAAAGAATTTTTGAAAACATCCCCTCTCTCTCAATATATAGAAGTGCTTGATTTCGTATCAAGTACAGAAGAAGTAATAGACAGATTAAAAAAGGATCCAAACCGTTATGATATAATTTTCTCTGATTTCCTTATCAAAGATAGCACCGGGCAAAATATTTCACAGTATGTATACGATAATAATTTAGAAGTTCCTGTAATACTCTTGGCGGAGAACGGACTTTCACCTGAAAATTTATTTGAACGTAAACATTTTGCCGGATATATAAATATTTTCCTAAATGACCCAAAAAGTGTTTTAAGTTATGCAAGTAATCTATTATTTAAAAAACAGTTAAAATTCCAAAAATATGATTTTATAAAATCGAATTATGTAAAAACTAATTATAAAGAACCATTTAATACCGATGTTCATAAAATGCGTATTTTGATAATTAATGATGAATATAAAACATTTGCTGATATTTCTAATTATATAAAGAACTATCAATATAATAGATATATAGAAAAGGTTGACTTTGTTACTGATTTAGCAGAAGCAATGTATAAATTGAATACCAATCCTGGTCAGTATGATATAATTTTTACCGATTATGATGTCGGAGATCATACAGGGCCACAACTTTCAAAATATATATATGATAATAATTGGGATATTCCTGTTATATTACTCTCAACTGCAATAGTGAAAGTAGAAGATTTATTCTATCGTGATCACTTTATGGGTTTCTTGGATTTATCAAATAACTATTATGACGAAATTTTTAGTTATGCAAGTAATTTTTTGGTCCAAGTAGGCAAGAGACAGGCGATTACCCCTAACATATCTTTTACATCGGATAATTTTTCTTCTGGTGTTTATAAGGGTGCTTTCAACCCTGCAAGCGGTAAAATGAATATCTTAATGGCTAATGACAGTCATGTATTAAATGACATGATAAAAAATATCGCCAAAGATCCACAATACACTGATTATGTGGAAAGTATTGATTTTGTATTCAATTCAAAAGAAGCAATACAGAAATTAAAAGAAAATCCGGGTAAATATAATATAATTTTTACCGATAATTTTATGTATACGGATGATTTCACATATTCAGACATCGGGGAAGATATTGCGAAATATGTTTATGAAGAAAATTTAAATATTCCGGTTATACTTTGTTCACGTATAGGTGGGAAAGCCGAAGATTTGTTTCTCAACAAACATTTTGCCGGCTGCTTGGATTTACGCTCAAATATTTCTGATGCTTTCTTTAATTATGCTAGCAATATTGTTGCCCAAACTAATCCGGGTGTTACAGTAAAATCAAGCAAAAAAACAGGCAATAGTTTATGGCAAACCGTTAAAAATATATTTTTACCGTTTATTATCCCTGCCGCATTATTCGGTTTAGGTTCGTTATTTAATATGCCTGAGTTAAGTTTGTCTGCAGCGGCTATACCCATTATCGGCGGTGTGATGCCTTCAAAAGAAGAAATAGAGCTTGATTCCAAAATCCACAAATTTATTAATTTGCGTAAGGATTTTGATCAAAGTTTATTTAAAGGGGATGAATTAACACCAGAAGAAGCCGCCAATATGGAAAGAATTATAGGCAGCAAATCATATAGAATATGGCAAGAATTTTTTAATAAAAATCTTAGAGAAATGGCCCAACAATACCCTGAACGGATATTTGAACTTGCACAAGAATCAGCAAAATGTGAAAGTACTTTACAAAATGAAATAGGTATCCGCTTCCCAGGAACGAACCCTCTATATGTTTTTATGATGAAGGAAATTCGTGAGGGTTTAAAACAAGATTTGCTTTCCGGTAAAACTTTTAGGGAAGCTACTGTAAATATGGGCCAAAAAATGTTTGAATACCATAAAAAAATAGCGCAAATAAGGAAGTTTATTGAATTAAAACGTAATGTACGGCTCGGTAAAGACAGGGCAATTTGGTGGTCCCAAATAGAATATATGAAAAATTATGATTCGCTCAGTGCGCAGAATATTAAAAAAGGTTCACTGCTTAGCTATAAAATTGGTTTTGGTATTATACCTGAAGTCGGTAGCCCATCTGTTTCACGCGTACATCCAAGTGATATATATTGGGATGAATTGATAGATCCGGATAATGCACGCTATGGTAGATATAAAGGGGTAGATTTATCTGACGTTTCAACAATAGGATATTACCCTAATATAGTTAGTGCAAACGTCAATCATCCGGTTGGTGTTGAAAATACGGATAGATTATTTGAGGTATTGCAAGAAGATTGGGAAATTATCCGCCCTATTATTCGCCTTGCTCAAGATGGTGAACCTTTAACCCAAGAAGATATTGATACTTTACATAATACTATTGCCGAAATTAGTTATTTGTTTACAAATGCAAAGCCGTTTTTCCGGGGGACAGCTTCAGGTAATCTTGCGCTTGTTTATACTCTTTACGAAATGGCAGGTATTACGGCACCGCAAGTAAAAATCGAGCGCGAATTGGATTGGTCCGCTTTTGTTATGAGCCCGTTTGATTATATGGATAATTGGCTTGGCTTATTTGATGGTGAATTTGTTTATAAAAATGACATTACTTCAAAACCTAAAACTAAAGAAAACAAAGAAAATAATGGCACAATCCCTGTGAAAGATATTTTTACATCTTGGGATTATAAGGATAATTCATTCCCTAATGTTAAAGCTATGAAACATAAGATGCGTGAGCTTTTACCTAAGAGTTTTGGTAATCCGTTTCAAATACCATATGGAAAACCTAACTATTTTTATAGAGGTATGGTTGTTGATTATGATGCTTTAAAAGATATTTTGATATCAGGTTTATTAAGAAGGAGTGAAGTAATTGATTTCGCAAATAATCCAAGTGATGCGGTAACATTTGCACAGCGCTTTCACTACGGTGTGTTGCCTGTTATGGTAAAGGTTAATCCTGTAAGGCAAATTGAAAGAAATTTCCTTTCCTTTTTTGATAATGATTATATTTCCAATTATAGTATAAGTGCAGATGATATCGTGAAAGTGTTGGTTTATGCAGAAATTAACGGCGAAATAGGTTGGTATGAAGCATCATTAGATGATAAAGATGAAGTTGTCTTACACGCTCCGGAAGGTATGAAAACTATTACAGCTCCTGCAAAACAAGAAATACCGAGTATTTCTGACTTTCTTTTACCTGCTATAAGTATTGGTATTGCTATAACTTCCTTATTTACCGGCTTTGGTATGCCAGGTTTATTAACTGCAGTAGCTTTGCCTATTATATTAACAAAAGTTGAATTTCCTACTTCTCAAGTCAATCCTAAAATACAAGATTTTGTTAATTTAAGGAAACAATTCGTTCCGGATCTTTTCAGCGGTAAGCCATTAACTAAAAAAGAAGAACAAAGAATGAAAGAAATTTTAGGGGATGAAATATATTTCAAATGGCAAAAATATTACGGAAAAGATTTAAATCAAATTGCTAAAGAAAGTCCGGAAGAATTAGAAGAACTTTCAAATCTTTCCGATATTTTTGAAACGCATTTGCCTTCACAAATAAATAATAAATACGAAGGTACAAACCCTTTATTTGCTTTTGCTATGCGTGATATTAAGGATAATTTAATAAAAAATTTACAAAGCGGGCAAGATATACAAACTGTAATAGATAAACTTGGTGAAGATATTTATGCTTATCATTATAAAATAGCACAAATTAAAATGTTCCAAAAATATCATACCGCAGGTCCTAGAATTAAATGGAACAACTTAACGAATGTTGGTGCTTTAAGTTTAAATTTTTTGCCTGAATTATACTTTGGTCGTCCTCGTATGATAGGCAAGAGTTCTACTAATTATATTTATCAAGATGGTTATCCCGAATATTTGCAAGATATGTTACATTCTCTTAATAGCAGGGAAGATTCTTATGAAGGTGTAAAATTATCAACAGTTGTTAAATCCGCTACTAACGATATGGCATTTGTTCAACATCCCAGTTTTCCAGATCAACGAGATGTTTTTTTCGAAGTATTACAAAAAGAATGGAAGAATACAAAAGTTTTAATAGACCAAAGGCGCGAAGGTAAGAATTGGAGTCCATATCTTCGCGAAAGGTTGGACAGAGGTATTGCAACAATTGCTTATTTGTTTGCAAATGTTATGCCTTTTCAAAGGGGGAGTGCTTCAGCTACTACCGTCTTAGTTTATGCACTTTATGAAATGGCAGGGCTTCAAGCACCGCCGGTAAAAGTCGGGCGTGCTTTGGATCTTTCCGCATTTGCTTTAGACCTTGATGATTATATAGCAAATTTCCGAAATTTGTTTGACGGTGATTTTAAAAATATTCAAACGGCAAATAAAACCGAAACTGATATTAATGTTGTAACTGACGGCATGCCGGTAAAGAGTTTTTTTGACGATAAGTATAATGAAAGTTATTATATTTACCTTGATGATCCTGTAAATATGTACAACAATTTACCTCAAGGTTTTGAGGAAGAGGGTGTGTTTTATAAAGGCATGACGTTTAAGGGAAAAAATTATGATAAGTTTAAAAAAATATTTACAGAAGGTTTAAAAGGTAGTGAGAGTAAAACGCGTGATGAGGTCGTATTTGCTACCGATTTGGTTAATTTAGCCATTGAACCTTATTCGTTACAACTTATTTACGGTCATGTACCTGTTTTGGTTAAGATAAAAGCAAATAAAGATAATATGCCTGTATCTAAAGGGAACAATGAATTTACTTTTGATAATATTCCGGTTGAAGATATATTAGATATTTTAGTGTGGTTTAAAGATAAGTGGTACAAGGCTGTGCTTGATAATAATGGCGAAGTTGTTTTATACCCTACTGACAATATGTAAACAGTGCAATAATATTTTAAAATACCTTATTCAAAGCGCAAGGCGTCAATGGGGTTAAGCATAGAGGCCTTGTATGCGGGATAAAACCCAAAAAATATCCCTACTAGACCGGAAAAAGCAAAAGAAATTACCATTGGCATAATCGTAATACTAATCGGTAGAAAGTCCGGCGTAAAATTCTTAATAAATAAAGCAACGGAAATGCCTGATATTATCCCAAGCAAGCCGCCTGTTAAGGATAAAACAAGTGCCTCAACCAAGAACTGAAGGCGTATATCCCACATCTTTGCACCAATTGCCATACGGATGCCGATTTCGCGTGTTCTTTCGGTAACAGATACAAGCATAATATTCATAATACCAATACCGCCGACAAGCAAAGAAATTGATGCAATCGCGGCAAGCAGTAAACCGAAAGTTTCATTTGCTTCCATTGCACTTTCCATCATTTGCGTTAAATTACGGATGATAAAATCATCTTGTTTTTTGCCTGTAATATTATGGCGTTGGCGCAAGAGTAATGTTATTTCTTCCTCGGCATTTGCAAGGTCATCAGTAGATAATGCCTGCACCATAATATTATTTACCGTTCCTTGGAATTGCGAGCCGGATAAACGCTTCATTGCTGTAGTTACAGGAACGATAACGGTATCATCTTGGTCAGTTCCCATTGCATTTTGACCGAGTGATTTTAAAACACCTGCTACCTTAAAGGGAACATTATTTATACGCACAGTTCTTCCGATAGGATCTGTTACACCGAAAAGATTTTCCACAACTGTTTCACCTAAAATTGCAACACTTGCACCTTGGCGGACTTCATCATCACTAAACAAACCGCCGTTATCAACTTCCCAAGAACGGATGTAAAAAAGGGAGGGGGTAGTCCCCGTAATTCTTGTGGACCAATTTTGATTACCGTAAACAATTTGTGCAGTAGTAGAAACACTAGGTGCAACTTGCGCAACATATTGCGCGTTTTTGGCAATTGCCTCTGCATCTTTTAAAGTAAGTGTCGGTTGCGCACCATGTCCGGCACGAGCACCGCTTGAAGTAACAGAGCCGGAGCGTATCATAAGCAAATTGCTGCCCATACTTGACATTTGGTCTGAAATTCTTTTTTTACTGCCTTCGCCGACTGCAAGCATAACAATAACAGCCGCTACGCCGATAATTATGCCCAAGCTCGTTAAAACCGAGCGCATTTTGTTTACCCAAAGTGCCTTTAAGGCAATTTTTAAAATAGTTAAAAAATCAATCATTTTGGTCTTGTCCTATTATTATTTTGTTCGTCGCTGACAATTACACCGTCTTTAAAGCGTACTATTCTTTTTGCGTATGCTGCAATATCAGGTTCATGCGTAACAAGAATAATCGTTTTATTTTTTTCTTCATTTAATTTGTAAAAACTTTCCATAACTTCAATACTTGTTTTTGTATCAAGGTTACCGGTTGGCTCGTCTGCAAAAATAATCGGTGCGTCATTTACGATAGCGCGTGCAATTGCAACACGCTGCTGCTGCCCGCCGGAAAGTTGATTTGGGGTATGGTCTAAGCGGTTTTCAAGCCCGACTTCTTTTAATGCTTTCTTTGCTTTTTGCGTGCGTTCTTCAGATGGGATATGTGCGTAAATCATCGGCAGTTCCACATTTTCAATAGCACTTGTTCTTGCAATTAAGTTAAACCCTTGGAAAACAAAACCTATCTTGCGGCAGCGAATATCGGCAAGTTCACTCAAAGTGGAATTTGTTATATTTATACCGTCTAAAATATAGGTACCCTTTGTCGGTTTATCAAGGCAGCCGAGCATATTCATAAAAGTACTTTTGCCGGAACCGGACGGGCCCATAATTGCCACAAATTCGCCGGAGTCAATGGTTAAACTGACATTTTTAAGCACCTCAAGCGGAATATCACCAAGTTGGTAAATTTTCCAAATATTTTTAACTTCTATTAAGGCCATAAATATTACCTTATCTTAAAATCCCATAGGTCCGCGCGGTCTGCCTTGTTGGTTTTTGCCTTTTCCTGCAACGCCGCTTGCAACGATAATAGGGGTATTTTCAGTAATTTCATTTGAGATAATTTGCGTCCTGTTACCGTCGGTAATACCGGTTTTAACTTCGGTTATATAAATTGAACCGTCTTTATTTTGGCGCCATAAGCCCTGACCTTTAAAATTCTTGCGTTGCCCGTCTTTACCGTCTTTGCTGCTGCTGATTTTTGCATTATCGGGCGGAACAAAACGGAGTGCTTGGTTCGGTACGCTTAAAGCATTATTTTCTTCTGCCGTAATAATTGCGACATTTGCCGTCATCCCCGGTTTAAGTAACATATCACTATTATCAACGGAAACTACTACGGTATAAGTTACAACATTTGAAATCGTTGTTGCCGCATTTCTAACTTGGCTGACTTTACCTTCAAAGGTTTGTGTGGGATAAGCATCAACATTAAAATCAACCCTTTGACCTTCTTTAATTTTGCTTATATCTGCCTCTGAAATATTAACTTCAATTTGCATTTTTGTTAAATCTTCCGCGACTAAAAATAAAGTAGGTGTTTGATAACTTGCCGCAACTGTTTGCCCAAGTTCCACTTCCTTTGAAATTACAATTCCGTCTACGGGGGAAATAACATTTGTATAACTTAAATCGATTTTTGCTTTGTCTAAGCTTGCGCGCCCTTGTACCACTTGCGCATTGGCGGAAAGATAATCAAGTTCCGCATTATCAAGTTCGCTTTTTGCAACAAGTTCTTGGGCATATAATTTTTTGTAGCGGTTATAATTCCTTTCGGCATTTTTGAAAACGCTTTCAAGTTTTTGTAAATTTGCTTCCTGCTGAATTACATTTGATTGATAAGTTGACGGGTCAATTACAGCAAGCAGTTGCCCTTTTTTGATTGTGGAATTATAGTCAACAAAAATTTGTTCTACACGGCCGGAAATTTGTGTACCAACGCTTGTTTGTGTAACAGGGTTTATTGTGCCTGATGCTTCAACTGTTTGTACAATTTTTGCACGGCGCGGGTTTTCAATACGGTAAGCCGCACTTTTTTTGCCACCGGTAAATTTAACTAAAACTATTATAATAATTGCAAGTAAAATTGCACCGATTATTAATTTCTTTTTATTTTTTATTTTCATAATTCTCCTTATCTGCTTCCTATAGAATTTTTTAATTTTGCTACTGCCAAATTGTAATCAAACACCGCTTGAATATAAGAAAGTTTTGCTTTACTGTAAGATGTCTCCGCATCTTTAACTTCAATATAATTGCCGACGCCTACTTTATAGCGACCGACGGCCAAATCATAACTTTCCTTTGCTTGTTTTTGTGTAAGTTCGGCAACCGGTATACGCTCTTTTGCATTGTTTAAAGCAAGGTAAGCGGTCTTAACATCAAGTAAAACTTGTTGTTGTAAAGAAGTTAAATTGTGGTATGCTGTTTGTAAATTTTGTTTTGATTGTTCTACTTTATTATATGTGCTTAAACCGCTGAATATCGGCACATTTAAACTTGCCCCGGCTGACCAACGATCATAAAGAGGGAAATCCGCCCCGCTCCAAGCATAACTGCCGTTTGCGGTAATGGTCGGCGCATAACCCGTCTTGGAAAGTGTTACATTTTGCCTTGCGCTTTCAACTTGAAGTTGTTTTGCAAGTAAGTCCGGCCTATTTTTATTTGCTGTTTCAAGGGCTTCTTCTAAAGTAAGATCAAGAGATGGAAGTGTTTTATCCATTTCCAAAGTAAAAGTAGGGTTAGCATCTGAAATACCCATAATATTTAAAAGTTCCTGGCGTTTTGTTTTGAGTAAATTTTGTGCGGTGAGCAAATTTAATTTTGCATCATTTAAATTTACTTGTGCGGATGTTACATCAATTTTGGGGTATGTTCCCACTTCGTAAAATGCTTTAGCGCGTTTTAATTGTTCAGTATATTGGTCAACTGATTGTTTATAAACATTTTCAGATTCTTCTGCTGAAAGCACACCAAAGTAAGCCACTTTTAAAGCATAAATCTTATCGTTAATTAAAGCGGTTGTATTTTGTATTGCACTTTGATAAGATTTTTCCTGTATACCTACACTTGAACTTGTTTGCCCGAAGTCATAAATAAGTTGGCTTGCATTTACCGAGGCGGAATAATTATTACTTGTGTCCATACTTCCGGCGGCATTATTTCCACCTGAGCGGTTATAGCCGGCACTTCCGTTTACTTGCGGTAAGTAGCCGGATTTACTTTGTTTTAATTGGCTCTTTTGCGATTCTTGGCTGGAATAAGATGCTGCAATTTCCGGGTTATTTTGCAAAGTTAGATTTATGCAATCTTCCAAAGTTAATTTTTTATTTTGCAAGGAATTTGCTTGTGCGAAAATTATGTTTAACGGCGAAACAAGTAAAATAAAGGAAAGTATATAACCTAAAAATTTATTCATTTAATCCTCCGCTTTGGCAATAAACCGCCTAAAAATATATTGTACAATTATTAAACGCGGAAATGTGGAATTTTATTGCAATTTCATCTGAAATTTTATGTTATATAGGTCTTTAGGCCTATTTTTACATAGTTCCAAATGCCCTTGTTTAGTTTAAATTTATTTATTAAACTATTAATGAGATAAAATCAGTGGAGGTTTTATGAAGTTATTTAATAAAATAATCGGTGTAACGATGGCGGTAATTATACTTTTTACCTCGTTTCCTATGCGTGCGGCAGATTTTGATATCAATTTAGACACGCAACAATTAAACGAACTTAAACGGGAAATTAACTCTTCTATAACAAAAGAATTTGAGGAAACGCCCCTTCTCTTTGAAGGTATACCGGACTTAGAAACTTTAAGACAGCGTTACATTACAGCAAGGGAAAATTATGAACAAAATTTGAAAATATTTACCAAACAGAAAACAAAACAAAGCAAAAAAGATTATGAAAGATATATTGAATTTTTAAAGGAAGAGGCCCAAAAAAGAATACAAACCGACAGTAAATATGACGGTTTTATAAATGAAAAAGAAAAGGAACAAGTTGCCTTTTATAGCGTTCTGTTAGAAGAAATTGAAAAATCAGATAAAGAAAGGGAGACCTATTATAACAGAATGATCGGCGACATTTTTACCGGTCTTCTTGCCGGAATAGTGGTAGGGGTTATTGCATATGCATCTGATGCCAATATAATTGGCATATTGATATCTGGTGGTATCGGAGCAACAATCGTTATGCTTCTTATGTTTCTCTTCATAGCCCCCGCGAAACAACCTGTATTTAATCCTTCTTTATTTCCAAGTGAATTAATTGCAAAATTTTTGGATAATCCTTTTTTAAATTTAGCTAAATTTAATAAGAGGGAGGTTAATGACTTTGGTGCATTTTATATCAAAAGTAAAGATTGTGCCCAAGTTTTATACGACGCCGTAGACATTGAATATTACATTTCCCGTAATCCAACCATAGAAAATATGCAGGCCGAAATATATACAAGGTCAATAGTCTGGCACAATTTAACTACCGAAAAAAAAGCCGAATATATACACAATTTAGCTGAACGTTTAAGAGCAGAAGCAAAGTAAATATTTAACTGATACGGAAACACAACCCCCCGTTTAGTTTTAGACGGGGGTTAAGTTTTTTCATAAAAGAGTTTCATTTTATTTTCGCCCCACACTTTCGCGAAGCAAAAGTGGGTGGGAGAATTAAAGAGGGGGGTAGTGTAAAATGAAGTAATACCTAATTTAATAATCTACCCCCATCCCCTAGCCCCTCCACCCACTTTAAGAAAGTGTGGGAGGGAATTATGAAAAATAAATTTATTATTTTTACATTGCGCGTAATTTGGCTATGCGGTCTTCTATCGGGGGGTGTGTGGCAAATAAAGACGCTAAAGAAAGCCCACTTTCGCCGGGAAATGCAATACAAGCAGCGGCGATAACAGTTTTGCCGTCAAGGGCTTCAACGCGGCTGTCTTGGGAAATTTTTTCTAAAGCAGATGCCAAACCTTCGGGATTTCTTGTAATATAAGCGGAAGTTGCATCTGCCTGAAATTCGCGTCTTCTTGAAAGTGCAAACATTATTAAAGGTGCAAAAACAGCACCGTAAATAACCAACACAAGCCCGAGTACTAATAAAATAATTTTTATTTGACCGCTATTTTTGCCGCCCCGGCTTCTTGCCGCGTAACGAAGCAAAATTTGCCCCATTAAACTTATTGCACCTATTGCGGTCGCAACTAACATAGTAAGGCGTATATCATGGTTTGCAATATGCCCAAGTTCGTGACCTATAACGCCTTCAAGTTCCGTACGGTTTAATTTTTTTATAATGCCGCGTGTTAGTGCAAGTGAAGCATGTTCCGGATCCCGCCCGGTTGCAAAAGCGTTTAAGGAATCATCATCCATTATATAAATACGAGGCAAGGGTAAACCGCTTGCAATAGTCAAATTTTCAACTAAAGTAAAAATTTCAGGGTGCGTCGCACGGGAAATTTCTTGTGCGCCGGCGGAGTCCAAAACGATATGATCCCCTGTAAACCAGACAATAGCGGTCCAAATCAAAGCAAGAACAGTAGTTACCGCAATTATAACGGAGGATATATAATTAAATTCCTGTAAATTTATTGTAACATTTGTGTTTGAAGAAGCACCGAAATAATAAACCAAAAAAACTGTTAAATAAACTAACCCCGCCAAAACTAAAGGAAAAAGCAAGAGAATAAAAACAGTTTTCCTTTTATTGCTTGCAATTTCGTTGTATAAGTTAAGCGGGGTTTGGGGCATAAATTTTAGAATTTAACTTGAACAGCTTTTTTGGCTGCTTGGGCTTCATCTTCGTCAAGTTCAAAAAAATCTTGTTTTTTGAAAGCGAACATTGAGGCAATAATATTGCTTGGGAACATTTCAATTCTGTTATTTAAGTCCAAAACATTTGTGTTGTAGAAGCGGCGTGCGGCTTTAATTTTGTCTTCTGTATCAGTAAGTTCAAATTGAAGTTTTAAAAAGTTTTCATTTGCTTTAAGTTCCGGATATTTTTCTGAAACCGCAAATAAACTTTTAAGTGTTCCGCTTAAAATATTTTCTGCTTTAGCTTGTTCTTTTAAATCACCTTTTGTTGCCATAGCCATATTTCTTGCTTGGATGACCTTTTCAAGCGTTTGGCTTTCATGGGTGGCATAACCTTTTACTGTTTCCACCAAATTAGGTATCAAGTCATAACGGCGTTTTAGTTGGATATTAACATCGCTAAATGCTTCTTTAACGCGGTTTCTACCAACAATCAAACCGTTATAAACCGCAATAACATAAAAAATTGCGATTAATAATATTGCAATAATTACACCTGCAAATAACATCATACACATCCTCCGTAATTTAATATACTTAATATTAGCATAAATAAAGCTTTTAAGTAAAGAGGAAATGGGAAATTTACAAGATCTATTTTTTGCCGGCTAATTCTTTTTGGTAAATTTTAATTTTTCTTTTCCTAGTGTACCGAGAGTCGCTGCGCTCCCGTTCTTCTGGGTACACGTCGTCAAAGTAAAAATTAAAATTTCCTCAAAAATACTTGCCGAGATATTGCACACGGTTTGACTTTGTTTTATAATTCCTACTCTATCCACTTTTGCAAGCAAAGGGTAATTTTATCTGTAGGGTGAGGGGAAGAAGAGATGTAAATCTTAAAATTATCATACCTATCTAAACCTTAATAATCCGCTTGATATTACCCCTATTTTAATACTATAATAAAGTATATTTAATGATTTTATCAAACATATCAATTAGGAGATAATATGAATATCAGTAAGAAATTCCTTTTTATATTTGTTATAGCATTTATATCTTTGAGTAGCCAAATATTTGCTCAAACTTATAATAATTATGGAGATGTGTCAGAATGGAATATCGGTACCGCTTATGATTATAGTATTTTAAATAATTATGGAAATGCTACTAACATTAAAATAAATTCCGGCGGTACAGAAAAGATTTCTTGTGATGGAACGCAATGTGGCAGCTCATATTATAATACGGTAAATTCCGGTGGTATACAAGTTGTTAACAGTGGGGGTGTTTCTACCGGCACTGTAATAAATTCCGGTGGCGTGCAAGATATTAATGCCGGTGCATCCTCTTATGAAACGATAATACATAGCGGCGGGATACAAAATGTTAATGACGGAGGGGAGGTAACATCTGTAACTATTGATAACGGTGGTACACAGATCGTTACAAATAATGGTTCGGCTATTTCAGTATCTAATGCAGGAAGTGTAAAATTGTATTTTGGTGGACGTATAAATAACTATACTAATACCGCTAACACAGGAGTTTTAGGCATTTATGGCACGGCTACATTAGTAGAAACAACAAATATTGCTAATGGGAAGCTGGAATTCTATCACAGTGACATCTCACATCCTGATTCTTATACATTAACAGTAAGTAATTTGTTAGCAAATAATGCTGCTGTCTCAATGGGGGTTAACTTGCAAAACCAAACTGCGGATAAGATTATTATTAACAATGTCTACAATGGTACGGCTGTATTATCACTCAGTAATATGGCTACTACCGCAAACCCTACAACCGGTAACGGAATACAGTTGGTGCAATTTGTATCTAACCATCACGGTTCCGGTACTTTTTCTTTAGACGGCGGGCAGTGGGATCAAGGTGGCTATATCTATAAATTATTTGATGATGAAGCAGGATATTATTTGCGCAGTATAGGTGAGTATACTGATACTTTTAAGACGATTTTGAATGTTCCTGCCCTTACTGTTGCTATGGCTAAGGCAGGTATGGACTCTTTAAATAAGCGTATGGGTGCCCTTAGAGATATGAATAACCCCCAACACAAAAACGGCCTATGGGTTAAATCTTATTACAAGAGTTTAACTGTGGATGATTTGCTAAAAACCGATATGTCATTATTTGGTGTTGAAGCAGGATATGATTGGCTTTTTAATCCAAGTGACCTGACAAAAGTATACTTTGGTATAATGGGTGGCTATATGCAAGCAGATTCTATTAAAACTAAAGACAGTAATGGAGACAGTAATGATGGGGATGGTTATGCCCCAAGTGCCGGTGTTTATTTAACAGTTGCTAATGATAATAGTTGGTTTGTTGACTTGGTTGCCAGACATTTTTGGACTAAAATTGATAGTACTACCCGAACAGCAAGCAATACTTTACTTGAATTTAAACCTAAACGCAATATTCTTGCAGCAAGTATAGAAGCCGGTAAAACAATTACCTATGAAAGTGCTTTTAAAGTAGAACCTAAAATACAGATTATCTATGCTAAAGCTAGTGATGATACTACTAAAGTTACTAATGGTATCGGAAATTTGGAATATGATTCCGCAAAATATCTTTTAGGTAAAGCGGCAATAATGTTTTCTTATGAAGCTGATATGGGGAATAACCTCTTAATAGAACCTCTTTTAGAATTAGCATATAATCGTGAATTTAAAGGCAGAGGTTTGGTTAGATACGGCGATGCGGAAAAAATGAGTTCTTTAAAAGGCGGTTCTTTTGAAATTGATGCCGGTTTCAGTATGCAAATTACAGATGATATATATTGGCACGCTTTAGGTACTTATGAAAAGGGCAGTAAATTGAGCGGTTGGGGTATAAATGCCGGTATAAGGTTTAGTTTCGGTGGCAATTCCAGTAAACAGCGTTTTACTTATGCAGACAAGAAAAAGAAACTTACTTATGCCGAGAAAAAGGGTATAAAAAGAAATATTAGGCCCGCGAATTATAATACCCCCGATCCGGAAAACGGCAGATATCATATGAGTGAACGCTATAAAACTTTCCACTAAATATTTAGTAATACTCAAATATTATTTATAACCCCGGTTTTAAAAACCGGGGTTTCTTTATCACTGACAAATAGATGTCTAAATATTATATAATTTATATATATATTAAACGGCAGGTTTACTATGGAAACTAAAACAGAAAATAAAACAAATAATAAAACAGATAATAAAAATAAATATTCCCATACGGTTTTATTACCTAAAACCGATTTCCCTATGAGGGCAGGCCTTGCAAAAAAGGAACCTAAAACCCTTGCCTATTGGAAAGAAATTAAACTCTATCAAAAAATGCTTGATAAGACATCCAAAAAAGAAAAATTTATTTTGGCAGACGGCCCACCTTATGCAAACGGCCGTATACACATGGGCCATGCTTTCAATAAAATTTTAAAAGATATTATCACTAAATCCCATACTATGATGGGGTATAACAGCCCTTATATCCCCGGTTGGGATTGCCACGGTTTACCGATAGAGCAAGCCCTTTTGAAAGAAATGAAAATTGATAAGCGCGAAGTAAAAGATATACCTGCCTTTAGAAAACGCGCAAGAGAGTTTGCCCAAAATTTCGTAAATATTCAGCGCGAAGGTTTTAAACGCCTCGGCGTTACCGCAGATTGGGATAACCCTTATCTTACTATGTCAAATGTCTACGAAGGTTTAACTGTTTCCGCCTTCTTTGATGCAGTTGAAAAGGGTTATGTTTATAAAGGTAAAAAAGCAATTTATTGGTGCCCCACTTGTGAAACCGCTTTAGCTGATGCGGAAACTGAATATCACGATAAAGTTTCCACTTCAATTTATTTGCGTTTTAAACTTGTAAACCCTAAAGAAAAATTGCAAAATTTAGAAGATAAACCTGCCTATTTGGCTGTTTGGACAACTACACCTTGGACAATTCCTGCCAACCAAGCGGCAGCGGTTGCAAAAGATGAGGACTACCGCATAATGTTAATGCCTGACGATACTTATTTAATCGCGGCAGAAAAACTTGCGGATAATTTCCTTAAAATTATTGATAAAACCGCAACAACCGTTTGTTCTGTTAAAGGGGAAGATTTAGTCGGTCTAAAATATTATCATCCTTTAAACAATAAAGAAAACCCGGTAATTCATACTGATTTTGTTACTATGGATACAGGTGTAGGTATCGTGCATATTGCCCCAGGTCACGGCGAGGATGACTTTAAAGCCGGACTTCAATGGAATTTGCCTTGCCTTTGCCCCGTTGATGCAAAAGGTGTTTTTACCGAAGAAGCAGGTGAATTCGCCGGCCAGCATATTTTTAAAGCAAACCCGCTTGTAATTGAAAGATTAAACGAGCTTGGCGCTTTGCTTAAACAGGAAGATATTACACACTCATATCCGCATTGTTGGAGATGTAAAAAACCAATAATTTTTAGGTCCACCGAACAATGGTTTTTGTCTGTTGATAAAGACGGTTTGCGCCAAAAACTTATTGAAGAAATTAAAAATACAAAGTGGTATCCGCAAACAGGGGAAAGGCGTATAACATCTATGGTGGAACTTCGCCCTGATTGGTGTTTGAGCCGTCAACGCTTCTGGGGTGTACCTATAATGGTTTTCTACTGCAAGAAATGCGGTAAAATGCAAATTGCCCCCGAAGTAATTAAAGCCGTAAAAGAGCGTGCTTTAAAAGAGGGTAGCGATTTTTGGTTTGAAAAATCCGCCGAAGAAATTTTACCGGAAGGTTACAAATGTTCTTGCGGTTGCAATGAATTTACAAAAGAAAAAGATATTTTGGATGTTTGGTTTGATTCCGGCGTATCTTGGAACGAGGTTTTAAAATACCGCGGGCTTGGCTATCCGGCTGAAGTTTATTTGGAAGGTTCTGACCAACACAGAGGTTGGTTCCAAACATCTCTAATTGCCGGAACAGTTTTGGAAGGCAAAGCACCTTTCAAAAAGGTTTTAACACACGGTATGATTTTGGACCAGCAAGGCCGCGCAATGCATAAATCAGCAGGTAATAGCATTGAACCGGACGAAATTATCAACAAATACGGTGCTGATATTTTGCGTATGTGGGTAAGTTTTACAGATTATAGCGAAGATGTAAGAATTTCACAGGAAATTTTGGCAGGTCCAATTGAAAGTTACCGCAAAATCAGAAATACTTTACGCTACGCTTTAGGTAATTTGTATGATTTTGACCCAATGAAACATACTGTCGTCGGCGCGAATTTGACTGAGCTTGACAAATATATGATGTCACGCTTAAACAATTTAATCAAAGAAGTTTTGGAGTCATATAAGAATTTTGAGTTTAGAAAAGCTATTCGCAAAATTACGGATTTCTGCATATTGGATCTTTCTTCTTTAATGCTTGATGCTTCAAAAGACCGTCTTTATACTATCGGCGCTGAAGCCCAAAGCAGGCGTTCCGCACAAACAGTTTTAGCGGAAACTGTTTTAGCATTAGTTAAACTTCTTGCCCCTGTACTTTGCTTCACTGCAGAAGAAGTTTGGCAAGAACTCAAAAAATTACCTTTAGGGCAATATCTTGAAGAAAGTGTCTTTTTAAGTGATATGCCCGTTAAAGCAAGTTATACTTGCCCTGAAGATATTTTGACGCGTTGGAATAAAATTACCGAAATACGCCCTCAGGTCTTAAAAGCACTTGAAGAAGCAAGGCAAAGCGGATTAATCGGTGCTCCGCTTGAAGCAAAAATTATTTTCAATTCTAACGATAAAGAAACAAAAGAATTTTTAAAACAAACCATTAAATTCTGGCCGGAAGTGGCAATAGTTTCACAAGCGGAAGTTGCTGAAGATGAAACACAGAAATCTTTGGAAATAAAAGTTCTGCATGCTTTGGGTAATAAATGCGCGCGTTGTTGGCAATGGCATGAAGATTTGGGGCAAAACCCTGAATACCCTGATTTGTGCCCGCGTTGCGCCAAAGTTTTAGAGGAAAATAAATAATGCTACATAATTTGCTTTTAAAAAGTAAAGAATATAAGACGGAAATTTTTGTTTTGATTACAGTATTGCTTTTGGACCGTATAACAAAAGTTCTTACGCTTAAATTACTTTTTAAAAGCAGCATAGATATTTTGCCGTTCCTTAGTTTTACTTATGTGGAAAATACCGGTTCAGCATTCGGTATGTTTCAAAATGCAAATATATTTTTACTGATATTAAGCATAATTATTTTGTTCTTAATGATAAAATGGCGTAAAGATATTTTGCCATTGGGAACATTAGCAAAATACGGATATATTTTAATTTTTGCAGGCGCAATCGGTAATATTTATGATAGAATAACTTTAGGATATGTGGTTGATTTTATAGATTTTCACTTTTGGCCCGTATTTAATATTGCCGATAGTGCTATATGTATCGGTGCCGTATTGATAGCTATTGCAATTTTGATAGAAAAAAAAGGAGATAAAAAATGAAAAAATGTTTATATCTTTTATGCGTAGTAGTTACACTTTGTGCTTGTTCTTCCGATATCGACAGCGTATTTGTTAAGGCCTTAAATAAGGATAAGCAAGGTAAACCGGAGCAAGCTCTGGAACTGTACAGTAAAATTTTAAGGAAAGAACCGCGTTTCTATTCCGCTTTAGTAAACCGTGCGGTTTTGTATGATAAATTAGGCGATAATAAACACGCAGAAGAAGATTATAAACAGGCCTATGAAATATACCCAAGAAGTATGGAACTTTTAAATAATATGGGGGCTTTCTACTTAAAGCAAGATAAAAACGGCCTTGCAATTTATTATTTAACAAAAGCTTTAGAGATTCAAGAAGATTATTTCTCCGCTTTGGTAAACAGGGCGGCTGCCTATCAAAAAATAGGTAATTTTTATGCCGCAAATAAAGATTTATCTTATGCGCTTGAACTCGAGCCGGAAAACCCGGTTGCCCTTTTAAATCACGCTATATATCAATATGAAACAGGTAGATATCTTAATGCCGCACAGGAATTAACTGATTTGATAGATAAATATCCGAGAGATCCCAAAAATTATTATAGGCGTGCTTTAGCAGAACGCAAATTAAGGCAATATGCCAATGCCTTGGAGGACTGCTCAATAGCAATGTCCCTTCAACAAGATTATGTGGCTGCAATTTTCTGCCGTGCGGAAATGTTATATGCCAAAGGGGAATATGAGGCAGCTTTATCTGACTTAAATAAACTGAAAACGATAAATAACAAATATGTTGCCGCTTATGATTTTGCAGGGGATATTTTATCTTTAGATGATATTGAACAAGCTAAACGTAATTATGAAGCAGCTGCCCAAATTGATCCTAAAAACATAAAAAAATATAAATCCAAAATAACCGCATTAAAAACTGATAGAGGGCGTAAATATATTACAACCAGACGCTTTAACTTAATTGACGGAGGAAAATAATGCCTAAACAATTAGCTTATAAATTGGCTTATTACACATCTTCCTCTTATCATTTTAGAGGGGTTGTATGTTCGGTCTTTTTGCTCTTAACTTTGATTATACAATTGTTTGGCTTTTCCCAAAATATAGGTTTAATTTTTGCACTTATTGTTTGTTTTATCGGTGGTGGATTGTTTATTGCAGGTGCTATTAAAGAACTTCTTAAAGGTTATATAGGTTTCAATGGCTTTTTGTCTTTTTCTGTTTTTCTTACTTTAGGTTTCGGTATTTTAGGACAGTTTAGAAACGAAAATATGAACACCGGCTGGGCATTTGTAAGTGTTGCTTTTGTTTTAATGCTTGCCAATTTTATAAAAGCTAAAGAAAGGGCACAATTTAAGAGTTCTTTTAAATTTATGGAGAGTTTAGATAATTTTATATCACCTTCTTGCATCCTAATAACAGACAATGGTCCCAAAAAAGTTTTTTGCGAAGAAATAAAAATCGGGGATATTATACTTTTAAAAAATTCCCACCGTCTTGCTTTTGATGGTGAAATCGTAAAAGGTGCAACACTTTTTGATGAAAACCTTTTAACAGGTAATATTACACTTGCTTCAAAACAGGCAGGGGACAAAGTGTTGGCAGGTTCCGTAAATAAAGGAAAGGATGTGGAAATAAAAGTTTTAAGTTCTAAAAAAACTTCCCATATCGCAAAAGTATTGCAAGCTGTTAAACAAAGTGAAAATAAAAAATTGCTTAAAATAAGCCCGTTGGAAAAGAGTGCTTTTATTTTCCTATTAGTGGTCTTGTTAATTGCTTCGTTGCTTGGTACTTTAAGCTGTTGCTCTATTATAGAAGAAAAAGCTTATCTATATGCTTTAACCAGATCTTTCCTATTTATAATGATAATTTCCCCGATATCTTATATGCTTTCAACACTTTTACCTTGGCATTATCTGTCTAAGGTGACATTTAATGAAAAAATAAAAATAAATGATATAACCGTACTTGAGAGAATAAATAATTCAAGTAAAGTTTTTATTGATAAAACAGGAACATTAACTACCGGTCATTTACAAGTAGCAGAAATTATGCCTGCCAATGGGGTTGCTGAAGAAACCTTAATGAAAGCTGCTTTAAGCACACAACAAAATGCACAAAATATTTTTGCTTTTGCTTTAAAAGAATGGGGAATAAAAAATAAAATGACTCCGCTAAAAATTTCTTCATTAGAACTGCACCCTAGTTATGGTGCTTTAGTAAGAAGTGGGGAAGATACTTATTTAGCCGGCCGCCGTACTTGGCTTGAAAATAGGGGAATAAAAGTGCCTATGCCGGAAGAAGAAGTCAGAAAAACAGTTTTTTATGTCGCTAAAAATGAAGAATTTTTAGGTTGCATTTATTTTACCGATCGTTTACGTGCTAATGCAGCTTCAACAGTAAAACATTTGCTTTCTTTAAAGAAAAGAGTTTGTTTGTTATCAGGGGATAATACTTTATCCATATCTGCAGCGGCAAAACGCGCAGGTATAAAGGAATATTACGGTAATATGTACCCGACAGATAAAGCCGCCAAAATTACTGCAGATCAAAATTTAGGGGAAGTTATTACAATGATCGGTGATGGCTTTAATGATATTTTAGCCCTTTTAGAGGCAGATGCTTCATTAGCTTTTGTACCGACAAATAATTTGTTTACAAGTTGGGTTGATATTATAATTAAAGGTAAAGATTTTACCTTGGTTAAGAAAATTTTTGATTTGTATAGCAAAGGTTGGCACACTGTTTGTTTGAATTTGCTCTTGAGTATTTTGATAGCTATATTATGTTACTGTGCAATATTACAAAATCCTGATAATATTTGGTTTATGTTTTGGGGGGTTTTAGCTTTAAATATTTGTATAATATTTTTAAATTCTGTGAGGTTAAAATATGAGTAAAGATTTAGATTTCGGATACACTAAAACACATGCAAGACGTGGGGCAGATACTAAACTACCGGCTATACAATGTTGGGAAAATCAGTATAAAAGGGATTATTTAATACGTATTTCTTTACCGGAGTTTACTTCTGTTTGCCCTAAAACAGGGCTTCCGGATTTTGCAACAATCACTATTGAATATATACCAAATAAATTATGTTTAGAACTTAAATCTTTAAAATATTATTTGCTTGAATATAGAGATATGGGTATTTTTATGGAAAATACCGCCAATAAAATTTTAGATGATGTTGTTAAAGCAGCGAAGCCGAAATGTGCGCGTATTATCGCGAACTTCACACCACGCGGCGGTTTAAAATCTGAAATTATTGCCGAGTACGGTAAATGGAAAAAATGAAATATCATAATATAATTGCTCTGTGTTTAGGTATCTTTGCCGCAGCTTTGCTTTGGCAATATTATTTGTGGCCTAAATACCAAGTTAGGAATGAAACGCCGGAAGTTATAGCTATGCTTGAAAAATCTGCCCAAAAAGAATTAGAAGAGTCAATAGATTATTCTGAGCCCGGGGAAATTTTATTTATTGGGGAAAGTGATAATTTAGTGCAAGAACTTAAAAATGGACCTCAAAAAGAAAAAGATTTAGTTTTTTACAGTCAAGCGTCAAAACCTAAAGATATTTGGGAGAATATGACCCAAGATGAAACAAAAAAACGTAACCCCATTGAAGTCGATACTGATGATTTCATTTTAGACCCTGCTTCTATGCAAAATGAACAGATTATCACCCAACAACAAGATGATTCACGCATAACTATGCTTACATTACCTTCGGAATTTTTTGTAATTAAAGATGAAGTGGAATATCAAAATTTTTTGAAGAAGAATCTGGGTGTTTACCCTAAAGTAGATTTTACTAAAGAGGAGATAGTAATTGTTATATCTGCCAGCAGAATATCTGACAGTTTTTTTGAAATTGTTAAGATAGAAAATTCGGAGAAGGAAATAAAAGTTTTTTACAGAGTTAATTTAATACTTGCAGGCAAAGAAAATAATTTAAAAAATTATAAAGTGATAGAAAAGAGCAATTTGCCTGTTAATTTCGTTCAAGTAAAATAAGTGAAAATTTGCTACTATATAATTAGGAAGGTTATTAAAAGGAGATATTATGAAACAAATATTATTTTTAATAGTTTTATTCCTGGTGGGGTATTTCGTTTTATGGGGCGGTTCTACGAGAGTTTTATATCAAGCTGATATAAACCCTAAAACTATACTTTCGAATTTGGCAGCTGGTGTTGATAATAATTTCTTATCTGAAATTGACCCCTTGCGTAATGGTTTTAGAACTACAAATTCAGTTTCTTATAATAAAATTAAACAAAATATCTTTATGAGTTATGATTCCGATCTTTGTTCTTCTTTTATAGATTTAGTTTATTCGAGCGGTGATAAAAATGCTATACCTTTAATACAAGAATATTTTACTATGTTTACTTTGCCGGATGATAGAAATAAAGTATTAAAATTATTTAGTTCCTATAAAGATAAACAAACATTAGGCA
>JAZUPU010000020.1:0-8830 GCA_045605325.1 Elusimicrobiaceae bacterium
ATTAGCAGTAGAGAAATCGCGTATAGCACAAGTTCTTGCAGCTACAAAAAGTATTACACAAGCACAAGAAGTTTTTTATATGACAAATAGTAGGTATACTGATAATATTGCAGATTTAGATATAGATATTACCGTCCCGGAAGGTTGGACTATGATATTAACTAATAATAATTCTACACGTAAAATAGATTTTGTCAGATATTATGATGATGATAAAAATAATCATATAGTTATAGTAAGTTATTATAATAATTGTGGAACGACATGTATTCATCCCGGGCAAATTTATTGTTGGGCTTCTAAAGATTATGAATTCGGTAAAAAAATATGTCAAAGTGCCGCTAAAACTCAAGGGTATACTTCAGATAGTGGGTTCAGATGGGTATTTTAAAATACAAATTTAAAAGCGATACTCCTGGAAAATAAAAATCAAAAAGCACTTATTAAAACATACAAGATAGATAAGGAAGTTTTACCGATACAATTTTTTATATAATAATTCTATAGTTTGTTAAGGAGGTTTGATTTTAATATGGATAAAATCGCATCTACAATTAATGATATTATACATATATTATTCTTCGGTGATATCGGTTTCATTGTCGCTTTGATAATTGTAACGCTTGTGATTATCATTGTTGTTGTAATCAAGAAAACAATTCGAAAAATCTTCAATAAAGAAAAATATCTTATAAATAAATATTTAAAATCTAAAAATCAAGAAGATGGAAGAAAAGCTTTATTATATCTTGTAAAAAATTCTTCGTTCAAAAAAATAGAAGATTTTATAAAGAAAGGTATAGATTTAAACTATATAGATAAAGAAGGAAATACAGCTTTAATTGAAACTGCAAGAGATAAACGTGTAGAAATGTCAGAATGTTTACATAGAACAATAACAGTTACTAAAATCATCGATGGAAAAGAGATTATTGTTAAAAAGGGAACTGCTTTAATTCAGATTTTAATAGATAATGGAGCAGATATAAGTATTAAAAATAATCAAGGTAATACAGCATTAACTGAAGCAGCGGAACAAGGAAATTACTATATAGTGAGAACTTTAATAAACAATGGCGCAGATATAAAAACTTTACCCAATAATATGGCATTACTTCTTGCCTGTGCTAAAGGGGATACCGATAAAGCTAAATCTTTAATAGAAAAGGGTGCAAATGTAAATTTTTACACTAATTACGGCCACAAAACTCCTTTAATGTTTACTTGTGAAAATTATATGTTTCAAACAGTCAAACAATTAGTAGAACATGGTGCAAATATAAATGAAAAAGATGAAGGTTATAGCCAAACTCCGTTATATTATGCTATAACAGGGGATATCACTAATAAAACAAAAGAAGTAAATAATAAAAAAATAGAAATAATAAAATATCTAATAGAAAATGGGGCAAATATAGATGAAGATATACCTATCTATCTTAATCATGAAACAATAAAAAACTATTCTATACTAATGCACGCTTGCGATCATAATGATGTTGATGTCGTAAAAATATTATTGGAAAACGGTGCAAAAGTAAATACCAAAAATTCCAGAGGTACAACCGCTTTACATAGAGCTAAACAAACCGGAAATAAGGAACTTATAGAACTTTTAAAATCTTACGGTGCAAAATAATTTAATAAAAATTACTTAGTAAACATAAACCTAGCAAGTATTTTGGAGATAATTTAAATTTTTTTCCTTGATGACGAATACCTAGAAGTATAAGAGCGAAGCGATTTTCGGTATTCTAGGAAAGGAAAAATTTAAATTAGCCCGAAAGACGCCGCTAGCAATGAAATAAAGAGTTCGGATTCTTTATTTTTATTCTTCAATCTTAAGCATAGCAATGAATGCTTCTTGCGGTATGTCCACATTCCCAATGCTTTTCATGCGTTTCTTGCCTTCTTTCTGCTTTTCAAGAAGTTTGCGTTTACGCGTAATATCACCGCCGTAACATTTGGCGATAACATCTTTGCGGTATGCAGGTATGGTTTCGCGTGCAACAATTTTGCCGTTCACGCGAGCTTGCAAAGCAACTTCAAATTGTTGGCGACCGATAAGTTCCTTTAATTTCTCGCAAAGCAATCTGCCGCGGGAAACCGCTTTATCTTTATGAGTAATAACACTTAAAGCATCAACAGGGGAGCCGTGTATCAAAATTTCCATAAGCACAACATCTGAACTTTGATAATCGGAAATTTCATAATCAAAAGAGGCATAACCTTTGGAAACCGATTTTAATTTGTTATAAAAGTCCACCACCATTTCCGCCATCGGCATATAATAGTTAATTACAACCCTTTCACTTGATAAATTTTCCAAAGAAATATACTGCCCACGCTTTTCTTTTAAAAGTGTCATCACGCCGTCCATATAAGTTATGGGGACGACGATTTTTATTTTAATCGTCGGTTCTTTAATATCAATAATATCACCGTACGGCGGGAAATTGGCCGGGTTATCAATCCATTTGTAACCGTTGCCGGCATCTGCCAAGGCAAGTAATTCTTGCGGATGTGTTTTACGCGGTGTAAATTTTACTTGATAAACAACGTTCGGGCTTGTAGCAATTAAAGATAAATTAAATTCCCTTTCAAGGCGTTCTTTGACAATTTCAATATGCAAAAGCCCCATAAAACCAAGACGGAAACCAAAACCCAAGGCCTTGGAAGTTTCACTCTGATAACTAAAAGAACTGTCGGACAAATTTAACTTTTCAATAGCTGTTCTTAAAAGCGGATAATCGGTTGTTTCCACCGGGAAAATACTTGCAAACACCACCGGTTTTGCCTCTTGATATCCGGCAAGTGCAGTTTCGGCAGGGGCAGCGGCAACGGTAACGGTATCCCCCACTTGCACCTGATGAATATCTTTAATACCGGCTATAATATAGCCCACTTCGCCTGCTTCAAGTTTATCACTCTTTTGAAGTTTCGGTGTCATGAAACCGACTTCTTCAATTTTGGAAGTAAATCCTGATGCCATAAGTTTTAAAGTGTCACCTGCTTTTATAACACCGTCCACCATACGGACATATATAATAACACCGCGGAAAGCATCATAATAAGAATCAAAAATCAAAGCACGCGTTTTGGCTTTTGGGTTGCCGGTCGGGGCAGGTAAATCTGTAATAATTCTATCAATTAAATGCTCAATACCAAGACCGGTTTTTGCGCTGACGCGTTCCGCTAAAATAGGTTCTTTTAAGACCTCCCAAATTTGTTCTTCGGTGATATCGGCATCACTTTGGTTAAGGTCCACTTTATTGATTACAGGTATAATTTTAAGCCCCAAACTTTGTGCCAAGTGTGCATGCGCAACTGTTTGTGCTTCAACACCTTGCGAAGCATCTACCAAAAGTAAAACACCTTCGCAAGCACGCAAAGAACGGGCAACTTCATAAGAGAAATCAACATGCCCCGGAGTGTCAATTAAATTTAAAATATAATCTTTATATTTGATGCGTACTGCTTTTGCTTTGATAGTTATACCGCGTTCACGCTCAAGGTCCATAGCATCTAAAAGCTGGGCCTGCATTTTGCGTTTTGGAACAGCACCGGTATCTTCCAAAATTCTATCTGAAAGTGTGGTCTTGCCGTGGTCAATATGGGCTACAATAGAGAAATTACGAATTTTTTCCATAAACTAGATATATTTGTCTTCTTCGGAAATTGTTTTAAAAACTTTTTTTAGGGCTTTATGAGCTTCAGCTTCATCGGGGCCGGTAATAGTCAAAACAAGTTTTGAACCCTTTTCGGCTGCAAGCATCATAACACCCATAATACTTTTGGCATTAATTTCAATACCGTCTTTAATAAGCAAAACCGCACTCTTAAATTTGCCCGACTCTTGGGCAATTAAAGCCGCAGGTCTTGCGTGAATCCCTAAACGATTAACTATGGTAATTTTATCTGTAATCACAATTTATCCTATGAAAATAAAGCCACTACGGCAAATACAAAAACCGAACCTAAATATAAATAAATGCTTGGAATATTCCACTTTTTAATAAAAATACTAAGCACTATAAAAGCTGATAAAAGTGCGACCTTTGTTATTAAATGTACATCAATTTCCATACCTGAAAAATAATGATAAAGCCCAAGAATAAAAACAAATAAAGTTAATACTTGACCCAAAGTTTTTAAAACTTTTATTGTTTTATTCCAATTAAATTCAATAAGACCGAAAAAGTTTTCCTCATTACCCTCATAACCTAAAGTAAAACCTTTATAACGCGTTATAAAAGCCGGTATATTATAAGATAATAGAGATAAAACCAAAGCAATAGCAACCGTTAAATAAGAAATACCGGAAGGTACATCATTTAAAAAGTATATATGCCCTAAATATAAAACAGCAAAGGCAATAACTAAAGATAGTGGCTTTAAAGTAGACCAAAATAATCTATCCCCCAGTGATGCAACAGTAGTAGATATACTTGAACGGATTATAAACCATTCTTTTTCCTGCTCATAAAAAATATGGACATTGTGCTGGACTTTCGCAAGCACTTCTTCTTGTTTCATTACAGCACCGATACAAAAAGGAACCATAACAGGGTTGGTATTAAAATTTTCTAAATTCCTTAAAATAGCGCGTTTTAAAAATTTATCACTGGAAGAATATAACTGTTTCAAAAACGGGTACATTATAAATAACATACCTACATTTTGCATTTTTGTATAATTCCAAAAACCCTGTAAAAGAAGTGAGCGCAAAATATATTTTGTTTTATTGATATTCATTTTAATCCTCCTTAGGTTTTGTGCTGAAAGAGAATAATAAACCACACAAACCAACCCAAGGCACAATATAATAAGAAAATTGGAAAGCGATATGTATTTTTTCCGAGATATCCTTATGCATAAAACTAAACAAAGGACCGATAACTATCATACTTAAAATTAAAAAAATAAATACTACAAGGAACTCAGCAGCAATACTTTTAAACATTACTTCGTTTAAGGAAACTTTCCTGCCAATTAATGCCTTTTCCAATCTGTTTAAAAAGCTTGAACGCTTTTCACGCACAGTTCTTTCCACAAAAACAAATATTTGCCCGCAAACTATACCTATAAAAAATGCAAAATATATATCCATAGCAAAAAAATGATTCATAAGTATCGCCACCGATGCACTTATTGCACCGCTTGGCGGAATAGTACCGCCGATAGGTAAATAATCAATATAAATAAGCTCAATAAAAATACCCACTTGAAGACCTAAAAACAAATTGCCTGTCAAAACACCTAAAATTGTACCGACAATTAAAGGACGGGAAACAAATAATTGCCCCACGTAAGTGGTATCAAGTTCAAGTAAAGCAACCAAAGCACTAAAACCTATAAGTGATAAAATCATAAATACCTCTATAATTTAGTTACAAGTGAGGTCGGCAAAGAACGAATTTCAACCGAAATATGTTTTTCTTGTTCCAAAGTTTTCAATTCTTTAACTTCATCTGCACTTAAAAATACCCCTTGCGAATATTGCTTTTTACCTTCCGTAAATTGCGTATTGCCCAAAGTTATAATACTTGGTGCAAAGCCGGACTCAAGCATATTATGCAAGACGGAAATATCCTCAATAATTACAAAAAGCTTTTCTTGGCTTTGGGTGCAATATTTAACCGCTTCTTTTGCATCCAGAACAGTAAGTTTATATCCGCTCGGTAAAGATAAACGGAGCATTTTTTGTATAAACTGTGTCTTTAATGCACGAGGGGAAACAATTAAAACTTCGCTTACATCCAAACTCGGTAACCATCCTTGCACTACTTGCCCGTGTATTAAACGGTTATCTATGCGTGTTAGGACTATCATTATTTAATTAACTCCGTTGCATCTAAAATTGCTTTTTTACCATCTACTAAAACTTTAGTGGCAAGTTCTTTTAAATTCATTTTTGTTTGATTATTTAATGCTGATAAAAGCATACTTAAATTTACACCGCAAATTACGGCAACATTATTTTGATTTACGGAACACTTTAATGCAATATTTGAAGATGTACCGCCGAAACTATCAACTAAAATCAAAGTACCGTCTTTATCAAAAGAATTTTTAATTTTACTTTCTATATCTTCTAAATTCACTTTACCGCTGACAGTAAAACTTAATACTTTTTTAGTATCACAGCAACAACAAATAGCGGAGGCAGTTTCAATCAATGCCATACCCAAAGAACCGTGTGTAATCAAGATAATTTTTACCATACTTCCTTCTTAATTATATCAATATCCCTATGCGTTTCGGTGCAATTAAAACCTTGTTTTTGTAAAGCCAAAGCTAAATAATGTGCCATAAAAACACTTCTGTGCTTACCGCCGCTGCAACCGACAGCGATTGTCAAATATGATTTACCTTCTTTTATATATTTAGGTAACAAATATTCAAGCATATCAGTAAATTTTTTAACGAAAGTTTTTGCATTAGGTGATTTTAAAATATAATCTTGAACCTCTTTATCAAGACCATTTTTATCACGAAGTTTCGTTACATAGTAAGGGTTTTTTAAAAAACGCACATCCATAACCAAATCAGCTTCCAAGGGAATTCCGTTTTTATATCCAAAGGAAATTACGGAAATTAACATTTCCTGTGTTCTTTTAACTTGTAAACATTTGCCAATTTCGTCTTTTAAGTCCCCCAAAGTTGTATTAGATGTATCAATAATCACATCTGCAGCGATTTTAAGAGGTTTAACAAGATGCCTTTCTTGTTTTATTGCAGTAGCCAAATCTTCCTCTAACGGATGGCGGTGTTTCGTTTCCGAAAAACGCCTAAGAAGGACGGAAGTAGATGCTTCCAAAAAAATTAATTTAGTATCAAAACCACTTGCTTTTATTTTCTCTAACGCACTGGGAAAGGCAGGTAAATTTGCTCCGTCCCTTATATCAATACCTAGCGCAATTTTAGTTAAAGCGGAATTTTTATTTACATATTTAATAAAATCTTTAATTAAGGCAACCGGCAAATTATCAACGCAATAAAAACCAAAATCCCCAAGAATTTTAAGAGCTTGTGTTTTACCTGCACCGGAAAGACCGGTAATAATAAAAAATTTTTTATTTTCCATCTTTAACTCTGCCTTCTTTCATTTGCCTTAAAAGTTTTTTGCTGAATTCTTTTGATGAACTTATACCTTGCGATTTTAATCTTTGGTTTAATGCCGCAACTTCAATCAATACCGCCAAATTTCTGCCCGGTGTTACCGGTATTGTTAGTGCGTTAACTTCAACGCCCAAAATTGTTGTTTTTTGCTGTTCTATACCAAGGCGGTCAATTTCCCCTGTAGGAGCAATTAAATTAACTTCCATTTCTATCGGTGCGGATTCTATTGATGAACCTACACCAAACAAAAGTTCGACATCAAGTATACCAAGTCCGCGCACTTCCATATAATGTTGAAGCATCGGTGGGCAAGAACCAACCAAATGCCCACCGCGCATTTTTTGAATTTCTACGACATCATCAGCAACCAAAATATGACCGCGTTTGATAAGCTCCAAAGCACATTCGCTTTTACCTATACCGGCATCCCCTCTAATTAAAACACCAAGACCTGAGACCTTTATTAAAACTCCGTGCACATGAGTACGCGGCGAAGTGTTTTCATCTAAATAAGCGATAAGTTCGGAGATAAAAATCGCCGTATCCATACTTGTGGTAAGGAGAGGTACTTTTTCCTCAAGGCAGGCCTGTTTTATTGCAGGTAATACCTTCATACCCGAAGTAACAATAACACAAGGCACTTTATCTGCCCTTAGCATTTTTTTAAAATTTGCTTTTAATTTTTGATAAGAGATTTTTGCACAAAAAGCATATTCCCCGCGGCCTATTATTTGCACAAGCTCACCACGGAAATTTTCAAGATGCCCATCCATAGCAAGACCTGGGCGGTTTACACTTGCTTTTGAAATTTCACGTTTTGCGGCATATTTTTGGCCGAGCAGAACTTCAAGGTTTAATTCTTTACCTTGATCTTCAATCAGTTTTGCAACTGTGATAGTTCGTTCAAACTCGGCCATAAAATAACCTTATATTTTGTTGACTTAATTTATTTCGTTTTGACAGGTTGGATTAAACCGTAAGAACCGTCTAAACGTTTGAAAATTAAGTTAATTTGCTTGGTATCTTCGTCTAAAAACATCCAGAAGGTATAGCCGAGTTTTTCCATTTCAACAGCGGCATCTTCCGCACTCATAGGGCTAACTTCAACTTGTTTTATAACGGAAAATCTAACTTCATTATGGGTATTAAATGCTGTGTTATAGTAAGGAGCTAATTCTTCAACACGTATAACGTTTGCATTGCGTTTTGATTGAATTTTACCTTTTGCTTTTCTGATTTGTGCTTCGATTTTCAAGATTGCACCGTCAATTGCTTTGTAAAGATTTTCTTCAATAGCTTTGGCGGTGAATTTCTTTTTAGCGGCGTGCAAAGTCATTTCTGCTTTTTGATTGATTTTTTTATCTACGCTGATAACAAGTTCCACCCAAGCGCCATCGTCAAAAAATTTTTCAAATTTATTGATTTTTGTTTGGCTGTAATTCTTGATTGCTTCGGTTAATTTAATGTTTTTTGCTGTAATTTTGAGTTTCATAGTTACTCCTCCTATAATGTACATATTATAATTAAAACATTTTATATGTGTTCCGTCAAGTGTTTATTGCATAAAATTTAAAAATTTGCTACTATCATTTTGGGAGTGCCGCCTAAAACTAGGTTGGCACTCGTTTTTTCTACAACACTCTGCAAAGTTGCCCGCCGTAAAAAGCCAAAAATAAATGAATATACTTCAAAAAATACTAAAAAATAT
>JAZUPU010000021.1:0-10674 GCA_045605325.1 Elusimicrobiaceae bacterium
CATACAAATCAAAATTTCACCGCGATATGTACAATCAATAAGCCCTGCCATAACTTTTATGCCTTTGCTTTCAACAGAGCTTTTACCCCAAACACAACCGCTTGTGCCTTCGGGCAGTTCAACTGCAATACCTGTTTGCACTTTAGTTATTTGGTGTGGCGGTAAAACGGTTTTATGCAAGGCAAACATATCAGCGCCGGAATCTGTTGTGTGTGCGCGTACCGGCAGTTTGGCATTTGGAAAAAGTTTTTTTACTTTAATTTGCATAATAACCTCTTAATATAAGATTTTTCTTGAGGGAAGTCCCACAAAGAAAGTTCGCCGCATAAAATATTTTCTTTATTTACAACGGGTAAATGGGAAATTTTATTTTGTGTCAAAATTTGTTTTGCTTTTGTAATTTTTGTTTCAAGGTTTAATGTTAAATGTGGTTTTTCCATAGCACTTCCGCAAGAAGTATTTACAGGTAAAATTGCCAAAGCAGCAGTTTTCAGCATACCGCAAAGGCGGTTTTGTTTATCTAAAATATAAATATTTTGCGGTATTTTATTTTTAGGTAAAGTTTTAATTTTTTGCAAAACTTCTTCGATTTTAGCATCAGTTTTAAAAGTTAAAACAGCCGGTTTTATGATACTTGTGATAGTGTTGTTCGGTGCAAGTTTCGCCTCATTAAAAATTTTTAATTCTGCAGGGGTAAGTTCACCTTCCAAACGTTTTTTATAGAAGGGGGGAACATATTTTAAAATCTCCCCGGCTTTTTGCGGATTTAAACTTAAAAGCGTGCGCGCACCTTGTTTTAAAGGTAAACGGCGCAAAATTACTGCAGCTTTTTTAACTTCCATAAAGTTTAAGACGGCAGTTAAGTCCGCCAAAGTAAGCGCAGACAGCCAAAAGACCGCCTCGCTCAAAGAGACACTTTGCAAAGCAAGTGCAGCTTTTTGCGGTGAATCTTTGATATATGCGGCAAGTATTTGTACCCCTGATACTTTATGGAAATTTTCTAACATACTTTTATTATAGTAAATTATGAGTGGAAATGAAATTTACAATTTACATTTGAATTTTCTATAAAGCCGCCTTTTCAATATTGCCTCCACCCGTATGCTTTGTCATACGGGCGGGAGGTGCCGAGTTTATGAGGCGGAGGGGGGATAAAATAAGGTAATCTTCTATTTAAGAGATAACCCCCACCCGTCGCTATGCGACACCCTCCGCCCTTTCTTATTTTTGCTTCGGAAAACCTCAACAAAAATAAAACGACAAAGGGTGAGGGGAATAAAAAAAGTAAGTTCATTAATAGTTTTTCAAAGAAACACTTTGCAAAATATGATATACTTTTTATAAGTACTAAAAGTACAGGTTATTTTTGGGAAGTACGGAACAAGTCCGTACTGCGCCGGGCGGGGGATCCCCGTAAGGCACATTAGCGTCCTAAAAATAATCGTTGCTTTTTGTGCACATATTTTATGTGTACGATAGCGGCGGTTATTTACACAGGTTACGCTAATGGCTTAGGTAAATATCGTCGCTTTTTTCTTTGCTTATTTTGCTATTTACCAAAGCCAAAAATTATTTTTAGAGGTGTAAATATGCAAAATAAAAAAGGTTTTACTTTGTTGGAATTGTTAGTAGTTGTTTTAATTATCGGTATTTTAGCGGCAATTGCTTTACCGCAATATCAAATGGCAGTTGCCAAATCTAAGTTTGCAACTTTAAAAGATAATGCACGTGTTATACAAAGTGCTATGAATAGATACTATTTAATGCGTGGCAGTTTTACCACCAAGTTAAGTGACCTAGATATAGATTTCAGCGGAAATTTATCTGGAGATAAACACCAAATTAATTTTTCGGACGGTTCTACATGTTATATCGGCGGTTCTTCTATTTTTTGTAGCAGAAAATTATTCGGTGTTGCTATGGAATATGAAGTCGTATATACAAATTTTAAGGATCTCAGAAGGTGCATCTCTTTTTCACAGAACTCAAATGATAAACCAAACCGCCTTTGCCAACAAGAGACCGGCAAAACAACAGGAAACGAAGTAGGAACTTGGACAAGTTATTCTTACTAAATTACAAATAATCCGGCATCAAATTAAGTGCCCAGGAAACTTCCTCCAAAATACCTCGTGCAAAAGACGCAAGCTCTGTTTGTAAAGTCAACGGGTAAACTTGCTTTTCAAGGCGAATAAAATCTTCCACAACGCGTTTTTTTGCGGAACCTATTTTGATATTTGCACCGCGTACTTTTGCAAGTTTAACACGCATTAAAAGCGGACTTATAAAATTAAGTTCTTTATAAAATTCAGATGCTATTTTAAGCGTACTAGCGGCTTCTTCGGTAAAGCGTTTATAATCAAAAACACCGTTATCTTCTAAAGCGGATTTATAAATAATTAATCCGTAAGAATTTATTTCCAAAGTGCTTTGTTTTGAAATTTGCAAAATAAGCCCGTCTTGCACAGTATTAAAATTGCCGTTTAAATTAAGTTTACGCGCAATAGACGGCAAATCCTTATAATCCCTTAAAGGTTCTTGCGGATACATCGGAGTTAAAAGCAAAGTGCAAACACCGCGGACTTCGGAAGGTTCTTTATTTAAAGAACGCAAATAATTATCAAAATGTGCTTCGCCTTTATCAATTAAAATATGGCGCAAATTATTGCTTTTACGGCGGTTATCCAAAAGCCAAGGCAAATTATTCGGGTGAACAATAGTTTCCGGTCTTGATGCTTGCCCCGTCCTCACATAAGCTCTTTTTAATGGTCCGACGAGATGCGGTGTTAAATTACTTTGCGGAATATTTATCACAACAAACATATTATTGTTTTTTGGGTTTTTACAAGTTGCGATGTCAACAAATACGATGGGGTCAATATAATTTTGAATAATACTTTCAATTTGCCCGCGTATTTTTGTGTTTACTTGCACACCGTTAAAGGGTGGCTTTGGTTTATCGTGTTCATCTTTAACACCTATAATTATTGTACCGCCCAAAGAATTGGCAAAAGCGGCAATGGTTTTGGCAAACTTTTCGTTATTTTTCGGCAGCAAAAGTTTATAATCAAGCATAGTATTTTCCGGCAGACCTTGCTTTAAAAAGTGGCGGACATCGTCAAAAGTTAATTGGTTTATGGGTTTTTGGAAGAACATTTTAATCTCCTATTTATAACTGTTTAAAGAATAAACTTCTTCAATTTTTTTGCGTGTATGTTTTGTTGGTTTTAATTTTTCTTTCGGGTAACCTAATGCGATTAAATTTTGTATTTCCACACCTTTGGGGGTTTTCAAAAATTCTTGTGCTTTTGCTGCATTAAACCAACCTACCCAGCAAGTGCCGAGGCCAAGCTCCGTTGCTTTTAAAACGAAGTGTTCTGCGGCAATTGCCTGGTCCGTAATATGAAAAGGGCGGTCGGCAATTTTTTGCCCTGCTCTGACGGCAAGATTTGCATTTTGCTCAACGCAAACCGCAACTAAAACAGGTGCGTTTTTAAAAAATTTGCAAGGCAAAAATTTGCCTGTAAAAACGGTATCGGCAAAATCTTCTTTTATTTTTTTATCGTTTAAAATTACAAAATGTGTAGGTTGGCTGTTACAGGCACTTGGTGCAAGGCGCGCAGCTTCAATGCAAGATAAAATATCTTTCATTTTAACTTCTTTATCGGCAAACTGTCTGACGGAACGGCGTGTTTTTATTACTTTATCTAATTCCATAAAAATATGCTCCATAAAAAACTGTTTTAATCCCTCTTTAAAAATTGTACAATATAAAAAACTAAAAATGGAGGTTTTTTTATGGCAGTATCTTATAAAGAACTCGGTTTTGTCAACACAAGGGAAATGTTTGCCAAAGCCATGAAAGAAGGTTATGCAGTACCCGCTTACAATTTTAATAATATGGAGCAATTGCAAGCAATTATTACCGCTTGCACGGAAAGCCGCTCCCCTGTAATTTTACAGGTTTCAAAAGGCGCAAGGAAATATGCCGATGCAACTTTGCTCCGCTACATGGGCCGCGGTGCAATTGAAATGATGAAAACTTTAGGAAACCCCGTTCCTGTTGCCTTGCACTTGGACCACGGTGATAGTTTCGAACTTTGCAAAGATTGCATTGATTCAGGTTTTTCATCAGTAATGATTGACGGTTCCGCTTTACCGTATGAAGAAAACGTTGCCTTAACCAAAAAAGTTGTTGAATATGCACATCAGTTTGATGTTACAGTTGAAGGCGAACTCGGTGTTTTAGCAGGTATTGAAGATGAAGTTTCCGCCGAACATCATACTTATACAGATCCTGCCATGGTTGAGGACTTTGTTAAAAGAACAGGTGTAGATTCTTTGGCAATTTCTATCGGTACAAGCCACGGTGCTTACAAATTTAAAGTTAAACCCGGTGAAAGTGTTCCACCACTCCGCTTTGATATTTTAGCGGAAGTTGAAAAACGTTTACCCGGTTTCCCAATTGTATTACACGGTGCTTCAAGCGTTGATCAAAACGCAGTTGCTACCATCAATAAATACGGTGGTAAACTTGAAAATGCAGTCGGTGTTCCTGAAGAACAATTAAGGAAAGCAGCAAAAAGCGCAGTTTGCAAAATCAATGTTGATAGCGACGGTAGATTAGTTATGACCGCTGCTATCAGAAAGGTCTTTGCAGAACATCCTGCTGAATTTGACCCACGCAAATATTTAGGCCCTGCCCGTACTGACTTAATTGCCATGTACAAAGCAAAAAACGAAAATGTTTTGGGCTCCGCCGGCAGATATTAATATTTGCTTGTAAGTTTAGAAACCCCGCGTTTATTTTACCGACGCGGGGTTTTTATTATGGACCTTTTGGGTACTTCTATATAGGTCTAAATAACTTCTTAATATAGGTCCAAATGCCCTTGTTAAGTATGTATAAAACGTGTAAACTAAGGTTAGGCAGTAAAATAAATAGGAGATTAATTATGAAAACAAAAACACTTATAAGTTCTTTTATGGCATTGGTTTTATGTTCCGCACTTTATGCTATGCCGAACTTAGACCAAAATGATTTTAAAGAACTCAAGGCAGAAATCGGAGAAGTTGTCCAACAATCTGTAACCCAAGATGAAATTAATAAACGAAATGAAGAAGGTAAAACACCCTTGATGTGGTTTGCTGAAAACGGATATAAAGAAACAGTTAAAAAATACATTAATAAAGGTGCTAAGTTAGATATTCAGGATAACGATGGCAAGACGGCTTTAATACTGTCTGCTAATAACGGTCATACAGAAATTGTTGACATCTTAGTAAAAGCAGGTGCTAATTTAGATATTCAGGATAACTATGGCAGGACGGCTTTAATCTGGGCTGCTGCTTTTTATGGTCATACAGAAATTGTTGACATCTTAGTAAAAGCAGGTGCTAATTTAGATATTCAGAATAACAATGGCATGACGGCTTTAATCTGGGCTGCTTATAACGATTATACAGAAATTGTTGACATCTTAGTAAAAGCAGGCGCTAATTTAGATATTCAGGATAAAGGTGGTAATACGGCTTTAATACGGGCTGCTGATACAGGTAATACAGAAATTGTTGAGATCTTAGTAAAAGCAGGTGCTAATTTAGATATTCAGGATAACTATGGCAAGACGGCTTTAATATTGGCTGCTTCTAGAGGTCATACAGAAATTGTTGAGATCTTAGTAAAAGCAGGTGCTAATTTAGATATTCAGAATAATGCTGGTAGGACGGCTTTAATATTGGCTGCTTCTAGAGGTCATACAGAAATTGTTGAGATCTTAAAACAAGCAAGAAAAGCAAAACGGCAAGAATTAAGAAAAGAGTTTTTAGAAGGTGTTGTAGCCGGTGCTCAAACCACTAAATAACAACACACTAAAACCTAAAAATTTACCCCGCGCTTGATTTTCTGAGTGCGGGGTTTTAATTAGGTATTCTACAACCGTCAGTATTTGTTAAATTATTAACTTTACAAAGATTTTGACAAATCTTTTTAGCCGTTTCATTATGAAACCAACACCATGTAATTTGCCTGTTGTAATATTTTTCTAAGCTTAAAGAATATTTTTTATCTCGACAATATATGGAATCATTTCTTCCATTATTATATCCTCTTTCACAAGAAAAATATTCTCCATTAACTTTAGTTAGGGATATACTAACATCAGAGGGCCAATCTATATCTAAAACAGAGAAATTGCCTGTGAAAGAATTATTTTGAATATAATAAATTTGCTGGGAATTTTCAATACGTTTTATTAACAACAATAAACGGCTTATATGGGCTTTTGCAACTGCCATTTTATATTGCGGTAAGGCGATAGCCGCCAATATGCTAATAATCAAAACAACTACCAGCAGTTCAAGCAAAGTAAAACCTTTACTATTTTTTTCTTTCTTCATTTTTGCTTTCTCCTTTTTTGCGTTTCGGACCAAATGAAAAAGGCTGTACTTCGGGCCATCTGGACGAAACCCAACCGTACAGCCATAGTTTGCCACCGTAAGGTGGCAAACAAAGCAAAAATGCTATTGGCTGCTTTCGGGGTCCAGATGTCCTAATTTTCATTAGTACACCGTATTCTTCATACGGTCCCAAAAACATTAAATTTTTTTAGGGGTATTAAACCCTACACAAAAAGTATAGCATTTTTATGGTTAATCTTTCATAAATTGCTATAATATATCTATATATAAAAGGAGTGTGTTAAGTAATTTATGGAATTTTTAAATTTAATTTGGGCTAAAATTTTATGGCTTTTCAGTTGGCATACATTAGTGTCAATTTTCGGTATAGTGTTTGCTTTGGGGCTTGTCGTTATCGTGCACGAATGGGGGCATTTCATCGCTTGCCGCTTGCTCGGTATCAGGGTGGAAGAATTTTCCATCGGCTTTGGTAAACTTTTAAAACAATGGAAGGGGAAAAAGGAAACTTTATTTTCACTCCGCGCTATTCCTTTGGGCGGTTATGTCAAACCTGCAGGCGAGGCATATTTTAGGGAAGTGGAAATAAAATCAGACGACGAATTTGCCGCCAAACCCTGGTGGGCGCGCTCAATTATGGTTTTTGCCGGTGCAGGGATGAACTATGTTCTTGCTTTTATAATATTTTTCTTTATTATTTTACTTGTCGGTATGCCCGTAACAAACCCTTCAAAAGTACCTTCAATTTTGGGCGAAGTTAAAGACGGTTACCCTGCTGCAACCGTAGGTTTAATGGCTGGCGATAATATCACAAAAATTAATGATAAAAATATCGCAAATTGGAAAGATTTATTGCTTGCTTTGGATGCAGCTAACAAAGAGAACTTGCCTTCTGTCGACTTAACTTATGAAAGAAAAGGCGTACAAACATCCATAAATATCGTACTTGATGAAACAAGAAAACTCGGCATTGTCGTAGAGCCGACTTATGAAAAAATCGGCGTTTTTAAAAGTATAAGTATGGCTGCTTATCAATGTTATTATTGGACTAAACTTTCACTTGTAACTATTGCCGAAAAGATTTACCATAAACAAGCACCCGATATGGCAGGACCGATTGGTATTTTTGAACTTGTCGGCAAAGGCGTGCATAACGGTGCGGAAGATTATTTCTTTTTAATTGCATTAATTTCAGTTGCAATAGGTATGTTTAATTTGTTTCCGATACCAATATTAGACGGTGGGCATATCGTATTTTTTATAATTGAAGGCATTACAGGCAAACGCCCGACGGAAAAGGTCTTAAATAATGCCTGCGGCGTGGGTGCTTTCATTTTAATCGGGCTTGTTTTATTTGCAACCTATCAAGATATAGGTCGCCTAAGAAAACGCGGAACGGATAAAACCGCAATAACCGAAACCGCGCAAGAAAATGTACAAGAAAATACGCAAGAGGTACAAAATGACTGATTTTAAAAGAACACGCACCGTCAAAGTAGGTCCTTATACTTTAGGCAGTAAAAACCCTGTCCGCGTGCAAGCAATGTGTAATACAGATACACGCGACGCTGCCGCAACAGTTAAACAAATCATTATGCTTGAAAATGCAGGATGTGAAATTAACCGCGTTGCTGTGCCTGATATGGACGCGGCTTTGGCACTTGGTAAAATCGTCAAAAAAATTCACACACCGCTTGTTGCGGATATTCATTTTGATTATAAACTTGCACTAGAGGCCATTAAACAAGGTGTTAGCAAAATACGCATAAACCCCGGAAATATCGGCGACGCGGAAAGAACAAAAGAAGTTGTTAAGGCATGCAAAGATAAAGGGCTTGCGATTAGAATCGGCGTAAATGCAGGTTCACTAAAGGAACTTAAAAAGTTTAGCGGAACACCGAATTGGAGCGATAAAAAATGGGCGCAAATTATGGTGCGTGAAGCACTTGAACACGTAAATATTTTGGAACGCCTTAATTTTAAAAACTTTTTGGTTTCACTTAAATCAGATAATTTAAACCGCACCGTTTTGGCTTGCGAGGAATTTGCCAAAGTGTGCGCCGCGCCGCAACATATCGGCTTAACCGAAGCTGGAACTTTTATGGCAGGTACAGTTAAAAGCGCAATTGCTTTAAGCCGTTTACTCGGCGAAGGTATCGGCGCAACAATACGCGTATCTTTAACCGAAGACCCAAGAAAGCAAGTGCGTTGTGCATACGAAATTTTAAAAGCACTCGGTTTGCGTGAATTCGGACCAAATATAATTTCTTGCCCGACTTGCGGGCGCACGCAAGTGGAACTTGCAAAAGAAGTTGCAAAACTTGAAGAAGCAATTTATTCCGATCCTGTTTTGCTTAAAAAATCAACAGGCAAAAAAATTGCAGTTATGGGTTGTATTGTTAACGGCCCCGGCGAAGCGCGCGATGCCGACTTTGGCATAGCAGGCGGCCGCGGCGAAGGTTTATGGTTTGAAAAGGGTCAAATAATCGGCAAAATACCGCAAAATAAATGGCTCAAAAAATTTACAGATAAAATTAAAAGAAGTTAAGTATATGGATAATATTAATTGGGTTGATATTTCGCGAGAAATGATAAGAATTGATGGTTGGAAAAATAAAAAAGATATTTCCAATCTAAATTTTATTGATTTATTCGCAGGGGCAGGAGGATTATCTTGTGGACTTGTAATGGCAGGATTTAATCCAGTATCTAGCGTAGAAATTATGCAATGCGCGGTAGATACTTATAGGTATAATTTCATTGAAAAGAAAGGATTTAATGAACTGATAGAAAGTAGAGATATTTGTTTAAAAGAAACAAAAGAGAATTTATATAAACAAATTGCCAATAAACATATACACTTGATTGCTGGTGGCTTTCCATGTCAGGGATTTAGTATGGCAGGACTTAGAGTAGTTGAAGATAAAAGAAATTCTTTATATAGAGAAATGTTAGAAATAGTGTCCGTTATTAAGCCGGATTTTATCTTAATGGAAAATGTTCCGGGATTACGTTCTATGTTAAATGGTAGGATAGAAAAGAAAATTATAAATGACTATACTAATATAGGATACAATATAAATGTTACCATTTTAAATGCTGCGGATTATGGGGTTCCTCAATTAAGAAAAAGAGTAATTTTTATAGGTAATAGAATTGGAAAAATTAACTACCATCCTAAAGCGATATATACACCTGCTCAGTATAAGAATGTAATTGATACAATTAATCATTTCTCAAACACTAAGGAAGATAAAAGTATTAATCATATATTTACTAAACATAGTAAAGAAATAGTATCAAAATTATCTAGATTAAAACAGGGGGAATCTTTATATAAAAATTATTCCGATGCTTGGAAAAGAGTTTATGCTAACAAACCATCTCCTACGGTAAAGGAAAATCATGGTGGAGTTAATGTGCACCCAATTTATAATAGAGTAATGACTCCGAGGGAACTTGCGGCATTGCAATCTTTTCCAGATGACTTTATTTTTAAGGGTTCCAAAAAATGGCAATTGGTACAAATTGGAAATGCGGTCCCTCCATTATTGGGCAAAGCCATTGGGATAGCAATATATAAATCTATGGAGGTTGTAAATAAAAATGAATACACAAGAAACACATTATTTTGATAGTATTAAAGATTTTCAAAATAAAATAGAAACATATTGTCGTAATATTTTTAAAGTATATGGAAATGAACTTTTATTAAAAATAGAGGAACTAAATTTGCTGAATAATAAAGATAATTGTATAGAATCTTCTACAGCCATTGGATATCTAATGGAAGAATTTTTGGTATCTAAATTGGAAATATATACAAAATCACACCAATTACCAAAAGATTATAGGATTATTAGACACAAAAATTCATCTACTGTTAAAGTTAGTTATGATTGTATTGCTACAATTAAAGACAATATAAAGTCATTAATAAATATAAAGGCGGATAAAAAAAATAATACTGGGGTCGCAGCTATAAATATGTTACATAATGATTACGTAAAATCTGACCCCCAACAAATTAAGTGTTTTTTGGTATTAAAAGTATGCTATTCATTTGGCAATTCAAAAAAGAATTGTGAACGTAAAATTATTATTAAGCAAATAAAGAGTTATTTTTTGGAAGAAATAGATTTTTCTAAAGGACATAAGCAAGATCATAGAAATTGGACTAATGCCCAATATAATCCAAATTCAGGTAGATTACAAATATCAAGTAAATTTTTTAATAATCATAAAAAAGATATTAAA
>JAZUPU010000022.1:0-4900 GCA_045605325.1 Elusimicrobiaceae bacterium
AACTAATAATTCAATTAGTGTGAACCCATTATTACTTTTTACTGCTTTCTTTACTACATTTTCTTTCATATACTTCCTCCTGTTTAATTTATACAGCGCTTTTAATTTCGCCACATATATATTTTAAGAAAAAAAAAAAAAAATGTCAAGTAAAATTTTTATCGTCGTAAAAAATGTATACTTTGGGTTTATTATATCCAAATAAATATAAAATTAGGCAAATAAAAACCCCTGTGCTATTTCTAACACAGGGGCTTTGTCTTTAAAAAAGAATTATTTAATTTCTTCTTTTTCTACCGGTAAAGCAGCAAGCTGTTTGTAGAGTTTGCGCTTATAGGCGTATTCTTCTTCAGCAATCTTGGTAAGTGCCGCTGCACGTTCCGGGTTCATCTTTGCAAGATTTTTGAAACGTGTTTCGCCGCCAAGATAGTCAGCCAAAGGAATTATAGGTTCACCGCTATCAACTTTAAGCGGATTTAAACCTTGTGCCTTTAAAGCCGGGTTAAAGCGGTATAAGATCCAGCGGCCGCTTTGAACTGCTTTTTTGGCTTCAAGTAAGCCCTTGCTCATATCAATACCGTGGGCAATACAATGTGAGTAGCAAATTACCAAGGCAGGACCGTCATATGCCTCTGCTTCCGCGAGTGCTTGAACGGTTTGGTTCATATTTGCACCTAAAGCAACTTGTGCTACATAGATATTACCGTAAGTCATGGCAATCATACCAAGGTCCTTTTTCGGCATTGTTTTACCGCCCGCGGCAAACAAGGCAACTGCACCCATCGGGGTTGCTTTTGACATTTGACCGCCGGTATTTGAGTATACTTCGGTATCCATTACCATAATTTTGATATTTTTACCGCTTGCTAAAACGTGGTCCAAACCGCCGTAACCGATATCATAAGCCCAACCGTCACCGCCCAAGATCCAGACAGATTTTTTAACTAAATAATCTGCTAAAGCGAGCATACGCTCATTTTTGGTTTTGGTCTTTAAGGTTGCAACTCTTGCACGTTGTGCATCAATTTCGGCTGTTGTATGTTGCGGGGCATTTAAGATTTCATCAACAAGTTTATCGTCGCCGATTTCGGCTTTGATTTCTTTAAGTTGTGCCATAGCATCACCAAAAAGTTGGTCATAAGCCAAGCGGATACCGAGGCCGAATTCTGCGTTGTCTTCAAATAAGGAGTTTGCCCAAGCAGGACCTTTACCGTCATCGCGTTTGCAATAAGGGGTTGTCGGCAAGTTACCGCCGTAAATTGAGGAACACCCTGTTGCGTTTGCGATGGCAAGGTGATCGCCGTGTAATTGGGTTAAGAGTTTAACATAAGGTGTTTCACCGCAACCTGCGCATGCGCCGGAGAATTCAAATAAAGGTTTCTGCAATTGTGAACCTTTAACGGTTTCTTTTTTGGTTTTAACATCGGCTGATTTGATGTTTAAGAAAAATTTAAAATTCTCGCTTTCCGGTTTTCTTAAAGGAAGTTGTTCAACCATATTGATTGCTTTTTTGGTTGGATCTTTCTTATTTTTTGCCGGGCAGTTTACAATACATGCACCGCAACCGGTACAATCTTCAACAGCAACTTGTGTTGTAAATTTAAGACCGGCAAGATCGGCTTTACCGTCGGCGGACTTAAATGTTTTAGGTGCGCCGGCAAGTTCACTATCCTGATATGCTTTAATTCTGATTGCTGCGTGCGGGCAAACGAGTGAACAAATACCGCATTGTATGCAGGTTTCCGGATCCCAAGACGGGCACATTAAAGCAATATTGCGTTTTTCATATTGTGTGGTACCTGTCGGAAAAATGCCGCCTTTGGGCATTTTTGATGTAGGTAAAGTGTCACCGTGATAGGTAATCATTTTACCCAAAACATCTTTCACAAATTCCGGTGCATCTGCAGGAACAGGTGATTGCATTGAAATTGTTGAAGTAACTTTGTTAGGATATTTAATTTCATGTAAACCGTCTAAAGAGGCATCAACTGCGGCGTAGTTTTTCTTAACAACTTCTTCGCCTTTTTTGGAATAAGTTTTCTTGATTGCTTCTTTAATGGCATCTATCGCGACTTGTTTTTCAATTACACCGCAAATGCTGAAGAAAGCAGTTTGCATAATGGTGTTTGTTCTTGAGCCCATACCGGTTTTCATAGCAATATGGGAAGCGTCAATAGTGTAGACCTTGAGTTTTTTATCAATAATTTGTTGTTGTACTTCTTTTGGTAATTTATCCCAAACTTGGTCTGCAGCATACGGGGCATTGATTAAGAAAGTTGCACCTTCTTTTGCATTATGCAAAATGTCATACTTTTCAAGGAATGAGAAAAGGTGGCATGCAATAAAGTCGGCTTCTTCAATCAAATAAGGTGCGCGAATATATTTTTTACCAAAGCGGATGTGGGAAGTTGTCATTGAACCTGATTTTTTGGAGTCGTAAACAAAGTAACCTTGTGCAAAGTTATCGCTTTTTGCGCTGATAATTTTCATAGTATTTTTGTTTGCACCTACTGTACCGTCAGACCCTAAACCGTAGAACATAGCATTAAAGGTACCGTCTGTTGCTGATGTCTTGAAAGCAGGGATTTTTAATGATTTACCGCCCAAGTCATCATTGATACCGACGATAAAGCTTGTAACAGGTTCTTTTGCATCCAAGTTATCAAAAGCGGCTTTGACCATAGCAGGGGTAAATTCTTTGGAACCGATACCGTATCTTCCGCCGATAATTAAAGGTGTTGTTGCAAATTTTTCTTTTGCTTCTTTGGTTAAGAAAGCGGCGCAAACATCTTCAAATAATGGCTCACCGATTGAGCCGGGTTCTTTTGTCCTATCAAAAACGGCAATTTTCTTAACTGTTTTGGGGAATGCTTTAATAAAGTCCTCAGCGGCAAAAGGCCTAAAGAGTTTTACTTTAAGGACACCCACTTTTTCACCGGGCATATTTTCAACTGCGGTTTGTGCAACATCTGCACCGGAAGCCATAATTACGACGACCTTTTCCGCATCTTTTGCACCGACATATTCATATAAATCATATTGTCTGCCGGTTAATTTGGCGAATTTGTCCATATATTTCTTTAAGATTTTAGGGGTTGCTAAGTAGTATTTGTTTACGGCTTCGCGGCCTTGGAAATAAACATCGGGGTTTTGTGCGGTACCGCGGATAGTCGGGTGTTCCGGGTTCATTGCGTTTTCGCGGTATTTTGCGACTAAATTATCATCAATCATTTCCTTCATTGTTTCTTTGGAGATTACATCAACCATATTAAGTTCGTGGGATGTTCTGAAACCGTCAAAGAAATGTAAAAACGGAACTTGTGCTTCAAGGGTTGTTGCTTGGGCGATTAATGCAAAGTCCATTGCCTCTTGGGCATTGGAACTTGCAAGCATTGCCCAACCTGTTTGGCGGACTGCCATAACGTCACTGTGATCGCCGAAAATTGAAAGTGCATGTGTTGCAATAGCACGTGCGGAAACATGGAAAACCGTCGGTGTAAGTTCGCCCGCAATTTTGAACATATTGGGAATCATTAAAAGTAAACCTTGGGAAGCGGTAAAAGTTGTGGTTAAAGCACCGGCAGATAATGCGCCGTGTACTGTACCGGAAGCACCGCCTTCGGACTGTAATTCCGCTACAACGGGGACATTACCCCAAATATTTGTTTCCCCTTTTGCGCTTTTTGCGTCGCAAATTTCACCCATTGTTGAAGATGGGGTGATAGGGTAAATTGCAATAACTTCATTGGTAGCATGGGCGACATGTGCAACTGCAGTGTTGCCGTCCATTGCTGTTAATTTTTGTGGCATGTGAATCTCCTTAAGATTATAGATTACTTATATATTTTAGCATTTTTAGAGAGAAATAGGAAAGCTGCAGTTTTCATTGTTTGCAGATAAATTATCAATTGTAAAATTTCAATTAAAATTTTTTTTACTAAAAGCCCCCTTGTTTTTAAGAGGGCTTTTTGTGATTGAAATACTTTAGTAAAAAACAAAATTATTAGTGAAATGATTCTAAAACCGAATTATATCTGGCTAATGCGTCTGTACAAGTGTCAGCATCACATTTTGGTTTTGCGCCGCAATAATTACCACAACAACAACCTGTACCGCTATATAATGCTCTGGATGAGTTATTAGCTCCACATTGATTTGTTGCACTTGACATACATATACCACCGTCTCCTATTCTAGCAAGCTGACAATTCCCTGTACAAATACCACCTTCGGTTACATTGGTTTCAGCACAATTACCCGAACATATGCTACCATCGCTAACACTTGCACCTCTACAATTACCTGTACAAATGCTTCCTTCTGTTAGCGTGGTACCGTCGCATTTTCCTGAACAAATGCCATAATTTGATACTTTAGCATTCGCACATGTTCCGCTACAAGTACCGCCTTGCACGATTGCTTGGTAGCAACCACCATTTACGCTAGAAGAACACACCCCTCCTGTTTCTACAATAGCATTCTTACAAGGAGAGCTATTGTACCCTGTACATTCTCCTCCGTTTCTAATTAGGACATTTTGACAACTCTCTGGACCCGTTGTAGTACAAATTCCTCCTGCATTTATAGTTGAACCATTACATGCATAAGCATTATTAGATCTACATATACCTCCGCTATTTACTATAGACCCAGTACAAAAACCTTGATTAGCTGCAACACATTCCATACCTTCATTTATTTCTTTATTATTTTCATTTCTATACCCACAGATTCCGTAATTATTTTTCCACATACTGTTATCATATAATCCTTTACACCTGGCTTCTTCATCTACATAACAAGTGCTGTTTGTGTTCGCCCAAGTCATCCCTACTTTTTCACACGGTACTTTGGTAAATGCTCCTAAATCTTGACATATATAATGGGTCCCGGGATTGCA